>CP107851.1:4800000-5170000 GCA_036013505.1 Streptomyces sp. NBC_00510 | reverse complement strand
GGGTAGTGGTCGATGCGCGGCAGGTCGTCGCGGGCGTACGTGGTCGGGTAACCGTCGGCCGGGTCGTCGTACAGGACGCACAGCACCTTTGCCATGACTGCGGCTCCTCATCCGTGAAGTGGACGCTGCGGAAGGTCACTTCACGGTCGCGGCCCGGCCGCCGGGGGGTCAAAGCGAACGTCGCTATGGCGTGATAGCGCGGCGCTATGAGCCGCCCAGGTGCGCCTCCACCAGCGCGTCCAGCGCGTCCCGCACCCGCGCCTGCCGGGCGACCGCCAGCAGGGCCCTGGCCAGCACCGGTTCGGGCCGGCGGTCCGCGATCACCAGCCCCACCCGGGGACCGTGCGCCGGCCCCTCCAGCGGCACCACGCGCATCCCCGCGGGCACCCCGAACATGTGCAGCCAGGCGTGCGAGATGACGCTCGACCAGCGCCCGCCCGAGCCCGTCAGGTGCGCGTACAGCCCGGCGACCGAGTCGGTCTCGACGGCCGGCGACGCGGTGACCCCGTCCGCGGCGAAGCACTCGTCCATGATCCGGCGGTTGCGCATCCGCGACGACAGCAGGCACAGCGGCAGCGCGGCCGCCTGCGCCCAACGCGCCACCGGCAGCCCGGCCGGCGGCGCGTCCGCGGGGGTGAGCAGCAGGTAGCGCTCCTCGTAGAGCGGGAAGCGGCGCACATGGCGCAGGGCGTCGTCGTCCAGGTACGTCATCGCCGCGTCGAGCTCGAACTCCGCGAGCCGGTCGCTGATCTCCCGTGAGGACAGCGACTCCAGGCTGACCCGCACCCCCGGGTGCCGCTCGCAGAACGGCGTCGTCAGCAGGGACGCGGCGGTCAGCGCCGTGGGTATCGCGCCGAGCCGCAGCGTGCCGGCCAGCCCGCCGCGCATCTCGGAGAGTTCCTGCCGCAGCGCGTCCCGTTCCGCCAGGATGCGGTGCGCCCACAGCAGCACCCGTTCGCCCTCCGGGGTCAGCCCCTCGAAGCGCCGGCCCCGCCGCACGATCGGCACGTCCAGCTCGCGTTCCAGCTTGCGGATGCCGGCCGACAGCGAGGGCTGCGAGACGAAGCAGGCGTCGGCGGCGCGCGCGAAGTGCCGTTCCCTGGCGAGGGCCACCAGGTACTCCAGTTGGCGAAGCAGCATGGCTCACGGTCGCACACGCCGCGCCGTCGCGTTACTCCCCGGCGGGCGTCCAGCCCTGGGCGCGCAGCACCGCCGCGACGTCGGGGGCCTGGTAGTGCTCGCCCTTGAGGACCTTGCCGTCGGCCCGCAGGGTGGGCCGGCCGTCGGGGCCCAGCTTGCTCATGTTGGCGCGGTGGATCTCCGCGATGACCTCGTCCAGGTCGATGCCGTGCACCAGCGCGGTGCCGTACGCGATGTAGACCACGTCGGCCAGTTCGTGCGCGAGGTGGTCCAGGGGCCCGGTCCCGGAGGCCTCGGCGACCTCGGCCACCTCCTCGGCGAGCAGGTCCTGACGGTGCGCCGCGTGCTCGGGCGTGATCTCGGTCGGCCGGGGGCGGACGTCGAGGCCGAAGGCGGTGTGGAACTCACGGACCAGGCCGGCGGGGGAGGATCGCATTCCGCCGATCGTAGTGCCCGCTCAGACGCCCGGGTCGCTCCCCGCCGCCGGGCCGCCGCCGTAGCCCCCGTCCACCCGGATGGCGGTGATGCCGCTGATGTGCCGGGCCCCGCAGCGGTCCTGGGGAAGCACCAGTTGCGGGCCGCACGCGTCCAGCGGGGTGCCGTCGATGCGGGTGGCCAGCAGCACGGGGGCGTGCCCGAAGTCCGGGTCGATCTCGGCCCAGGACAGCAGCGCGTGGTGACCGTCCGCCCCGGTCACGGCGATGAGGAACCGCAACCGGTCCTTGCGGCGGCCGGGGTCGAAGCCGGGACCGGCCGAGCACAGCACCTCGTGGAGCAACGGGCCCTCGAAACGGTGGTGCTGCACACCGCTGGTCTGGCACTCGAAGCTCACCCGGGCCGTGTGCTGGGGCCAGGCGCGCAGGTCGGGCACCGTGAGCGGCGCGGGGCGGGCCAGGTCGCCGCTCAGGCTGAAGCCGGCGAGCCCCGGCGGCGGCGCGGGAACGGACACGGTCACGGGCTTCCACCTCCCCCGATCACCGTACCCACGCAGGGCGGTCGTGGAAACGCACATGCGACCCTCCATGCGCTGTGATCCGGCTGATGCAATCCGACAAGGGGCTTCCCGCTCGCATCTGCGTCACTATGATCGAGTCATGCACACCTACCGGATCGGCGAGGCGGCCGCAGTCATGGGCGTGAGCGCCGACACCCTCAGGCGCTGGGTCGACGGCGGGCGGCTGCGGGCGGAGCGCGACGAGCAGGGCCGGCGCATCATCGAGGGTCCCGATCTGGCCGCCTTCGCCCGGGAGTTCAACCGCACCGAACGCGAGCACACCGGCTCCTCGGCCCGCAACCGCTTCGCGGGCATCGTCACCGAGGTGATCCTCGGCGACGTCTCCGCGCAGGTGGAGATCCAGGCCGGCCCGTTCCGCGTGGTGTCCATGATCAGCCGGGAGTCGGCCGAGGAGCTGAAGCTCGAGCCCGGCGTCCCGGCGGTCGCCGTCATCAAGTCGACCAACGTGGTCGTCGAGAGACCCTAGAGACTCGGAGGAGCAGCCCTGTGATGACCCGTCCCACGCACCGCCGGACCCTTCAGCTGGCCGTCGGAGGCACCGCGGTGCTGCTGGCCCTGAGCGCCTGTTCCTCCTCGGACGACTCCGCCGGCGCCTCCGCGTCGTCCTCGCCCTCGGCGGGCACGTCCTCCGCGGGCGACCTGAAGGGCACGGTCACCGTCTTCGCCGCCGCCTCCCTCAAGGAGAGCTTCACCGAACTGGGCAAGGAGTTCGAGGCGGCCCACCCCGGCACCAAGGTCTCCTTCAACTTCGGCGGCAGCGACGCGCTCGCCGCCAGCATCACCTCCGGTGCCCCCGCCGACGTCTTCGCCGCCGCCTCCCCCAAGACCATGCAGATCGTCACCGACGCCAACGACGCGGCCGGCGAGCCCGCGACCTTCGTGCGCAACCAGCTGGAGATCGCGGTCGTCCCGGGCAACCCCAAGGACGTCGCGTCCCTCAAGGACCTCACCAAGTCCGGGATGAAGGTCGCCCTGTGCGCCAAGGAGGTGCCCTGCGGCGCCGCGGCGCAGAAGGCGCTGGACGGCGCCGGCCTGAAGCTCACCCCGGTCTCCTACGAGCAGGACGTCAAGAGCGCCCTGACGAAGGTGGAGTTGAAGGAGGTCGACGCCTCCGTGGTCTACAAGACCGATGTGAAGGCCGCCGCCGGCAAGGTGGAGGGCGTGGAGTTCCCCGAGTCCGCCGGTGCCGTCAACGACTACCCGATCGTCCTGCTCAAGGACGCGCCCAACGCCGGGGCCGCCGAGGCCTTCATCGCCTTCGTCCGGTCCGAACAGGGCGCGAAGGTGCTGAGCGAGGCAGGGTTCCTCAACCCTTGACCGACCACAACGGCGGCGCGCCCGAACTCCTGGAGTCCCGGCCGCGCCGCGCCGGCCGCCGGCAGGGTCACCGTTCCCCGGTGCCCCTGCCGCTGCTGCTGCCGGCTCTGCTCGGTCTCGTCTTCCTGGTGCTGCCGCTCGCCGGACTGCTGGTCCGCACCCCGTGGAGCGAACTGCCCGCGCAGCTCACCAGTCCCGGGGTGTGGCAGGCGCTGCGGCTCTCCCTGATCTGCGCCACCCTCGCCACCGCGGTGACCCTCGTGCTGGGCGTGCCCCTGGCCTGGCTGCTGGCCCGTACCGAGTTCCCCGGGCGCCGGCTGGTGCGCGCCCTGGTGACGCTGCCCCTGGTGCTGCCGCCCGTCGTCGGCGGTGTCGCGCTGCTGCTGGCGCTGGGCCGCAACGGCATCGCCGGGCGGTGGCTGGACCAGTGGTTCGGGGTGACGCTGCCCTTCACCACGGCGGGCGTCGTCGTCGCGGAGGCCTTCGTCGCGATGCCGTTCCTGGTCATCAGCGTCGAGGGCACCCTGCGGGCCGCCGACCCGCGCTACGAGGAGGCCGCCACCACGCTCGGCGCCTCCCGCTTCACCGCCTTCCGCCGGGTGACGCTGCCGCTGATCGCCCCGGGCATCGCCGCCGGGGCCGTGCTGGCCTGGGCAAGGGCGCTCGGCGAGTTCGGCGCCACCATCACCTTCGCGGGCAACTTCCCCGGCCGTACGCAGACGATGCCGCTCGCCGTCTACCTCGCCCTGCAGAGCGACCCGGCCGCCGCCATCGCGCTCAGCCTGGTGCTGCTCGCCGTCTCGATCGCCGTCCTGGCCGGGCTGCGCGACCGCTGGATGACCACGCCATGACCTCCCTGGACAAAGCACCCGCGACCTCCGGCAGCCCGGCCCCCGAGGGCCTGGACGCCCGGCTGGTCGTCGACCGCGGCGCCTTCCGCCTCGACGTGACGCTCACCGCCGCCCCCGGCGAGGTGCTCGCCCTGCTCGGGCCCAACGGCGCGGGCAAGACCACCGCGCTGCGGGCCCTGGCCGGGCTGACCCCGCTCACCGCCGGCCACCTGCGGCTGGACGGCGCCGCCCTGGACGGCACGCCCCCCGAGACCCGCCCGGTCGGTGTGGTCTTCCAGGACTACCTGCTCTTCCCGCACCTGTCCGCGCTGGACAACGTCGCCTTCGGCCCGCGCTGCCACGGCGTGCCCAAGGCGCGGGCCCGCGCCGAGGCCGCCGCGTGGCTGGAGCGGATGGGCCTGGCCGAGCACGCCGCCGCCCGGCCCCGCCGGCTCTCCGGCGGCCAGGCGCAGCGCGTGGCCCTCGCCCGGGCGCTGGCCACCCGGCCACGCCTGCTGCTCCTGGACGAGCCGCTGGCCGCGCTCGACGCCCGCACCCGCCTGGACGTCCGATCCCAGCTCCGCCGCCACCTGGCCGACTTCGAGGCGGTGGCCGTCCTGGTCACGCACGACCCGCTGGACGCCATGGTGCTGGCCGACCGGCTGGTGGTCATCGAGCACGGCGGCTCCGTCCAGGAGGGCACCCCCGCCGAGATCGCCCGCCGCCCGCGCACCGACTACATCGCGCACCTCGTCGGCCTCAACCTCTACCGGGGCCGGGCCGAGGGGCACACCGTACGGATCGACGGCGGACCGGCCATCACCACCACCGAGGAACTCTCCGGCCCGGCCTTCGTGGCCTTCCCGCCCGGCGCCGTCACCCTCCACCGGGACCGCCCCACCGGCTCCAGCGCCCGGAACCTGTGGCACGGCCGGGTCGCGGGCCTGGAGTCGCACGGCGACCAGATCCGCGTCGACGTCCAGGGCGAACTCCCGCTCGCCGCCGACCTCACCACGGTGGCCACCGCCGAACTCGGGCTGCACCCCGGCGCCGAGGTGTGGGCCACCGTCAAGGCGGCCCAGGCGCACGCCTATCCGGCCTGAACCCCGGCGGGTCGGGACCGGCGGGTCAGGGCGGCGTCAGGGGTGCGCCGCCCGGCGACAAGAGGACGACAAGAAGCCCCCGCGGCACCCCGCCCGGGTCTTCCATGGACGGCATGGATGACGCCGGAAACCACCGCGTGGTGGTCGGGGTGAGCGGCTCCCTCGGCAGCCTCACGGCGCTGCACCGGGCCGCCGCCGAGGCACGCCGCACGGGCGCGGTGCTGGTCACCGTGCTCGCCTGGGAACCGCCGGGCGGGGAGTTCGCCTACCGGCGCTCCCCCTGCCCGCCGCTGCTGCGGGAGTGGCAGGACCGGGCCCGGCAGCAGCTGGTCGGCGCCGTCGAGTCCGCCTTCGGCGGCCTCCCGGCGGACCTCCCCCTGCGCGCGCTCCTCGTCCGCGGGCCCGCGGGATGGGCGCTGACCCACGTCGCGGACCGCCCGGACGACCTGCTGGTCGTCGGCGCCGGACGCCGCGGCCGGCTGCGCCGCCTGCTGAGCCCCTCGGTGGCCCGGCACTGCCTGGTCCACGCGGCCTGCCCGGTGCTCGCCGTACCCCGCTCCCCGCTCCACGAGGTCCTCGACGACGTGCACCGCCGCAACGCCTGGCGGCTTCCCCTGCACGCCGCCACGCCACTGCGGTGACCCCGGGGGCCCGGCAGGCCCCTTCGACGGAGGCGATGACCATGACGCGCTCTTCCTTCCCGTTCCCCCACCCGACGCGGCTCGCCCTGCCCGCCGCGCTCCTCCTGCCGCCGCTGGTGTGCCTGGTGCTCGTGCCCTTCCGCACCCAGGTGTCCAACACGCTCGTGGCCCTGGTGCTGGTGGTCGCGGTCGTGGCGGTCGCCGTCCTCGGCAGCCGCCGCGCCGGGGCGCTCGCGGCGCTGTCCGCGGCGGCCTGGTTCGACTTCTTCTTCGCCCCGCCCTACGAGCGGTTCACCATCAGCGGGCCGGGCGACGTGGCGACGGCGGTCCTGCTGCTCGCCGTGGGCCTGGCCGTCTCCCAGCTCGCCGCCCGCACCAGGCGGCTCGCGGTGATCGCGATCACCGACGCCGACCACCTCGCGCGCATCCACGAGACGGCACGGCTGGCCCAGTCCGCGGTCTCCCCGCACGTCGTGGTCGAGCACGTCCGCGACCAGCTGGTCAGCCTGCTCCACCTGCGCGGCTGCCGTTTCGAGTACGGCACCCTCGTCGGGCACCCGCCGCGGCTCGAGCAGGACGGCACCGTGGTGCGGGGCCGCCGCCCCTGGGACGCGGACGCGCTGGGACTGCCGGACCAGGAGGTCGAGCTCCGCGTCTTCCACAACGGCCACTTCCACGGCCGCTTCATGCTGCTCCCCACCCCCGGCACCGTCCCCTCCCGCCAGGCCCGTCTGGTCGCCGTCACCCTCGCCGACCAGGCCGGCGGCGCGATCGCCGCCACCCGGGCCGCCCCGGCCCGCTGACCCGCTCCGCGGGGGCAACCACCCGATCCCGCACGCCCCCGCCCGACGCGGCCCCGGCGGCCGCCGGGAGGCCGTCTGTCGCCCCACCGCGGCGCAGCCGCCCCGCCGCGCCCGTCCTCCCGCGGCCGGCCGGGCCCCCGGCGCCCGGGCAGACGACGTCGCCGTGGGGCGGCCCGGTGTCGGGCCCACCCGCCTTGTCGCACGCGTCACCCCGGCAAAGCCGGCCGGAGCGCGCCGTCGAGGCGCCGGGCCGGGGGGCCACACGGCTCGGCCGCGGACCCGCCGTCGTCCCGCCCACGGTCACGGTCGGCGAGGTGCACCCGTGACCGCTTCGCTGCCGCGCACCGTCACCCGCCCCGTCGTGCGCCGCGCGGCGGCAGCCGGGGACGCGGGCGTACGCGCCCGCCGTGCCTGACGGTCCCGCCCCACCTGGGCCGCCACGTCGACGACACCCGCCCGGCGCGGCCCATGGCCCGGGCAACCCCGGCGGCCTCGGGCGACCGTCTGTCGCCCCGCCGCGGCGCAGCACCTCCGCGCACCAACGGCACCCATCCCCCCGGCCCACCGGTCGGGGCCCCGTCGCCCGGCGGCAGCCGGGGGCGCGGGCGTACGCGCCCGTCGCCAGGGCGCCGCTTCCGGCAAGAGGAGGCGGGGCGGGGAGGGGCGTATCGTCCCCTTATAGGTGGTGTCGGCCCGATGGTGGAGCCACACATGGTGGTGACTGCCCCCGCGCGGGAGCTGCTGGACCAGGTGCTCGCCGAAGTGGTGCGTGAGACGGGCGCCCATGTCGGTGCGGTCTTCCTGATGATGCCCGAGGGCCGCGCGCTGGGCATGGAGGTCATCACCGGGGCACCCCGGGAGCTGTCGATGCCCTGGTCGCGGCTGCCCCTGGAGCGCTCGACCCCGGTGGCCGACGCCGTACGGGAGGGCCGGACGATCCGGATCGGCTCCCGGGAGGAACTGGCCGACCGCTATCCGCGCACGGCCCTGGTCATGCCGTACGACCTGTCCATGGTGGCCGCCCCGCTCACCGACGGCGAGGCCGTGCTCGGCACGCTGGTGCTGATCTGGTCCCGGCCGCGCCCCGCCGAGGCGCCGCCCGCGGAGCGCGCGCTGCTGGAGCACGCCCGCGAGCGCCTCTCCGGCCAGCTCGCACGGGCCGGCGCCGGCGGGGAGCCGATCCTGCCGGGGCCCGAGCCGCGCGTGCTGCGGACCGCGCGGGTGGTCCCGGTGGACCCGGACCAGGCACTGGCCGCGGCGGACTGGGCCCGGCGGCTGCCCGAGGGCGCCTGTGCGCTCGACTTCGACGGTCGGCTCACCTACGTCACCCCCCGCGCTGCCGAGCTGGTCGGCGTGCCCGTCGAGCGGCTCGTGGGCACCTTCCCCTGGGAGAGCCTGCGCTGGCTGCGCGATCCCGCCCACGAGGACCGCTACCGCGCCGCCGTGCTCAGCGGACAGCCGGTCTCGTTCACCGCCCTGCGACCGCCCGACCACTGGCTGCTCGTCCAGCTCTATCCGGACGCGACCGGGGTCAGCGTGCGGATCTCCCCCACCGACGCGGGTGCGGGTCCCGCCCCGTGGGCCGCGCCCTACGACGAGGCCGCGGTGCCGATCCGGATCGGGGCGATCTACCACCTCATGCACCTCGCGACGGCCCTCACCGAGGCCGTCGGCGTGGACGACGTCGTCCGCCTGGTCGCCGACCTCTTCCCGGCCGCCATCGGAGCCGACGCCTTCGTGCTGTGCGTCGCGGAGGGCGGCCGGTTGCGCGTCATCGGCGACCGCGGCTACCGGCCCGAGGTCATGGCGGCCCTGGACGGCACCGCGCTCACCGCGCGCCTCCCGGCGACCAGGGCCCTGACCAGCGGAGTCCCCAGCTTCTTCGGCTCACGCGAGGACCTCATAAGGACCTACCCGGACCTGGACCTGCAGTCGGGCATGGCGGCCTGGGCGTTCCTGCCGCTGATCGCCTCCGGCCGTCCCGTGGGCTGCTGCATCCTCGCCTTCGCCCGGGAGCGTTCCTTCCCCGCCGACGAACGGGCCGCCCTGACCTCGCTCAGCGGGCTGATCGCCCAGGCCCTGGACCGGGCCCGGATCTACGACGCCAAGCACCACCTCGCGCACAGCCTCCAGTCGGGACTGCTGCCGCACACCCTGCCCTCCCTGCCCGGGCTGGAGGTCGCCGCCCGCTACCTGCCGGCGACCAGCGGCATGGAGGTCGGCGGCGACTTCTACGACCTGATCCGGCTGGACGACACCTGCGCCGCCGCCGTGATCGGCGACGTCCAGGGCCACAACGTCAACGCCGCCGCCCTGATGGGCCAGGTGCGCACCGCGGTGCACGCGCACGCCACCGCCGGCGCCTCCCCCGCCCAGGTGCTGTCCCGCACCAACCGTCTGCTCGACGAACTCGACACCGGGCTCTTCACCAGCTGCCTCTACGCCCACCTCCAGCTCACCGACGGCGCCCTGCAGCTGGCCTCCGCGGGCCACCCGCCGGCCCTGCTGCGCTTCCCCGACGGCCGCACCGACATCCTGAGCCTGCCGACCGGGCTGCTGCTCGGCATCGACCCGGACGCCGAGTACCCCACGACCACGCTGACGCTGCCCCGCGGCGCGGTGCTCGCGCTGTACACCGACGGGCTCATCGAGACCCCCGGCGGCGACCTGGACGAGGCGATCGCCGCCCTGGCCGTGGCCCTGTCCTGCCGGGGCCGGCTCCCGCTGGACGAACTCGCCGAGGTGCTCGTGCACTACGACGGTCCCGCCACCGACCGCACCGACGACACCGCGCTCCTGCTGCTGCGCCCCGTGCCCCCGCCATGAGGCCTTGTCACGTCCCGGATCGGGCCCAACACTGTTGCCCATGCCGGTCGTTGCGCTGCTGGGAACGCTGGACACCAAGGGCACGGAGTACGGCTGGCTGCGGGACCGCCTGCTGCGCGGCGCCGTGGAGGTCGTGCTGATCGACGCGGGCGTGGCCGGTGAGCCCCTCGTCACCCCGGACATCCCCCGCAGCGTCGTGGCGTCCGCCGCGGGCGCGGACGCCGAACGGCTGCGCAGGGCGGGCGACCGCGGCGCCGCGGTGACGGTCATGGCCGAGGGGGCGGCGCGGGTGGTGCGCCGGCTGCACGACGAGGGACGGTTGCACGGCGTCCTGGCCATCGGCGGCAGCGGCGGCACCTCGATCGCGACCCGCGCGATGCGGGCGCTGCCGCTCGGCGTGCCGAAGCTGATGGTCTCCTCGATGGCCGCGGGCGACGTCTCCCCGTACGTCGGCTCGACGGACATCGCCATGATGTACAGCGTCGTCGACATCGCGGGCGTCAACCGGGTGTCGGCGCCGATCCTGGCCAACGCGGCGGACGCCATAGCCGGGATGGCCAGGGGCTTCGCCGGGACACCCGCCCCGCCCGCCGGGGACCGGCCGCTGGTGGCGGCGAGCATGGCGGGGGTGACGACCCCGGGGGTCGACGCCGCCCGCGCGCGGCTCACCGAACTCGGTTACGAGGTGCTGGTCTTCCACTCCGTGGGCTCCGGCGGCCGCTCCCTGGAGGCACTGGCCGGTGAGGGCATGTTCAGCGGGGTGCTGGACCTGACGCTCAGCGAGCTCGCCGACGAGCTGGTGGGCGGTGCCTTCGGCGCGGGGCCCGACCGGCTGCGCACCGCGGGTCGCGCCGGGCTGCCGCAGGTGGTGAGCCCGGGCGCGCTGGACATGGTCAAGTTCGGCCCGCTCGCCTCGCTGCCGGACCGCTTCCGGGCCCGCCACGTCCACGTCCACAACCCGTCGGTGACGGTGATCCGCACCTCCGCCGCCGAGTGCGCCGAACTCGGCCGTCAGGTCGCGGCGAAGCTGCGCGCGGCCACCGGCCCGGCCGCGCTCCTGCTGCCGCTGCGCGGGCTGTCCACCCTCGGGGCGCCGGGCGGGCCGTACCACGACCGTGCGGTGGACGGGGTGCTGTTCCGCACCCTCCGCGAGGAGCTGCGCGGCAGCCGGGTGGAACTCGCCGAGTACGACACGCACATCAACGACCCCGCCTTCGGCCGTGCCGCGGCGGAGCGGCTGCACGCGCTGATCTCCGCGCGGACGGACGCGCAGACCGACGCGGAGACCGACGCACACACGACCGCCCGCACGACGCACTGAGCGTCGTACGGGCGGTCACGGTCGGTGCGGCGGAGGCCTAGACGGAGGCCGCCGTGCCCGCGCCCACGGTGTCGCGCCCCGTGGGGGCGGCCGCCGGGGCCGGTTCCAGCAGGCGTCCGGCCAGATGGCCGAAGACCAGCCCGAAGGAGGTCCACAGCGTCAGCTGGATCGCCAGCGCCGCCAGGCGGAACTGCCACAGCAGCGCCGCCGGGAAGTGCTCCGGCACCTCGTTGATCCCGGGCAGGAAGGCGTACGCGAGCCCCACGGCCAGGACGAAGAACCCACCGGCGGCCACGGTCGCGTACCAGTTGCCCAGGCGCGGCGCGAGGCGCTTGCCGAGGATCACGGTGGCGATCGCGAGCAGCACGCTGAGCAGCATCATCAGGAAGTACAGCGTGGTGCGCTTGCCGATGGTGTCGGGGTCGCCGACGGCCGGCGGGTTGGCCGGGTACTTCAGGAAGGGCACAACGTACACCGCGACCAGCGCGGCGGCCGACAGCAGCAGCGCCGTCGGCCGGGCACCGAAGCGGCCGATCCGCCCGAGGGCGAAGCAGTAGGCGAGGGCGGCGATGCCGCCCAGCGCCACGCCGTACAGGAGGATGCCGGTGGCCAGGCCGGCGGTGGACTGCAGGGCACGGCTGACCGGTTCGGCGCCGCCGTGCTCGTGGGCGTGCGACTCCTCGAACGCGATGGCGGCGTCGACCCGGGACTCGCCCAGCAGGTAGGCGACGACCAGGGCGAGCACGCCGGCGGCGAGGCCGGCCAGCATGCCCCGCACCAGCAGCTGTCTGACGGTGACGGAGTTGACGGGGGTGGCGGGGGTGGCGGGGTTCATCGGTGCGGCGCCCCTGTCAGTGGCAGGGGAAGCCGAGCAGGTGACGCCCGTCGTGCACCCACTCGTGGACGTTCTCACCGGACAGGAGGGACGTGGCCCCCTGCTCGGCACCCACGAAGTAGAGCAGGACCAGCATCAGGACGCCGAAGAAGACCGCCCAGGGCAGGATCGCCCGGATCGGCAGCGTCACGGGGACGGCGGAAGGGGCGACGGCCGGCGGAACGGCGGACTGCGCCATGGCATGACCTCCTGGTGGGAACTCGCGTCCCGGTCGGTGGAGCTCTGTCGGACGACTGCGGGTCTGACTCGCCTGGCGCTGGGCTGGGCATACAGTGGCGCGACCGTGCCGGATTTGCACCGGACTTCCGCCGTGTCGTCGTGAATGTCGTCGTGACGGTACCGCGATCCGGTGATCCGGCCAAGGGCGCGTGTGTGCGCCCCGGCACGCGCGGGAGCTGCTTCCGTGCGACCGACCGGCCAGGTATGAGGCGGCAGTTGGCGATTCCGAGGGGTCGCCGCAGGGCGAGGAGGGTGCATGACGACCCGGGTGATGTTGATCTCACCGGTGGTGAACGCGGCGCTGCGCGAGGCGCGTTTCGACGACGACGTGCCGCCGGACGAGCACGCGCTCGCCGCCGCCCGCGCGTTGGCCGGTTCCCTGCCCTCCGCGGGGCCGGTGCTCGTCTCGCCCACCGTGCGCTGCCGCGCGACGGCCGAGGCGCTCGGCCTCGCCGCGCAGGAGACGGCCCCCGCGGGGTGGGCGCTGGGCCGCTGGCGGGGACGGACCCTGGCCGAGGTGAGCGCCGAGGAGCCGGAGGCCGTCGCCGCCTGGCTCTCCGACCCGGACGCCGCGCCGCACGATGCCGAGTCGCTGCGCGAGCTGTGCGCCCGGGCCGGCGCCTGGCTCGACGGGCTCGCCGCGACGCCGGGGCGGGTGCTCGCCGTCGTCGAGCCGGAGATCGTCCGGGCGTGCGCGGTACGGGTCCTGGGTACGCCCGAGGCCGCCTTCTGGCGGATCGACGTGCCCCCGCTGACGGCGACGGAATTCAGCGGGCGGTCCGGACGCTGGAACCTGCGGGCGGGACGCCCGCTGGGCTGAGCGGGGTGCGCTCCAGCGGCGAACAGGCTCTTGCAAACAGGTCGCAATAAGACCCTATGATTGAGCGCCCTGCTTCGCCGACCCGACCGGCCGCCTGCCGGACCCGACCTGGAGCTCCCCCATGCATGTACCCGACGGATTCATCGACGCCCCGGTGTCGGTGGCGACCGGTGCCGTCGCGGCCGCAGCCGTAGCGGTGAGCCTGCGCGGTGCGCGGCGCGAACTGGACGAGCGCACCGCGCCGCTGGCCGGACTCGTCTCGGCGTTCATCTTCGCCGTCCAGATGCTCAACTTCCCGGTGGCCGCCGGCACCAGCGGCCACCTCCTCGGCGGCGCGCTGGCGGCGATACTCGTCGGCCCCTACACAGGGGTGCTGTGCGTGTCCGTCGTCCTGCTGATCCAGGGCGTGCTCTTCGCCGACGGCGGCCTGACCGCGCTCGGCGTGAACATCACCGACATGGCGATCGTCACCGTGGTCGTCGCCTACGCCGTCTTCCGCGGGCTGGTCAAGGTGCTGCCGAACGGACGTGGCGGGGTGACGGGCGCGGCCTTCGTCGCGGCCCTGCTCTCCGTCCCCGCGGCGGCGGTCGCCTTCACCGGGATCTACGCGCTGGGCGGGACGACCGACGTCTCTCTCGGCAAGGTCTTCACCGCCATGGTCGGCGTGCACGTCCTGATCGGCATCGGCGAGGCGGTGATCACCGCGGCGACGGTGGGCGCCGTGATCGCCGTCCGCCCCGACCTCGTCCACGGCGCCCGTGACCTGCGCCGCCCGCTGGAGCTCAAGGAGGCGACCGTCTGATGGCGGCCGTGACCAACACCCCCAAGCGCGGCGGCATACGGCCGCTGTGGATCGCCGGCCTGATCGCCGCCGTGCTGCTCGCCGGATTCGTGAGCTACTACGCCTCCGCCAGCCCGGACGGCCTGGAGAAGGTCGCCGCGGACCACGGCATCGACAAGAAGGCCGAGGACCACGCGGCCAAGGACTCCCCGCTCGCCGACTACCAGACCGAGGACGTCGGCAACGCCCGGCTCTCCGGCGGCCTCGCCGGTGTGATCGGCGTCGGCGCCACCCTCGCGCTCGGCACCGGCGTCTTCTGGGTCGTCCGCCGCCGTCCGCGCGCGGAGAAGGCCTAGCCGTGGGAGCGGGGCACGCCCACCGGCTCTACCGGCACGGCCACTCGCCGGTGCACGCGCTGCCCCCGCAGTGCAAGATCGCCGCGGTCTTCTGCTTCGTCCTGGTGGTGGTCTCCACCCCGCGCACGGC
Source organism: Streptomyces sp. NBC_00510 (assembly GCA_036013505.1). Lineage (NCBI taxonomy): Bacteria > Bacillati > Actinomycetota > Actinomycetes > Kitasatosporales > Streptomycetaceae > Streptomyces > Streptomyces sp. NBC_00510. The sequence continues at coordinate 5,155,803 of CP107851.1, read as the reverse complement.
GATGTGGGCTTTCGGCCTGTACGCGGTGCTGCTGGCCACGGTCGCCGCCGTGGCGCGCGTCCCGGCCGGATTCCTGCTGCGGCGGCTGCTGATCGAGGTGCCCTTCGTCGCCTTCGCCTTCCTCATGCCGTTCGTCGCCGAGGGCCCGCGCACCGAGGTGCTGGGCCTCTCCCTCAGCGTGAACGGCCTGTGGGGGGCCTGGAACATCCTCGCCAAGGGCACTCTCGGCGTCGCCGCCTCCGTCCTGCTGGCGTCCACCACCGAGCTGCGCGAACTGCTCCTCGGCCTGCAGCGGTTGCGGCTGCCGGCGCTGCTGGTGCAGATCGCCTCGTTCATGATCCGGTACGGGGACGTCATCACCGACGAGATGCGCCGGATGCGCGTCGCCCGCCTCTCGCGCGGCTTCGAGGCGCGCGGCCCGCGCCACTGGGGCGTGCTCGCCAAGTCCGCGGGCGCCTTGTTCATCCGCGCCTACGAGCGCGGCGAACGCGTCCACCTGGCCATGGTCAGCCGGGGCTACGCCGGCAGCATGCCGGTGATCGACGAGGTCACCGCCTCGCGCGCCCAGTGGTCGTACGCCGCCGCGCTCCCGGCCGCGGCGCTGCTGGTCTGTCTGATGGGATGGTTCCTGTGACACCTTCGCTCGAGGTCAAGGGCCTCGCCTACGCCTACCCCGACGGCCACCAGGCGCTGTTCGGCGTCGACCTGACCATCGCCCGCGGCGAGCGGGTGGCCCTCCTCGGCCCCAACGGCGCCGGCAAGACCACCCTCGTGCTGCACCTCAACGGCATCCTCGAGGCGGGCGCCGGCTCGGTGACCGTCGCCGGCCTCCCGGTCGGCGAGCGCAAGAACGTGGCCGAGGTCAGGCGCCGGGTCGGCATCGTCTTCCAGGACCCGGACGACCAGCTCTTCATGCCCACCGTCCGCGAGGACGTCGCCTTCGGCCCGGCCGCGGCCGGTCTGCGCGGCGCCGAGCTGGAGGCCTGCGTCCGCAGGGCGCTGGAGCGGGTCGGCATGGCGGAGTTCGCCGACCGGCCGCCGCACCACCTGTCGTTCGGGCAGCGGCGCCGCGTGGCGGTGGCGACCGTCCTCGCCATGGAGCCGGAGATCCTCGTCCTGGACGAGCCCTCCTCCAACCTGGACCCCGCCTCCCGCCGCGAACTCGCCGACATCCTGCGCTCGCTGGACGTCACGGTCCTGATGGTCACCCACGACCTGCCGTACGCCCTGGAGCTGTGTCCGCGCTCGGTCGTCCTCAGCGGCGGAACCGTCGTCGCCGACGGCCGCACCCAGGAACTCCTCGCCGACGACGCCCTGATGCGCGCCCACCGCCTCGAACTGCCCTACGGCTTCGACCCCCGCTCGGTCACCGTCCGGGCCTGAGCCTCAGCCCCCGCACGGGGGCCGGGACGGCGGCTCCGGGTCGACGGCGGTGACCGCCGCCGCGAGCGCGTCGAACCGCTCCGCACCGCCCAGCGGCCCGACCACGCGCTCACGCAGCGCGTCGGCCAGCGTGAGCGCCGCCGTCATCGCCACCTGAAGGCCGCGTTCGGTCAGCACCGCCAGGGTGACGCGCCGGTCCTCCCGGCAGGGACGGCGTTCGATGAGCCCCGCCTCCGTGAGGCGGTCGGCGACCTTGGTGGTGCCCGCCGTGGTGAAGCCCAGCGTCCCCGCGAGCCGGTACATCGGCGCCGACCGCTCCGGCGTCGTCATCAGGAACCACAGCGCCTGGAACGAGGACGGGGCCAGCCCCGACCGCGCCTCGACGTCCGCCAGCAACTGGTCCGTGAGCCGCCGGAAGCCCGATTGCAGCGCGTCCCACCGCGCGAGCAGGTGCAGGTCGGCGGTGTCCGGGCACCGGCCGTCCGTCTCCGCGTGGATCTCCGCCGTCACATTGCCCAGGGTACCAACGCCAGCTATTGTCTAACTGGCTACTTAATATCTGGCGAGCTATTGAAGGGTGCGACACCCCATGAGCGACTCGACGACCACCCCCACCGGTCTGCACACGGGCTCCTGGGCCCTCGACCCCGCGGGCTCGGCCGTGCGGCTCACGCACCGGACGATGTGGGGCATGGCCACCGTGAAGGGCGCGTTCACCCAGGTCGGCGGCGAGGGCGAACTCGCGGCCGACGGCACCGGGCAGGGCACCCTGACCGTGGACGCCGCCTCCCTGGACACCGGCAACAAGCAGCGCGACACCCACCTGCACTCCGCCGACTTCCTCGACGTCGCGACCCACCCGGCGATCGTCTACACCGCCCGCCGGGTCACCGCCGGCACCGACGGCGCCCTCTCCGTCGACGGCGAGCTGACCGTCCGCGGCACCACCCGCCCGCTCGCCCTCACCGGGCGCGTCGAGTCCTCCTCCGCCGACGCCGTCGTGCTCACCGCCGATGCGGTCGTCGACCGGGCCGACTTCGGCCTCACCTGGAACCGGATGGGCATGATCAAGGGCGCCGCGACCCTCTCGGTCGCCGCCCGCTTCGTCCACCACGGCTGATCCCGCCGTTCACGAGGGGGCAGAAGCGGACATCACCGCTCACGCCCCAACTACCCCTTCGGCAAACGAAGTCGCGCCTTGCTACTTGTGTGGAAACCGTGAAAGGCTCCCCGCACCACCAGGCGCAGGCGCAACCGCCTTCCCGACGCCGAAGGGTTGGTTCACCACTCGATGACTGCCCCAGCCCCGGTCCCCGAGGCCGTACCGCTGTCCGAGTACTGGGCGGAAGCGCTGTGCTTCGCCCAGCTGTGCTCGCTCTCCCCCGAGGACGGCGGCCGGCTGGCCGCCGACGCGTTCGACCGCGGCCTGGACCTGACACCCGACGCGGCGGACGGCACACCCGGCCCGGGCCTGCCGCCCCTGCCGCTGCTGCTGACCGCCGTACGGGACACCGCCGCGTCCTGGCAGGCCCGGGGCGAGGGCGACAGCCTGCAGCCGGAGTTCCGCATCTGGCTCAACGCGGAACGCGCCGCACGCCGGGGCAGGGCACCGCGCCCGGAACCGCTGGCCCTGCGCGGACTGCGCGCCATGACGGAACCGGACGCGGCACTGCTGTGGTCCACCGAGGTCGAATGCCGCCCCGCGGCCGTGACCGCACACGCGCTGGGCGTCGACGTCACCGCGGTGGAGCGGGAGATCGACCGGGCCCGCGAGGACTTCCGCGACCGCTGCCTCCGCGCCCACCAGGAGGAACCGCCCTCCGACGAGTGCCAGGGGTACGCCCGGCTGCTGGACGCGGCCACCCGGATGCCCGTCGAGGCGGCACCCGAGGACCTGCGCCGGCACCTGCGCGGGTGCGCCGAGTGCGCGCGGGCGGCCGTGTGCCTGACCCCGTTCGGCGGCGGACTGCCCGAGGCACTGGCCGAAGGGGTGCTGGGCTGGGCGGGGCCCGCCTATCTGGAGGCCCGGCGCCGGACCGCCGGCCGGGACGCCGCCGCGGCCCCGCCGTCGCGGCGGGCCGCGCGCGCCGCCCGTGCCGCGCGGGCCAGGACCCGCGTCCCCGGGGGCAGGGCCGCCGTGGCCGGGGCGGTCGCGGTGCTGGCCGCCGTGATCTGCCTGACGGCCCTGGTCACCACCGACGACTCCGCCCCCCGGTCCGCCCAGGCCCTTCCGACGGCCCAGGGCGGCAAGGACGGCACCGCCCCGGACGGTTCCGGCTTCCCCCCGCTGCCGTCGCCGGGCGCCTCCGGAGCACCGGAGCCCGCCGAGAGCGCGCCGTTCCCCGAGGAGATCGGGCCCTCCGCCGCCGAGCACACCATCCCCGCCGCCGATCGCGCACCGTCCTCCGCCGCGCCGCCCGCGCACGACGCCCCGGTGAAACCGGCGCCGTCCTGCACGATCACCTACGAGGTGAACGAGCAGTGGTACGACGGCTTCCAGGCCACGGTCACCCTGACGACCCGCAAGGACCTCGACGACTGGAGGGTCGGCTGGAGGTACTCCGACGGCCGGCGCGTCACGCAGATGTGGGACGCCGACTTCGCCCAGCGCGATGGATCGGTCACCGCCCGGGCCAAGGGCTACAACCGGTCGGTGCGGGCGGGCGGTTCGGTCAGCTTCGGGCTGGTCGGCACCCGGCCCGGCGTCTCCGCCCCGCCCACCGGCTTCACCCTCGACGGCGCGTCCTGCGCCACCGGCTGACGCACGCCGCCCCGCCCCGACGCGACCGGGCCGGAGGAGCGGTCACGATTCCGCCCCTCCGGCCCGTACGGCCCGGCTCCTGAGGACTAGCTCAGACCGTTGTTGATCGCGGTGATCAGCTCACCGTTGCCGGTGTCGCCGCTGAACTCCCAGAAGAACGCGCCGCCGAGGCCCTGGTTCTTCACGTAGGCCATCTTGCCCGCGATGGTCGACGGGGTGTCGTAGCTCCACCAGTTGTTGCCGCAGTGCGCGTACGCGGTGCCCGCGACGGTGCCGGTGGCCGGGCAGGTGTTCTTGAGGACCTTGTAGTCCTCGTTGCCCGCCTCGTACGTACCGGGAGCGGCGCCGGTCGCGGAACCGCCCGGCGCCGACTGCGTGACGCCGGTCCAGCCGCGCCCGTAGAAGCCGATGCCCAGATTGAGCTTGTTCGACGCGATGCCCTTGCTCTTCAGCTTCTGGATCGCCGCGTCGGAGTAGAAGCCGGCGATCGGGATGCCGCTGTAGGAGGTGAGCGGGGAGTGCGGGGCGGTCGGGCCGTCCGCGTCGAAGGCGCCGAAGTAGTCGTACGTCATCACGTTGTAGTAGTTCACGTACTGGGCGGCGCCCGCGTAGTCGGCCGCGTCGATCTTGCCGCCGTTGGTGCCGTCGGCGGTGATGGCCGCGGTGACCAGGTTGTTGGAGCCGAACCTGGTGCGCAGCGCGGACATCAGGGTCTTGAAGGACGAGGCCCCGCTGGTGTCGCAGGACAGGCCGCAGGCGTTGGGGTACTCCCAGTCGATGTCGATGCCGTCGAAGACGTCGGCCCAGCGCGGGTCCTCGACCAGGTTGTAGCAGGAGTTGGCGAAGGCGGTCGGGTTGGCGGCCGCCTGGCCGAAGCCGCCGGACCAGGTCCAGCCGCCGAAGGACCAGAGGATCTTGATGTTCGGGTACTGCTTCTTCAGCTTGCGCAGCTGGTTGAAACTGCCGCGCAGGGCGCCGGTGTCCCAGGTGTCGGCGACGCCGTCGACGCTCTGGTCGGCGGTGTAGGCCTTGTCGTAGTCGGCGTAGGAGTCGCCGATCGCGCACTGGCCGTTGGTGACGTTGCCGAAGGCGTAGTTGATGTGGGTCAGCTTGCTCGCCGAGCCGGAGGTCACCAGGTTCTTGACGTGGTAGTTGCGGCCGTAGACGCCCCACTCGGCGAAGTAGCCGAGGCGGATCTTGTTCCCCGCGGGGCCGGTGGGGGTCGGCGTCGGGGTCGGCGTGGGCGTCGGGGTCGGGGTGGGCGTCGGAGTCGGGGTGGGGGTGGGCGTCGGGTCGCCGCCGCCACCGCCGGTGCAGGAACCGCCGTTGAGCTTGCAGCCGCTCGGGCTGCCGCTACCGGTGCCGTTGAAGCCGAAGCTGATGCTGGCGCCCGGGGCCAGCGTGCCGTTCCAGCTCTTGTTCTTGCCGGTCCAGTGGGTGCCGGAGGCGGTCACGTCGGCGTCCCACGCCGAGGTCACCGACGTGCCGGCGGGGAAGTCCCACTCGACGGTCCAGCTGCTGATGGACGAGGTGCCGCTGTTGGTGATCGTCCACTTGCCCTCGAACCCCGTGCCCCAGTCCTGGGTCTTGGTGTACGTGGCGGTGGTACCCGCGGCGTGGGCCGGCGTGGCCAGACCGACGAGCGCGGCGAACGGGAGCAGCAGCGCGGTGAGCCCCGCGGCGGCTGTGGTCCTGATGCGTCTGGTGCGTGGAGTGCGTGGGGTGTCTCCAGTGCTCAAGGGGTGCTCCTCGAGTGGGGGCCGACGGGGAAACCAGTGCCGCCTGGTGGGCGGTTGACTCCATGTCATGCCCACCACAGTTCCCTGGCAGAGTAGAAAGGTCTGGACCAGGTGGTCAATAGGTCTGGACCATCTCGACCCCTCAACCTGGAGCACGACGCCCCGGCGACCTCGCCGAGGCGTACAGGTGAACGAAGGAGCGCGCGGGGGGGCGTCCGGTGTCAGGCCGGTTCGCGCACGGTGACCGTGTCGATGCCGATGTCGATGCCGACGTCGGGGCCGTGCCCGTCGAGGAACTGCTCGGCCCAGATGATCTTCCCGTCGTCGGTGTAACGGGTGCCCCACCGCTGGGCGAACTGCGAGATCAGGAACAGCCCGCGACCGCCCTCGTCGGTGGTGCGGGGGTGCCGCAGGTGCGGGGAGGTGCTGCTGGCGTCGGAGACCTCGCAGGTCAGCGCCCGCTCCAGGATCAGCCGCAGGCGGATCGGACCGGAGCCGTGCCGGATCGCGTTGGTGACCAGCTCGCTGACGACCAGTTCGGTGGTGAAGGTGAGGTCGCCCAGGCCCCAGTCCTCCAGCTGCCGGGTGGACAGCTCGCGGGCCCGGCCCACGACCGCGGGGTCGGTGGGCAGGTCCCAGGAGGCGACCCGGCCGATGTCCAGACAGCGGGTCCTGGCCAGCAGCAGCGCCACGTCGTCGTGCGGGCGGGCGGGGGCCAGTTCGTCGACGACGCTGCGGCACAACGCGTCCAGCGGCAGGTCCTCGGCCTCCATGGCGGCCCGCAGCCGGCTCCGCCCGCTGTCCGGCACGTCGCCCGCGCCGTCCGCCGGCGCGACCAGGCCGTCCGTGTACAGCGCGAGGACGCTGCCCTCCTCCATCGTCAACTCGGCTGCCTCGAAGGGCAGTCCGCCCAGACCCAACGCGGGCCCGATGGGCAGCTGGAGGAAGCGGACGGCCTCCCCGCCCTCGGCCCCGCACCGCTCGCCGGCGGGCCGGAGCACGGCCGGCGGAAGGTGCCCGGCGCTGGCCATGACGCAGTGCCTGCTGACCGGGTCGTACGTCACGTACAGGCAGCTCGACCCGAGCGCGCTGCCGCCCACCCCGACGGTCGCGGACTCCCCGGCCTCCCGGGAGACCTGGACGACCAGGTCGTCCAGGTGCGCCAGCAGTTCCTCGGGTGGCAGGTCGAGGTCGGCCAGGGTCCGTACCGCCGTGCGCAACTGGCCCATCGTCGCGGCCGCCTCGATGCCGTGGCCCACCACCTCGCCCACCACGAGCGCGACCCGGGCCCCGGACAGCGGGATGACGTCGAACCAGTCGCCGCCCACGCCCGACAGCTCGTCGGCCGGGCGGTAGTAGGTGGCGACCTCCACCGCCTCCTGCGGCGGGAAGGTGTGCGGCAGCAGGCTGCGCTGCAGCACGAGGGCGGCGTCCCGCTCGCGGGTGTAGCGGCGCGCGTTGTCCAGGCAGACCGCGGCCCTGGCCACCACCTCCTCGGCCAGGCGCAGGTCCTCCCCGTCGAAGGGGTCGGCACGGCGCACCCGGAAGAAGAGGGTCACGCCGAGGGTGACCCCGCGGGCGCGGATCGGCACCACCATCGCCGTGTGGAGCCCGAGTTCGCCGAAGTGGAGCGCGCGGCCGCCGGCGGGTCCTGCGGCCCACTCCAGCTCCAGCGGGTCCAGCCGGGAGCTGAGCCAGGAGGTGCCGTCGGTCAGGCACCGGATGGGCGGGGTGTCCTCCAGGTAGGCGGAGAGCGCCCCGATGCCGAACGCCGGCTCGGGCTCGCCCTGCCGCGCCGCCCGCATCCCGGCGCGGCGCAGCGGCACGGTGACGGCGTCCCCCAGCGGGCCGGGCTGCGGCTCCGCGCCCTTGATGACCGACTCCAGCAACTCCACGGCGACGTAGTCGGCGAGGTCGGGCACGACCACGTCCGCCAGGTCCTGCGCGGTGTGCATCACGTCCAGGGTGCGGCCGATGTGCTCGCTGGCCCGGTCCAGCAGCGACAGCCGCTGCCGGGCCCGCCAGCGGTCGCTGATGTCGACCACGGAGTAGCAGACGCCTACCGGGACGCCACGCTCGTCCTCCAGCCGCACGAAGGACATCGAATGCGCCTTCTCACGGCGTGGATCGGTGCGGAACCGCCCGACGTGCTCGTAGTCGATCACCGGCACGCCCGTCTCCAGGACCTGCCGCATCTGCGCCTCCAGGACCGTGGCGTTCAGGCCCGGCTGGATCTCCCCGAGCCGGCGCCCCAGCCGCTCCTGGGAGGGGCCGCCCCCGAAGCGCTCCAGTGCCGCGTTCGACCACACGCAGCGCAGTTCGGTGTCGACCACGGCCAGCCCGATCGGCGTCTGGCCCACGATCCGTTCCAGCATCGCCGGGGTCATCCCGGACGCCACGGAGCGGGCGGTGCTGCGGGACTCCGCCGCCAGGACCATCCAGCGGACGGACGTGCCGCCGATCCCCTCCGGGAGCCCGGCCACCCGTACGCCCAGCGTGACCCTCATGCCGTCGTCACGGCGGAGCCGCAGCACACCCGTCCAGCCGCCCTCGGTGCGGCAGCGCTCGGCGATCTCCGGCGGCCGCGCCGCGTCCTCCGGGGCGAGCAGATCCACCGCGGGGGTGTCGATGACGTCCGCGGCCCGCCGGCCGAGCAGCCGCTCGGCGGCGGGCGGCCAGCTCAGCAGCCGCCCCTCGGCGTCGAGCAGCAACGTGACGGCGTCCGCCACGCCCGCGTCCACGCGTTCCTCGGGAGTCCCCATGGCCAGCCACTCCGTATCCGCCCGCAACGTTACGCTCCGCTCACCGTTCTTGTTCTTCCCACTCGGCGAACGCCGCTCACGGCGTCACGGGAAGAAGGAGAGCGTGCCGTCCGCTGCCCATCCGGGCTCGTGGCCGGAACGGGAAGGGAGGGTGGACGGCCACAGGAGCGCGCCCGGCGGGGACGGGTCCTCGGGGCGCGCGGCGGCCCCCGCGGGAACGGGCGGTGCGGGGAGAGACCGGCCGAAGAGCACCGGGACGTCCATCAAGACCTCCGGAGTACGCCCCCGTGTCCCCCGCGAATCAGATTACTCGTCGGCCCCGGTCAGCGCCCCCCGCGTGCGTACCGCCGTATCGCCAGGGGGACGAAGACCGCGAGCAGTGCCAGCGACCAGCCCACCGACGCCGCGAGCGGATGGGCCATGGGCCACGCCGCCCCCGGGGCGTCGGCGATCCGGGCGGCCGGTCCGCCGAAGAGCCCGCGGCAGGCGGCGGCCACGGCGCTGAGCGGATTCCACTCGGCGACGGCGCGCAGCCAGCCCGTCATACCGGAGGTGGGAACGTAGGCGCCGGAGACCAGTTGCAGCACGAAGGTGGCGCTGCCGAGCTGCGCCGCCGCCTCCTCGTCGCGCAGCAGCAGCCCGAGATGGATCCCGGCCCAGCAGGTGGCGAAGCGGAAGAGCAGCAGCAGGCCGTACGCGCCGAGCACCTGACCCGCGCCCGTCTCGACGCGCCAGCCCACCGCCCACCCCACCAGGGCCAGCGGCACCAGCCCGGCGGCGGTGACCAGTGCATCGGCGGCCGCCTGGCCGAGCGGCACCGCGGCCCGGCTCATCGGCAGGGTGCGGAAGCGGTCGGCGACCCCCCGCTGCGCGTCCTGCGCGGCCTGCATCATGCCGGTCATCAGCCCGCCGGCGGCGACGGCGGTGAACAGTCCCGGCAGGAGGTAGGAGCGGTACCCGGCGTCCCCGGGGAGGGTGAGCGCACTGCCGAAGACGTAGCCGAAGAAGAGCAGCAGGATCAGCGGCATCGCCTGGGTGAGGACGAACAGCCCGGGGGCCCGGCGCACCCGCAGCAGATGGCGGCCGAGCATCGCCAGCCCGTCGGCCAGGGCACCGCCGTCCCCTCGTCGCGCGAGCGCGGTCATGCGGCCTCCTCCTTCGCGGGACCGGTGGACGGGACGGGCAGGAGCGGGGCGGCGCCGCCGGTCAGCCGGTGGAACACCTCGTCGAGGGTGGGCGGCCGCAGGCTCGCGTCCACCAGCGGGACGCCGGCCGCGTCCAGGGCGAGCACGATGCGCGGCAGCGTGAGCGCCGGGTCGTCGCTGACCACCCCGACCGTGCGGCGACCGTGGTCCAGCACCGGCTCGGCGCCCGTCAGCGACCGCAGGACGACGGCCGCGCCGGCCACCGCGCCGGCCTCGCCCACCACGACCTCTGCGGAGGAGCCGATGCGGGCCTTGAGCTCGGCCGGTGTGCCGCGGGCGGTGACCCGGCCCCCGTCCACCAGCGCGATGTCGTCGGCCAGCCGGTCGGCCTCCTCCAGGTACTGGGTGGTCAGCAGCACCGTCGTGCCCTCGTCGGCGAGCGTGCGCACCGCCCGCCAGACGCCCTCCCGCGCGGTCGGGTCGAGTCCGGTGGTGGGCTCGTCGAGGAAGAGCACCCGGGGCCGCGCGAGGAGGCTCACCGCGAGGTCGAGGCGCCGTCGCATGCCGCCGGAGTAACCGCGCACGGGCCGGTCGGCGGCGTCCTCCAGGCCGGCCCCGGCGAGGAGTTCGTCCGCCCGCGCCCGCCCGGGGGCACCGCGCAGCCGTTGCAGCCGGGCGAACAGCCGCAGGTTCTCCCGGCCTGACAGCTCCTCGTCCAGTGAGGCCTCCTGACCGGTGACGCCGATGGCACGGCGCACCGCGGCCGGCTCCCGCACCACGTCGTGCCCGGCGACCCGCGCGGTGCCCGCGTCGGGGACGAGCAGCGTGGTCAGCAGCCGTACGGCCGTGGTCTTCCCCGCCCCGTTCGGCCCGAGGAGCCCGCAGACGCGGCCCGCCGGCACCGCCAGATCCAGCCCGCGCAGGACGCGCACCTCGCCGAAGCCCTTCTCCAGCCCCTCACTGAGTACAGCGTACGTAGTTTCCATGTACGGCACCATACCCCACTCCGTACGCCGTACGTAACTACCATGGTGGACGAGGTGATGATCGATGCCAGCCAGCACCGGGCGACCCGCCGCCCCCGAGGTGATCTGGACCCGCCCGGAACGGGCGGCCAGGGGCCCGAGGCCCGCCCACAGCCGCGCCGAGATCGCCGCGGCCGCGGTGCGGATCGCCGACGCCGAGGGCATCGACGCGGTGTCGATGCGGCGCGTGGCGGCCGAGGTCGGCGCGGGCACGATGTCGCTCTACAACTACGTGCCCCGCAAGGAGGACCTGCACGAGTTGATGGTCGACGCCGTCACCGGCGAGTACGAACTCCCCGAGGAACCCTCCGGCGACTGGCGCGCGGACCTGATGGCCCTGGCCCGGGCCAGCCGTGACCTGCTGCGCCGCCACCCCTGGGTGCCGCGGCTGTACACCTCCGTCCACGGCTTCAGCCCCAACGGCCTGCGCTACCTGGAGCACTGCCTCGCCGCCCTGGAGGGCCTGGACGAGGACGACGCCACCAAGATGGAGCTGCTCGCGATGGTCCACGGCACCGTCATGACGTACGTGGGCAACGAGGTGGCCACCCAGGAGCGCAGCCGGGCCCTGCCGTGGACGCCGCTGGAGGAACAGGCCGCGCGCCTGGCGTACCTGACGGACCGGGTCGGCGGGGGCGCGTACCCGCGCCTGGCCGCGGCGCTGGCGAACGCGGGCCCGGCGGTCGACATGGACGCCTGGTTCGAGCGCACGATCGGCCGGATCCTGGACGCGTACGGGCGCGGCAGCGGGGATCAGGACCGGGGCCGGGACGCCTGACCCCGCGGCGGCGCCGGGTACCGGGTGCGCGGTGCGGCCGTTTCCCCGGCGGGCTCGGGCTACCCTGCTCGGAAGGCCCGAAAGAGGGGGTGCTGCCGGTGTCCGGGCGTCGACTGCGTGCCCTGCGCGCACTGAGGAACTCGGCGAAGGAGAGGGCCAGGACGGCCAGGTCGGCCCGTCCCGCCCAGCCCTCCCCCTCGCCGGCCGACGAGGGGGAGGGCCCCCTGGAGCCGCGGATCGCGGGCCCCGCGGCCGTCGCCGTGAGCAGCGTGATGGACGCGGCCCTGTACCGGGACGGCCGGCGCATCGCGACGCCCTCCTCGCTCGCCGAGGCGTACACGCAGCTGCGCGCCGAGCCCGGCGCGATGGCCTGGATCGGGCTCTACCGGCCGAGCGAGGCCGAGCTGGTCTCGCTGGCGAAGGAGTTCGACCTGCACCCGCTGGCCCTGGAGGACGCCATCCAGGCCCACCAGCGCCCCAAGCTGGAGCGGTACGGGGAGACCCTCTTCGTCGTGCTCCGCGCCGCCCGCTACCTGGACGCCCCGGAGGAGGTCGACTTCGCCGAGCTGCACATCTTCGTGGGCCCCGGCTTCGTCCTGACCGTCCGCCACGGTGCGGCTCCCGACCTGTCCGCCGTACGGCGCCGCATGGAGAGCAACCCCGAGCTGCTGACGCTCGGGGCGGAGGCGGTGCTCTACGCGATACTCGACACGGTCGTCGACGGCTACGCACCGGTCGTCGCGGGGGTCGAGAAGGACATGGAGGAGAGCGAGATCCAGGTCTTCGGCGGCGACCCCCAGGTCTCCCGCCGGATCTACGAGCTCTCCCAGGAGGTGCTGGAGTTCCAGCGCGCCACCCGCCCGCTCATCCCGATGCTGGACGGCCTGCAGGCGGGCTTCGTGAAGTACGGGACGGACGAGGAACTCCAGCGCTACCTGCGCGACGTCGCCGACCACGTCACGCACACCATCGAGCGCGTGGACGGCTTCCGGCAGGCGCTCGGGGACCTGCTCACCCTCAACGCGACCCTGGTCGCGCAGCAGCAGAACGCCGAGATGCGGGCGCTGGCGGAGGCCGGCTTCGAGCAGAACGAGGAGATCAAGAAGATCTCCGCCTGGGCCGCCATCCTCTTCGCGCCCACGCTCGTCGGCACCATCTACGGCATGAACTTCGACCACATGCCCGAGCTGCACTGGCTGCTCGGGTACCCCTTCGCGATCCTGCTCATGGGCGTGGTGTGCGTCAGCCTCTACCTGGTCTTCAAACGGCGCGGCTGGCTGTGAGGGCCCCGCGGGCTCAGATCCTGGGATGCGCGGGCACGTGGGTGACCTCCTCGATCTCGTGCGCGGCCTTGCCGAGGAGCTGACGCGCGAGGTCGTTGAGCGCCCTGGCCGCCGCGAGTTCCTCGCCGACCCGTTCCTGGTCCGGGTCGGAGGGATGCCGGTTGGCGTGGCCGTGCGACCTGACCTCCGTGCCGTCCGGAAGGCGGAGCAGCGCGGCGGCCTTCGTCCTCGCGCCGTCCTCCCGGAAGTCCATCTCGATGTGCCATCCGACGAGGGTCTGCATGACGGAACACCTCCAGCGGTCCCGGTGTCTCCTTCCAGCGTGCTCCCTATCGCGGAACTACTCCACCAGGGTGACGATGGAGCCAAAGGAAATCGGTCCCTGCCACAAGGAGGCGCCGTCATGACCACCGCACTGGACATCATGCATCCCGGCGCCATGTGCGTCGGGGAGCGGGAGAGCCTCGCCGACGCGGCCCGGATCATGCGTGAGCAGGACATCGGCGCGCTGCCGATCTGCGGGGACGACGACGTGCTGGTCGGCATCGTCACCGACCGGGACATCGTGCTGAAGTGCGTCGCCGAGGGGCGCGACCCGTCCGAGGTCTCCTGCGGTGAGCTGGCCATGGGCCGGCCGCAGATCATCGAGGGGGACGAGCAGATCGACCGGGTGCTGGAACTGATGGAGGAGTACCGGGTGCGCCGGCTGCCGGTGATCGACCATCCCGCACACCGTCTCATCGGCATGATCAGCGAGGCCGACGTGGCCCGCCACCTGCCGCAGGAGCGGGTCGCCGAGTTCGTCACGGCCGTCTGCTCGGACTGACCCGGGACCGTGTGGACCGGGCGGTCACGACCGCCCGATCCGGGCGAGCGCCTCCTCCACGCTCGGCACCGGGCGGAAGGCCCTCATCAGCCCGGTGGCGCGCAGGATCCTGAGGGTCGGGGGGCGGGCGCAGACGAACTGCAATTGCCCGCCGTGGCCGTGGACCCGGCTCCGCAGCCGGCACAGGACGGCGAGTCCGGAACAGTCGATGAAGTCGACGGGGCCCAGGTCGACGACGAGACCGGGGCCCGGGGCGCGGGTCAGCGCGTCGAGCAGCGGAATGATCTCCATCGCCGCGACGATGTCGATCTCCCCGCTGAGTTCCACCACGACGCACCCGTCGATCGTGTGGGTACGCAGGTACGGGCTCACCGGAGCATAAGATCACCGGGCCGATGAGCCGACCGATGCGTCAAGGTCCACTTCACTCGATCGAGTGAGACCTGTGAAAAGCTGCAAAACCCCTGTTCACAGGGGAGGAGAGCGGTACCCGGCGTTGCCGCCGGGTGCGCTCAGACGGCGCGGAGGACGGCGTTCAGCCGGTCCCGGGTGGCGTCCGGGGAGAGGCTGTCGGCGCGGAGCTTCGCCATGACGACGCGGTACTGGTCGACCTCCTCGCGCTTGTCGATGTACATCGCCCCGGTGAGCTGCTCCACGTACACGACGTCCGGGACGTCGGACTCCGGGAAGGTCAGCTGGGTGAAGGTCCCGCTGGCGCCCGCGGAGTACCCCGTGAACTCCAGTGGCAGCAGCTGCACCGTCACGTTCGGCTGCTGCGAGGCCTCGATGAGGTGCACGAGCTGGGCCCGCATCACCTCCCGCCCGCCGAACCTGCGGAGCACCACGGACTCGTCCATCACCGCGACGATCTCCGGGGCGAGCTCCGAGGTCAGCAGCTTCTGCCGCTTGTGCCGCAGGTCCAGCCGGCGCTCCACCTCGTCGGCGGGGGCGTCCGGGTGGCCCAGCTCGATGACGGCGCGGCTGTAGTCGTCGGCCTGGAGCAGGCCGTGCACGAACTGCGTCTCGAAGGAGCGGATGACCGAGGCGGACTCCTCCAGGCCGACGTACGTCTGGAACCACGCGGGCAGGACGTCGCCGAAGCCGTGCCACCAGCCGGCGACGTTCGCCTCGCGCACCAGGCCGAGCAGGGCCGTGCGCTCACCGTCGTCCGTGATGCCGTAGAGGGTGAGCAGGTCGGCCACGTCGCGCTCCTTGAAGCTCACGCGCCCGAGCTCCATGCGGCTGATCTTCGACTCGGACGCGCGGATCGAATAGCCCGCGGCCTCACGGGTGATGCCCTGCGCTTCGCGCAGCCTGCGCAGCTGCGAGCCCAGGAGGATGCGGCGCACCATCGATCCGCTTCCTGACTGCACTGTGGTCATTTGCGCCTACCTTCTCCCCGTGGCATCCAGCAGTCTGCCACCTTCGCGCTGCGTTCAGTACTCGATCGGTCACTCTCGATCGTCACTCCCGACCCATCTGCCTCGTGCCATGCAAATGCACGTGCATCCGCCCCTTGCATCGGCCGCAGGCCGTACGGGACGATTACGTACGTGCCGATACCGGGTGGTGCGCATGTGGACTGAGAGCTCGGCCGGGGTGCAGCCCTTATGGGACGGGCTGGTTCCGGAGCGCCTTTCGTCGTCGAGTGCCACCTCCTGCCCGCTGCCGCCGCGTTACGAGGCGGTCGGCGACGCACGAAGATTTGCGCGGACGACCCTGCACGCCTGGCACTTGGAAGAACTCCAGGACGGCATCGAACTGGTCGCCTCGGAACTGGTGACCAACGCCCTGCGCTACGCGGTCCCCGAGGACGCGGCCCACGGGTGCGTCCGGCTCAGCCTGGTCAGATGGTCAACGCGCGTAGTGTGCGCGGTGCGCGACCCCAGCAGTCACGGGCCCGTCGCCAAGGCCCCGGACTTCGTCGCCGAGTCCGGGCGCGGGCTGCATCTGGTGGAGTCCTTCAGCGAGACCTGGGGCTGGCATCCCCTCACCGGCATGGGGAAAGTCGTCTGGGCGCTCTTCCGTATGCCCGGACAGAACGACGGCCCGTCACATTGAGCCGTACCGGGGACGACCGTGGTCAGTTCGCCACGAAGTGATCGAACTCCCCGTTCTTCATCCCCACGATGAGGGATTCAATCTCTTCCTTCGTATATATCAGCGCCGGTCCGTCCGGAAAACGTGAATTGCGCACGGCCACGTCCCCGTCCGGAAGCGCGGCCAGCTCCACGCACTGACCGTTCGCATTGCTGTCCCGGCTCTTCTGCCACACCAGTCCGTGGAGATCGGACGCTGCCATGCCGTTGTACGTGTGGCGCATGCTTCTCTCCAGGTAAGTGCCGTGCAGGACAGGGGAGATGATAGCCAGAGACGGTGTCACGTGCATCTGCACGTGCAGGTGCACGTGCAGTCACTCAGGGTGAATGCAGCGGCCAATGAAGAGCCAACGAACCGCCCGCCGGAATTGCTCCCACCGTATGCGACGGCCCCGCCCGGGAATCGGATTCCCGGACGGGGCCGTTTAATGCCGGAGGCACCGGAGCCGTCGCCGTCACTCCTGACCGGCGGGAACGGTGCCGAGCTTGCCGGCCTTGAAGTCGTCGAAGGCCTGGGCGAGTTCCGCGTGGGTGTTCATCACGAACGGGCCGTACTGCATCATCGGCTCACGAATCGGCAGCCCGCCCAGAAGGACGACCTCGAAGTTGGGGCTGCGCGATTCCTGGGACCCGTCGGCGCGGATCGTGAGGGAATCGCCGCGCCCGAAGACCACCGCCTGCCCCATGCGGAAGGGCCGGTTCTCCGGGCCCGCGGTGCCGCGGCCGGCCAGGCCGTACGCCAGGGCGTTGAAGTCCGCGCGCCAGGGCAGCGTGAGCTGGGCGCCCGGGTTCACCGAGACGTGCAGCATGGTGATCGGGGTGTGCGTGGCGCCCGGGCCCTGGTGGCCGTCGATGTCGCCGGCGATGATCCGGATGAGCGCGCCGCCGTCCTCGGACGCCAGCAGCTTGACGTTGCCGCCGCGGATGTCCTGGTACTTCGGCGCGATCATCTTGTCCCTGGCGGGCAGGTTGACCCACAGCTGCAGGCCGTGGAACAGGCCGCCGGTC
The DNA here is from genome assembly GCA_036013505.1 of Streptomyces sp. NBC_00510. Lineage (NCBI taxonomy): Bacteria > Bacillati > Actinomycetota > Actinomycetes > Kitasatosporales > Streptomycetaceae > Streptomyces > Streptomyces sp. NBC_00510. The sequence continues at coordinate 5,138,994 of CP107851.1, read as the reverse complement.
ATGACCAGCTCCTCCGGCGGCGTCTCGATGTGGAGCAGGCCGCTGCCGGCCGTCATCCACTGCGTGTCACCGTCGGTGATGGTGCCGCCGCCACCGTGGGAGTCCTGGTGGATGAACGCGCCGTCCATGATGTAGGTGACGGTCTCGAAGCCGCGGTGCGGGTGCCAGGGCGTGCCCTTGGGCTCGCCGGGCGCGTACTCCACCTCACCCATCTGGTCCATCATGATGAACGGGTCGAGGTTCTTGTAGTCGATGCCCGCGAAGGCGCGGCGGACGGGGAAGCCCTCCCCCTCGAAGCCGCTCGGGGCGGTGGTCACCTGCAGCGCCCGCCGCTGTACCGCGTCGGCGGGGGCGTGGACGCGCGGCAGGGTCAACGGGTTCTCGACGGTCACTGCAGGCATGGCCAGATCCTCCTCGGATTGTTCAACGTTCAACATAGTTGAACGCTGAACTTCCCGCAACCGTTCCCCGGCCTTTGTCCGGTTTCCGTGGGGTGAGGGCCGGATCAGCCGTACATCCGCCGCATGGTGAACTCCACCATCTGCTCGACCGCCTTCGCGTCGAACACCATCCGGTGCTCGCCCTCCATGTCCAGCACGAAGCCGTAGCCGGTCGGCAGCAGGTCCAGCACCTCGGCACCCGTGATCACGAAGTACTTGGACTCCTTGCCGGCGTAGCGGCGCAGCTGCTTCAGCGAGGAGAACATGGGGATCACCGGCTGCTGCGTGTCGTGCAGCGCCAGGAAACCGGGGTTGTCGCCGCGCGGGCAGTAGACCTTGGACGTGGCGAAGACCGCCTGGAAGTCCTCCGCCGACATCGAGCCCGTCGTGAACGCGCGCACCGCGTCCGCCAGCGAGGGCGGTGACGGCTCGGGGTAGCCCGCACCCATCGGCGCCCCGCCCATCGGCGGCGCCGCCCCTGCCATCCCGTTCTGGTCGTAGCCGTACACGGCACACAGCGTATCGGGCCGCTAGCCCGGCACGGGAGCCTCATGGAGTTCGAACCAGATCGCCTTGCCGTCGCCCAGCGGATCCACGCCCCAGGCGTCCGCCATCTCCTGCAGGAGCAGCAGCCCGCGTCCGGAGGCGGCCATCTCGCCCGGGGTGCGGCGGTGCGGCATGTCGTCGCTGCGGTCGGTCACGTCGACCCGCAGCCGCCGGACACCCGGCACGCCGAGCAGCTGCGCGCCCAGCACCGCGTCGTCGTCCGTGTGCAGCAGCACATTGGTGACCAGCTCCGACACCAGCAGCACGGCCGCGTCGACCTGGTCCCCGGACGTCCAGTCGTGCAGCAGCGCGCGGACCTCCTCCCGGGCCGCCCGCAGCTGCCGGGGGTCGGTCTGGCCGACGGTGAGCACACTGCGCCGCACCGGGACGTCGCGGAGCGTCCCGACGGGGTCGCGGCGCACCAGCAGCACCGCGATGTCGTCCTCCCGGCGGTCGGCGAAGGGGCCGGTCAGATGGTGCGAGGCCGGGCCGTGCACCGCCTCGACCAGGGTGTCGGCGAGCGCCTCCAGCCCGTCGTCGACCGCGTCCTCCAGCACCGAGCGCAGCCGCCGCCACCCCGTGCCCAGGTCGTGGCCGCCGGTCTCGACCAGCCCGTCCGTGCAGATCAGCATCGTCTCGCCGGGCTCCAGGGTGAGCCGCGTGGTCGGGTAGTCGGAGTCGGGGGCGATCCCCAGGGGGAGGCCGCCGGCCGTGCGCCGGATGATCGTCGTGCCGTCCGCGAGCCGGACGACCGGGTCCAGGTGCCCCGCCCGTACGACGTCCAGGGTGCCGCTGACCGGATCGACCTCCATGTAGAGGCATGTGGCGAAGCGCCCGTCCTCCCCGTCGGCGGAACACTGGGTGAGCCCGGCCAGGAAGCGGGAGGTCCGGGACATCACCGCGTCCGGGCGGTGCCCCTCGGCGGCGTACGCGCGCAGCGCGATGCGCAGTTGCCCCATCACTCCCGCCGCGCGGACGTCGTGGCCCTGCACGTCGCCGACGACCAGGGCGGTGCGCCCCGACGGCAGGTCGATCACGTCGTACCAGTCGCCGCCCACCTGCAGTCCGCCGCCGGTCGGCACGTAGCGGGCGGTCAGCGCCATCCCCTCGACGTGCGGCCGCCGCCCGGGCAGCATCGCGCGCTGCAGCCCGTCGGAGAGCTCCCGCTCGGACTCGTGCAGATGCGCCCGGGACAGTGCCTGGGCGAGCATCCGGGCGACGGTGGTCAGCACCGACCGCTCGTCCGGGGTGAAGGCGACGCGTTCCCGGAAGGCGGCCATCCACGCGCCGATCGTGCGGCCCGCGGCGACCAGCGGCAGATACGCCCAGGACGACCGCCCGAAGTCCCGCACCAGCGGCCACGTGGCCGGGAAGCGTTCCTCGTACGCCTGCGGGCTCGGCAGGTAGACCGCACGGCCGGTGCGCACCACGACCGCCGCCGGGTACTCCGTGCGGAGCGGCATGTCCAGGAAGGGCACCTCGTCGCCCGGCCGCTGCCCGTGGAACCCGATGGCGCGGAGCCGGTCGCCCTGGACGCCGAAGACGGCGAGGCGGTCGGGGGAGAACCCCGGCATGGACAGGTGGGCGGCCACGCGGAGCACCTCCTCGGTGCTGTCCGCCTCCGCCAGCGCCCGGCCCGCGTCCAGCAGGAAGGCCTCGCGGGACCGCCGCCAGTCCGCGGGGGCGGCGGGGGCCGCCGCGGTGGGGCGGGTGCCGGTGCCCGCGCCGGGGAGACCGTGCACCGCGGGGGCCTCCTGCAGCGTGCCGACGACCTCCTCCGGCCGGCCGCCCGCGGAGGGGAGCCCGAAGGTGCGCATCACCACCGTGCGGACGACCCGTCCGTCCTCCCGGACCACGCGCAGCAGCGACTCCGACGCGGTGCCCTCGGCTATCGCCAGGGCGACCGCCGCCGCCATGTCCACGTAGTCGGAGGCGTGGTAACGGGCCCGGGTCACCCCCGAATGGACCTTCTGCGGCTGGGGCGGAAGCCCTATCAGCCCGGCGCTCACGGCGTCGAGCTCCACCATGTCGGTGGCGCTGTCCCAGCGCCAGACGCCCGTGCCCAGCGCGGCCAGCACGTCCTCGATGCGCATTCGCATAGTTTATGGTTTTCCGCGGCTTTCATACGAATGGGGTCGGGCGCGCGTACCCCCGTAGACTGGGGAGGCCTCATCCCCGAAATCAGACGACTTGGATGAACGATGCATCGGTACCGGTCCCACACCTGCGGTGAGCTGCGCGCCACCGACGTAGACGCGGAAGTGCGCCTGAGTGGTTGGCTGCACAATCGCCGGGATCTGGGCGGCATCCTGTTCGTCGATCTCCGGGACCACTACGGGGTGGTCCAGCTCGTCGCCCGTCCGGGCTCGCCCGCGTACGAGGCCCTGAGCCACCAGTCCAAGGAGTCGGTGCTCCGCGTCGACGGACGCGTCGTCGCCCGTTCGGGGGAGAACGTCAACCCCGACCTGCCCACAGGCGAGGTCGAGGTCGAGGTCACCGAGCTGGAGGTGCTCGGCGCCGCCGACCAGCTGCCGTTCCCGGTCTTCCCGGAGGACAACGCGAACGAGGAGATGCGGCTCACCAACCGCTTCCTCGACCTGCGCCGCGCCCGCATGCACCGCAACATCATGCTGCGCACCCAGGTGATCAGCTTCCTGCGCCGCGAGATGACGGCGCTGGGCTTCAACGAGCTGGCCACCCCCATCCTTTCGGCGACCTCGCCCGAGGGGGCCCGCGACTTCCTGGTGCCCTCCCGCGTGCACCCCGGCACGTTCTACGCGCTGCCGCAGGCCCCGCAGCAGTTCAAGCAGCTGCTGATGATCGCGGGCTTCGACCGCTACTTCCAGATCGCGCCCTGCTTCCGCGACGAGGACAGCCGCGCCGACCGCTCGCCCGGCGAGTTCTACCAGCTCGACGTCGAGATGAGCTTCGTCGAGCAGGAGGACGTCTTCGGGGTCATCGAGAAGGTCATGACCGACCTCTTCGAGGAGTTCGGCGGCGGCCGCCACGTGACCTCGCCCTTCCCGCGGATCCCGTTCCGCGAGTCGATGGTCAAGTACGGCAACGACAAGCCCGACCTGCGCGCCCGCCTGGAGCTGGTCGACGTCTCGTCGGTCTTCGCCGACTCCGGCTTCAAGGCCTTCGCCGGCAAGCACGTCCGCGCCCTGCCGGTGCCGGACACCGCCGAGCAGCCGCGCAAGTTCTTCGACAACCTCGGCGACTACGCCGTCGAGCAGGGCGCCAAGGGCCTGGCCTGGGTCCGGGTCGGCGACGACCTCACCCTCACCGGCCCGATCGCCAAGTTCCTCACCGAGGACGACGTCAAGGCGCTGCTCGCCGCCGTCGACGCCAAGCCCGGCCACGCGGTCTTCTTCGGCGCGGGCGAGTTCGACGAGGTCTCCAAGATCATGGGCGCCGTCCGGGTCGAGGCCGCGAAGCGGGCCGGCCAGTTCGAGGAGGACGTCTTCCGCTTCTGCTGGATCGTCGACTTCCCGATGTTCGAGAAGAACGAGGACACCGGCCAGGTCGAGTTCTCCCACAACCCGTTCTCCATGCCGCAGGGCGGCCTGGAGGCGCTGGAGACCAAGGACCCGCTGGACATCCTCGCCTGGCAGTACGACATCGTCTGCAACGGTGTCGAGCTGTCCTCCGGCGCCATCCGGAACCACGAGCCCGCGATCATGTACAAGGCCTTCGAGATCGCCGGCTACGACCGCGACACCGTCGAGCACGAGTTCGGCGGCATGCTCCGCGCCTTCCACTTCGGCGCCCCGCCGCACGGCGGCATCGCCCCGGGCGTCGACCGCATGGTCATGCTGCTCGCGGACGAGCCCAACATCCGCGAGACCATCGCCTTCCCGCTCAACCAGAACGCCCAGGACCTCCTGATGGGCGCTCCGAGCACGGTCGACGAGGCGCGGCTGAAGGAGCTCCACCTCGCGCTGCGGCTGCCGCCGGAGAAGAAGGCCTGACGGCCCGGACCACGCCGTGACGACGGAGGGCCCGGAACCACACGGTTCCGGGCCCTCCGTCGTCCGCCCGGGTCCGTCAGCCGTCCAGGGCGACGAGGGCGACCACCGGGTGGGCGGGGTCGCTGTCGTCGACGGCGACACCGCGGCTGTAGGCGCCGTGGTCCGCGCCGGCGGGCACGTGGTCGCCGGCGTAGCGGGCGTGCGTGAGGCCACCGGCGGCGCGGCGGCAGGGGTCGGCGGGGGGCTCGCCGACCCGCAGGGCCTGCACGTCGGGGCCGAGCGCGCCGAAGCCGGAGGCGGACAGGAACCGCTCCAGGCCTGCGGCGGTGGTGCGGAAGCTCAGTTCGAGGTCGTGCTCGCCGGACAGCCCGCCGCCCTGCGCGAGGTAGTGCACGTCCTGCGGGTCGTCGGGCAGTCGCAGGCCGAAGCGCCCGGCGGCCTCCGCGAGAGTGACGTTGCTGCCGCGGCACGCCCCGTCCCGGTCCGGGGCGGCACCGGAGCGGCGGTCGCCCGAACCGGTCAGCGAGACCGCGAGGATCACCCCGGCCACCACCAGCACCAGGGTCAGGCCCACCGCCAGGATCAGCACCAGCGGGGACCTGTCCCTGACCGTGGTCGGCATCAGACCGCCTCCGGCTCCCCGCCGAAGCGCTCCCGGTAGCCGTCCAGGTCCTCCTCGGTGATCTTCGCGAAGAGCACCGGCGGGACGGTGAAGGCCGTCCCGGCCGGGACGGCGGCCAGCGCGCGGGCCTCCTCGGGGGTGACCCAGACCGCGGTGTCGTCCGTCAGGGCGAAGGCGCCGCGCATGGCGGCGGCCGTGGCCGGGATGAAGGGCTCGGAGACGACCGCGTAGAGGTGGATCAGGTTCATGGCGGTGCGCAGGGTCAGGGCGGCGCCGTCGGCGTCCGTCTTGATCTCCAGCCAGGGGGCCTTCTCCTCCAGGTAGGAGTTTCCGGCGCTCCACAGGGCGCGCAGCGCCTGCGCGGCCTTGCGGAACTGCAGGTCCTCCATGTGCCGCTCGTACTCGGCGAGGAGCTCGGCGATCTGCCCGCCCAGGCGCTCCTCGGCCTCCCCGGCCTCCCTGCCCGCGGGCACCTCGTCGCCGAAGCGCTTGCGGGAGAAGGACAGCACCCGGTTGACGAAGTTGCCGAGGGTGTCGGCGAGGTCCTTGTTGACCGAGGCGGCGAAGTGCTCCCAGGTGAAGGAGGTGTCGTCGGACTCGGGCGCGTTCGCGATCAGGAAGTAGCGCCAGTAGTCGGCGGGCAGGATCTCCAGGGCGGCGTCGGTGAAGATGCCGCGCCGCTGCGAGGTGGAGAACTTGCCGCCGTAGTAGGTCAGCCAGTTGAAGGCCTTGACGTAGTCGACCTTCTTCCACTTGTCACGGGTGCCCAGCAGGGTCGCCGGGAACATCACCGTGTGGAAGGGGACGTTGTCCTTGGCCATGAACTCGGTGTAGCGCACGTCGGTGTCGACGTCGTACCACCAGGAGCGCCAGTCGCGGGTCTCGCCATCACCCGCGGCGTCCGACCATTCCTTCGTGGCGCCGATGTACTCGATGGGCGCGTCGAACCAGACGTAGAAGACCTTGCCCTCGGCCGCCAGGTCCGGCCAGGTGTCGGCCGGCACCGGCACGCCCCAGTCGAGGTCGCGGGTGATGGCGCGGTCCTGCAGGCCCTCGGTCAGCCACTTGCGGGCGATGGAGGAGGCGAGCGTCGGCCAGTCCTTGCCGTGCTCGTCGACCCAGGCCTCGACCTCGTGGGAGAGCTTGGACTGCAGCAGGAAGAGGTGCTTGGTCTCGCGGACCTCCAGCCGGCTGCTGCCGCTGATCGCGGAGCGCGGCTCGATCAGGTCGGTCGGGTCCAGCACACGGGTGCAGTTCTCGCACTGGTCGCCGCGCGCCTTGTCGTAGCCGCAGTGCGGGCAGGTGCCGACGATGTAGCGGTCGGGCAGGAAGCGCTCGTCGTCCAGGGAGTAGACCTGGCGGATGGCGCGCTCCTCGATGAAGCCGTTCTCCTTCAGCTCCCGCGCGATGGCCTGGGTGATCTCGCGGTTCTGCTGCGAGGAACTGCGGCCGAAGTAGTCGAAGGAGAGCGCGAAGCCGTCGTAGACCGCCTTCTGCGCGTCGTGCTGCTGCGCGCAGAACGCGTCGACCGGCAGGCCGGCCTCCTGCGCGGCGAGCTCGGCCGGCGTGCCGTGCTCGTCGGTGGCGCAGATGTAGAGCACCTCGTGGCCGCGCTGGCGCAGGTACCGGGAGTAGACGTCGGCCGGGAGCATGGACCCCACCATGTTGCCCAGGTGCTTGATCCCGTTGATGTACGGAAGGGCGCTGGTGATGAGGTGTCGAGCCATTGCCGGCTGCTCCCAAGTCGCTACTGTGGGTGAGGATTTCCTCTACGGACCGTCAATATCGTATCCGACCGGGAAGGTCCACCCGTTCGCCCTTCCCGGCATGCGGACACGGCCGGGGCCGTGATCGGCTGGCCGGGTGGACGCGCCCCTTCTGCCGGCCTCCGCGCGACGGACGGCCGCGTGGTGCGGCGTCGTGCTGCTGGTGGCCGGTGTGGGCGCGCTCGTCGTCTGGCTGGTCGTCACCTTCGCGGCGGTCGTCACCCCCGTCCTGCTGGCCCTGCTGGGCAGTGCCCTGCTGGGCCCGCTGTACCGGCGGCTGCGGGCCGTCAAGGTGCAGCGGTCGGCGGCGGCGGCGCTGACCTGCGTGGCGCTGGTGCTCTTCGTCGCGGGCGCGGGGTTCGTGGTCGTCCACAGCCTGGTGGAGACCGGGGACGAGATCGTGGCCTCGCTCAAGGACGCGGCCCGGAAACTGCTGCCCCGCCTGGGCGCGTCGGGGACCTCGCTGAACGACACCATCGACAGCCTCAAGTCCTTCGCCACCAAATACGGCGCCCGCGCCGCCTCCGGGGTGGTGTCCGGCATCAGCATCGTGGGACAACTCATCGCGACCGCCGTGCTGGCGCTGCTGCTGACCTTCTTCTTCCTGCGCGACGGCGCCCGCTTCCCCGTCCTGCTGCGCGAGGCCGCCCCGCACGGCACCGGTCCCCTGCTGGAGCGGATCGCCCACCGCGCCTTCGCGGCGGTCCAGGGCTTCATGCGGGGCACGACGGTGATCGCGCTGATCGACGCCACGCTCATCGGCATCGGCCTGCTGATCCTGCGGGTGCCGGGGGCGCCGGGCCTGGCCGCGCTGGTCTTCATCGGCGCCTACATCCCGTACCTGGGGGCGTTCATCTCCGGCGCGGTGGCGGTGCTCGTCGCCCTCGCCGACCGGGGGTGGGTGATCGGCGTGTGGGCCCTGGGGGTGGTACTGGCGGTGCAGGTGCTGGAGGGGCACGTGCTGCAGCCGATCGTGCAGAGCCGCACGGTGCACATGCACCCCGCGCTGGTGCTGCTGGCGATCACCGCGGGGGCGAGCCTGGCGGGCATCCTCGGGATGCTGCTGGCGGTGCCGATCGCGGCCGCCGCCTTCGGGGCCCTGGACGAACTCCGGCGCCAGGAGCCGGACGTTCCTCCAGAAGTCGAAGGCCCTCCGTCACATCCGGCCGGATAGGGGTTGTTTTTATTACCCGCGGGTAGCATCATTACCGACTGGTAAGTGATAAAGCTGCGAGGACTGCGAACCCTTCCCGCCGTCCGACCGACCCCGACGGAGCCGTCGCCATGGGCCACTACAAGTCAAACCTTCGCGACATCGAGTTCAACCTCTTCGAGGTCCTCGGACGCGACAAGCTGTACGGGACCGGCCCGTTCGCCGAGATGGACGTCGAGACCGCCAAGGACATCCTGTCCGAGGTCGCACGCCTCGCGGAGAACGAGCTCGCCGACTCCTTCGCGGACGCCGACCGCAACCCGCCGGTCTTCGACCCGGAGACCAACACCGCCCCCGTGCCGGACTCCTTCAAGAAGAGCTACAAGACCTTCATGGACTCCGAGTACTGGCGCCTGGGCCTGCCCGAGGGCATCGGCGGCACCACCGCCCCGCCATCCCTGATCTGGTCGTACGCGGAGCTGATCCTCGGCTCCAACCCGGCGATATGGATGTACTCCTCCGGCCCGGCCTTCGCCCGCATCCTCTTCGAGGAGGGCAACGAGGTCCAGAAGAAGATCGCCGGGATCGCGGTCGAGAAGACCTGGGGCTCCACGATGGTCCTCACCGAGCCGGACGCCGGCTCGGACGTGGGCGCCGGCCGTACGAAGGCCGTCGAGCAGGGGGACGGCTCCTGGCACATCGAGGGCGTGAAGCGCTTCATCACCTCCGGCGAGCACGACATGGAGGAGAACATCCTCCACTACGTCCTCGCCCGCCCCGAGGGCGCCGGTCCCGGCACCAAGGGCCTGTCCCTCTTCCTCGTCCCGAAGTACCTCTTCGACTTCGAGACCGGCGAGCTGGGCGAGCGCAACGGCGTCTACGCCACGAACGTCGAGCACAAGATGGGCCTGAAGGCCTCCAACACCTGCGAGATGACCTTCGGCGACCAGCACCCCGCCAAGGGCTGGCTCATCGGCGACAAGCACGACGGCATCCGCCAGATGTTCCGCATCATCGAGTTCGCCCGCATGATGGTCGGCACGAAGGCGATCTCCACCCTCTCCACCGGCTACCTCAACGCGCTGGAGTACGCCAAGGAGCGCGTGCAGGGTCCGGACCTCGCGCAGTTCATGGACAAGAGCGCGCCCAAGGTCACCATCACCCACCACCCCGACGTGCGCCGCTCCCTGCTGACGCAGAAGGCCTACGCCGAGGGCATGCGCGCCCTGGTCCTCCACACCGCCTCCGTCCAGGACGCGCTCGCCGTCGCCGAGGCGGCCGGCGAGGAGGCCAAGGCCCTCGAGGCGCTCAACGACCTGCTCCTGCCGATCGTCAAGGGCTACGGCTCCGAGAAGGGCTACGAGCAGCTCGCCCAGTCCCTGCAGATCTTCGGCGGCTCCGGCTTCCTGCAGGAGTACCCGATCGAGCAGTACATCCGCGACGCCAAGATCGACACCCTCTACGAGGGCACCACGGCGATCCAGGGCCAGGACTACTTCTTCCGGAAGATCGTCCGCAACCAGGGCGCCGCGCTGACCACCCTCTCCGAGGAGATCAAGAAGTTCCTCGCCGAGGCCACCGGCGGCGACGAGCTGGCCGCCGCCCGCGAGCAGCTCGCCAAGGCCGCCGTGGACCTGGAGGCCATCGTCGGCAAGATGCTCACCGACCTCGCCGCCACCGAGCAGGACGTGAAGTCCATCTACAAGGTGGGCCTGAACACCACCCGCCTGCTGCTCGCCTCCGGTGACGTCGTCGTCGGCTACCTGCTGCTCAAGGGCGCCGCCGTCGCCGCCGGGAAGCTGGCCGCCGGCGCCTCCGCCAAGGACACCGCCTTCTACACCGGCAAGATCGCCGCCGCGAAGCACTTCGCCGCCGAGGTCCTGCCGCAGGTCTCCGTCGCGCGGTCCGTCGCCGACGGCGTCACCCTCGACGTCATGGACCTGCCCGAAGAGGCGTTCTGACCCGGTCCTGACCGGTTCCGGCCGGGACCGATACGGCGACGACGGCCCGCTCCTCCCCCGAGGAGCGGGCCGTCGCGCGTCCTTATGCTTGAAGCATGAACCCTCAGCCCCACTTCGGCCGCGGCCACACCGACGACCTCGCAGCCTTCCTCACCGCCAGCCCGTCGCAGTACCACGCGGTCGCGAGCGCCGCCGAGCGCCTGGAGAAGGCCGGATTCCAGCAGGTGGCCGAGACCGAGGCGTGGGGCGCCGGGGCGGGCGGCAAGTACGTGCTGCGGGGTGGCGCGATCATCGCCTGGTACGTGCCCGAGGGCGCCGGGCCCGCCACCCCCTTCCGGGTGGTCGGCGCCCACACCGACTCCACCAACCTGCGCGTCAAGCCCCGTCCCGACTCGGGCTCCTTCGGGTGGCGCCAGATCGCCGTCGAGATCTACGGCGGCGCCCTCCTCAACACCTGGCTCGACCGCGACCTGGGCCTGTCCGGCCGGCTGGTGCTGCGCGACGGCACGACGACGCTGGTCCACGTCGACCGGCCGCTGCTGCGGGTGCCGCAGCTCGCCGTCCACCTCGACCGCGCCGTCAACACCGAGGGTCTCAAACTCGACAAGCAGCGCCACATGCAGCCCATCTGGGGCCTCGGCGAGGTCGACGAGGGCGCCCTGATCGCGTTCCTCGCGGAGGAGAGCGGCGTGGCCGCCGCCGACGTCGTCGGCTGGGACCTGATGACCCACGACGTCCAGCCGCCCGCCTACCTCGGCCGCGACCGGGAATTCCTGGTCGCGGGCCGGCTCGACAACCTGCTCTCCGTGCACGCCGGCACCGCCGCCCTGGCCGCCGTCGCCGGGGCCGACCTGCCGTACATCCCCGTGCTGGCCGCCTTCGACCACGAGGAGACGGGCAGCGAGTCCGACACCGGCGCCGTCGGCCCGCTGCTCGGCAACGTCCTGGAGCGCTCCGTCTTCGCCCGCGGCGGCAGCTACGAGGACCGCGCCCGCGCCTTCGCCGGCACCGTGTGCGCCTCCTCCGACACCGGGCACGCCGTCCACCCCAACTACGCGGAGAAGCACGACCCGACGCACCGCCCGATGCCCAACGGCGGCCCGATCCTCAAGGTCAACGTCAGCCAGCGCTACGCCACCGACGGCACCGGCCGCGGCATCTTCGCCGCCGCCTGCGAACGGGCCGGCGTGCCCTGGCAGGCCTTCGTCTCCAACAACGCCATGCCCTGCGGCACCACCATCGGCCCCATCACCGCCGCCCGGCACGGCATCACGACCGTGGACGTCGGCGTGCCGATCCTCTCGATGCACTCCGCGCGCGAACTGTGCGGTGCCGACGACCCGTACCTGCTGGCCAGCGCCCTGAAGGCGTTCCTGGAAGGCTGATCCGCGGCCCCGCCGGTGAAGTCGGCTCCCGGGGAGCCGACTTCACCGGCGGGGGACCGGTCATGAGATGTCCGCCCCGGGGTACACGGGTTCTACGAGTCCGTAGTGCCAACCCAGTTCGGAGGCGGACATCATGGGCATCGGCGGTTGCATCGGTCTGATCGCGGTGGGGGCCATCCTCACCTTCGCGACCGACTGGCACATGGCCGGGGTCAACCTGGACCTGGTCGGACTGATCATGATGGCGGTCGGCGTCATCGGTCTGGCCGCTTACGTCAGCATCTTCAAGAAGCGCCGGGTCGTGGAGCCCATGCCGGTGATGGACGAACGCGCCCGCAACTACCCGCACGTGTGACGGACGTGCGGGGACGTCAGGCGTCCATCCCCGCGAGCACCAGGGCGAGCCGGGTGTCCCCCTCGGCCGTCAGCCGGACGGGGACACCCCAGTCCTGCTGGTGCACATGGCAGGCCGGGAACTCGTTGTCCGGGTCGTCGTCGCACGACGCGGCCATCGCCGACACGTGGAGCACCCCCTCGCCGACGTCCCCGTTCAGGACGACGTCGCGGAAGAGGTCCGTGCCCTTGCCGGCCCCCTCCAGCAGCAGCTCCGGCGGCGTCGCGCTGACCAGCAGCCGCGTCGAGGGGCCGTAGCGCTCGTCGAGCTTCTGGCCGACCGGGGCGGAGAACACCACGTCCAGCCGCAGCGGCCCCGGTGCCACGTCCGTCGCGGGCCGCTGCGTACGGTGCGCGGCGCCCTCGACCCGCGCCGCCTCCTCCGGCAGGCGCAGCCGCGTCAGCCGGTGGCGGGCGGACTCCACCACCACGATCTCCGCGCCGTCCACCACCGCGCCCGACGGCTCCCGCAGGTCCGTCGCGAGCGTGCCGACCTCACCGGTCGCCGGATCGAAGCGGCGCAGCGCGTGGTTGTACGTGTCGCTGACCGCGACCGACCCATCCGGCAGCGCGGTCACCCCCAGCGGATGCTGCAGCAGCGCCTGCTCCGCGGCACCGTCACGGTGACCGAAGTCGAACAGCCCCGTGCCGACGGCGGTGCGCACCACGTACCCCGCGCCGTCAGCGGCCCGCTCCACCCAGCGCAGCGCGCTCGTCTCGGAGTCCGCGACCCACAGCCGTTCGCCCGCCGCCGCCAGTCCCGACGGCTGCGCGAACCACGCCTGCTCCGCCGGCCCGTCGACCAACCCCTCATTGGTCGTCCCGGCCGCCACGGCGACCGTCCCGTCCGCCGGGTCGTACGTCCACAACTGGTGGACGCCCGCCATGGCGATCCACACCTTGCCGTCCCACCAGGCCACGTCCCACGGCGACGACAGGTCTGTCCCCAGCGCCGGGCCCGAGGTCGCCGACCCCTGCCACCACTGCCTGCCGGTGCCGGCCACCGTCTCCAGGGCCCCGCCCGCCGGGTCGAACGTCCGCAGCCGGTGGTTCACGGTGTCCGCGACGACCACGGTGCCGTCCGGCAGCAGCGCCAGCCCCTGCGGCTCGCTCAAGTCCCCCGGCCCGCCGATCCGCCGCACGACGGTCTCCCCGTCCGGCTCCATCTCCACCAGCTGGTGCCGGGTCGAGTCCGACACCAGGAGGTTCCCCGACGGCAGCCGCAGTGCCTTCCCCGGGAACCGCAGGTCCGTCGCCACCGGCTCCGGCGGCACGTACGGCCCGTCCCCGCGGCGCAGCGTCCCCTTCGCCGCGTGCTCCGCCTCCAGCTCGGTGACCAGCGCCTCCAGCGCGTGGGCGTGCCCCTCCCCGGAGTGCTGGGCCACGACGTACCCCTCCGGGTCGATCACGGTCAGCGTCGGCCACGCCCGTACGGCGTACTGCTTCCAGGTGGCCAGCTCCGGATCGTCCAGCACCGGGTGGTGCACCCCGTACCGCTCCACGGCGTCCACGACCGACTGGTGCTCCGCCTCGTGCACGAACTTCGGCGAGTGGACGCCGACGATCACCACGGTGTCGCGGTGCTTCTCCTCCAGCTCGCGCAGCTCGTCGAGGACGTGCAGGCAGTTGATGCAGCAGAAGGTCCAGAAATCGAGGATCACGATCGATCCCCGCAGGTCGGAAAGGTCCAGCTGCTTGCCGCCGGTGTTGAGCCACCCGCCCTTCCCGACCAGCTCGGGGGCACGGACACGGGCACGGCGGAGCTTGGGGGAGGACGCGGAGGCGGAATCGTTCATGCTGCAAGGGTGCCACCCCGCGCGAGGGGCGATCACAGCCGTGGGCCCGGTACAACCCTTTCCCGTCGTGGACTGTCTCTCCTGTACCGACCGTCCCTCGTGCCACGGCACGACCAGGGGTACCGCAGCGCTCCGCCGCGTCGTGCTCCCCCGTCCGGACGGACGATCCAGACCGGCGCGGGCCGCCGAAAGGCCCCCGCACGCAGCAGGAGCTCGCATGCCCACGCGCAAGAACCTCCGCCTGGTCGCCGCGATGGCCGCGGCCGTCGCACTGACCGGAGGGCTGCTCACCATCTCGGCGGGGACCGCGGCCGCCGCACCCGCCAAGTACGCCGACGACTTCAACGGCGACGGCTACCGCGACTACGCCGCCGGCGGCGGCGGTTCGGTCACCGTCACGTACGGGACCGCAGGCGGTCCCGGAACCAAGGTCAAGACCTTCACCCAGAACAGCGCCGGCATCCCCGGGACGGCGGGCGACAGCGGAGGCTACGTCGACATGTTCGGCGAATCCCTCGCGGCCGCCGACTTCAACCGCGACGGGTACGCCGACCTCGCGGTCGGCGACGGCTCCGAGAAGGTGGGCAGCCGAGCCGCCGCGGGCGCGGTCACCATCGTGTGGGGCTCCAAGTCGGGGCTGTCCTCCACCGCGACCCGCATCCCGCTCAAGTCCCCCCACGCCCACTTCGGGTTCGGCGCCTCGCTCGCCACCGGCGACTTCAACGGCGACGGCAAGATCGATCTGGCCGTCACGGACATCGAGGCCGTGTACGTCTACCGGGGCGGCTTCGCCAAGTCCGGCACCACGGGCAAGGTCACCCGCCACGCCCCGGCCCCGACCGCGGACAACACGCTCGAACCTGCCGGGCTCGTCGCCGGGAAGGTCACCAAGGACGCCGCCACCGACCTGTACGTCCTCGGCCAGGGCTACCGGAACGACAAGGCCACCTCGGTCGCCTGGTTCCTGCGCGGCGGTTCCACCGTCAAGGCGGGCAAGTTCACCACGTACAACACCTCGTCCCCGAACTACAGCCCCTCGGGCGTCATCGCGGACTTCGACAAGAACGGCTACGGCGACCTCGCGGTCGGCGACCAGCCGTACAGCAAGAACGCCGGGGCCGTCTTCGTGCTGCGCGGCGGCTCCGGCGGCCCCACCACCGGCTACCGCCTCACCCAGGCCACCGCCGGTGTCGCCACCGGCGCCACCGGCGGCGACTGGTTCGGCTTCGCGCTCTCCGCGGGTGACACGAACCGCGACGGCTACCCGGACCTCGCGGTCGGTGTGCCGGGGGAGGAGATCGGCACCGCCAAGGGCGCGGGCGGCGTGCACATCCTGCGCGGCGGCAAGAAGGGTCTGACGGGCACCGGCTCCCAGTGGTTCAGCCTGCGGACCGCGGGCGTCCCCGGCGATGCCACGGAGTACTCGGCGTTCGGCCAGGTCGTCCGTCTGCGCGACATCGACCGGGACGGCGACGCCGACCTCCTGGCCTCGGGGAACAGCTACAGCCCGTCGAGCGTGCTGCTGCCCGCCGGCACCAAGGGCATCACCGCGGACTCCGCCCGGGTGATCCCGCTGTTCGCCGCGTTCCCCCAGTAGCAGGGGCGGGTTTCGACGGCGGAAGGAAGGGCCCGGGCAGCCGCTTGCCCGGGCCCTTCCCCGTGACGCCCGCTCCGGACGGCGGAGTCCGCCGGGAGGTCCGCCGGTGCGGGGCTCAGGGGCGCAGGTCGCTCACGACGTCCGTGGTGGCGACGAGGCCGGAGTGGATGGTGGGGGCGAGGCTGGAGCCGGCGAGGCAGAAGCCGAGGAGGACGCAGAGGATCGCGTGGGAGACCTTCAGCGACTTCGCCCGGAGCAGGATGAGCGTGATCACGATCAGGAGCAGGACCACGGAGATGGATACCGCCATGGCCGTATGACGTCACAGATCGCCGCCGGGGTGGGGGCGACACGCGCGGGAAGGGCCCGGACGCACAAATGTCCGGGCCCTTCCCGTTGCCGTGCCTGGGGGCGGATCAGGCCCAGGTGATCAGGCGCTTGGGGTACTCCAGGACCGCCGCGACGTCGGCGAGGACCTTGGAGCCGAGCTCGCCGTCGACCAGGCGGTGGTCGAAGGAGAGCGCGAGCGTGGTGACCTGGCGGGGCTTGACCTTGCCCTTGTGGACCCAGGGCAGCTCCTTGACCGCGCCGAAGGCGAGGATCGCGGACTCCCCGGGGTTGAGGATGGGCGTGCCGGTGTCGATGCCGAAGACGCCGACGTTGGTGATGGTGACCGTGCCGCCCTGCATGTCGGCCGGCGAGGTCTTGCCCTCACGGGCCGTGGCGACCAGGTCGCCGAGGGCGGACGCCAGTTCGGGCAGGGTCTTGCCCTGGGCGTCCTTGATGTTGGGGACGATCAGCCCGCGCGGGGTGGCGGCGGCGATGCCCAGGTTGACGTAGCCCTTGTGGACGATCTCCTGGTTGGCCTCGTCCCAGGCGGCGTTGACCTCCGGGTTGCG
Organism: Streptomyces sp. NBC_00510; assembly: GCA_036013505.1. NCBI lineage: Bacteria > Bacillati > Actinomycetota > Actinomycetes > Kitasatosporales > Streptomycetaceae > Streptomyces > Streptomyces sp. NBC_00510. The sequence continues at coordinate 5,122,465 of CP107851.1, read as the reverse complement.
GCGGATCGCGACCAGCAGGGCCTTGGCGACCAGCAGGAGCGGGCTGACCTTGAGCCCGGCGAAGGCCGGGTCGGTCTTGAGCTCCTGCACGAGCCGCATGGTCCGGGTGATGTCGAAGGTGACGAACTCGGTCACGTGCGGCGCGGTGAAGGCACTGGCGACCATGGCCGCGGCCGTCGCCTTCCGGACGCCCTTGATCGGGACGCGGGTCTCCAGCGCGCCCGCGGCGGGGGCCAGGGCGGCGGGAGCCGGTACCGCCGCCGGGGCGGCGGTGACCTGCGCGGGGGCGACCGGCGCGGCGGCGGGGGCCGCCGCCTTCTGGACGTCCTCGCGGGTGATCGTGCCCTGCGGCCCGGTCGGGGTGACCGCGGCCAGGTCCACGCCCAGGTCCTTGGCGAGCTTGCGCACCGGCGGCTTGGCCAGCGGGCGGACCTCGGCGGGGGCGAACCCGGCGTGAGCCGCCGGGGCCGGGGTGGCGGCGGCCGGCGCCGGGGCATGGCCGTTCAGCTCACCCTGGACGGCCTGCTGCGCCCCGGTCTGCGCCGGAACGGCGGGCTGCTTGCGCGCCCGGCGCTTGGTCGACGAGGCGGCGACGCCGTAGCCGACCAGCACGGGCTGGCGCTTCTGCGCCGGCTCCGCGGCGGGGGCCGGCGCGGCGGCCGGCTCCGGTGCGGCCCCGGCGGCCGGTTCGCCGCCCTCGCCCTCGCCGGTGTCGACGGCGATGATCACGGTGCCGACGTCGACGGTCTCGCCCTCGGGGAAGCGCAGCTCGTGCACCACCCCGTCGAACGGGATCGGAAGCTCGACCGCGGCCTTGGCGGTCTCCACCTCGCAGACCACCTGGCCGTCGGTGACGGTGTCGCCGGGCTTGACGTACCACTTGAGGATCTCGGCCTCGGTGAGTCCCTCGCCGACGTCCGGCATCTTGAACTCACGGAAGCGCTGCGGTGCTGCCACTGTCGTCACAACCCTCTCCTCAGAACGCCAGCGATCGGTCGACGGCGTCCAGCACCCGGTCCAGGCCGGGCAGGTACTCCTCCTCCACCCGGGCCGGCGGGTACGGGGCGTGGAAGCCGCCGACCCTCAGCACCGGGGCCTCCAGGTGGTAGAAGCACCGCTCGGTGATGCGGGCCGCGATCTCCGCGCCCATGCCGAGCTGCACCGGCGCCTCGTGCACGACGACCAGGCGGCGGGTCTTCTCCACGGACGCCTGGACGGCGTCGAAGTCGAGCGGGGACAGCGACCGCAGGTCCACGACCTCCAGGCTACGGCCCTCCTCGGCGGCCGCGGCGGCCGCCTCCAGGCAGACCTTCACCATGGGGCCGTAAGCGGCCAGGGTGAGGTCGGTGCCCTCCCGGGCGGTACGGGCCTTGTGGAGCGGCGCGGGGATGCCGTCGGTGTCGACCTCGCCCTTGTCCCAGTAACGGCGCTTGGGCTCCAGGAAGATCACCGGGTCGTCGGAGTCGATCGCCTGCTGCAGCATCCAGTAGGCGTCCTGCGGGGTCGACGGGGAGACGACCTTGAGTCCGGCGGTGTGCGCGAAGTACGCCTCGGGCGACTCGCTGTGGTGCTCGACGGCGCCGATGCCGCCGCCGTAGGGGATGCGGATGACGACCGGGAGCTTGATCTTGCCCAGGGCGCGCGCGTGCATCTTGGCGAGCTGGGTGACGATCTGGTCGTACGCGGGGAAGACGAAGCCGTCGAACTGGATCTCCACGACGGGGCGGTAGCCCCGCAGGGCCAGGCCGATCGCGGTGCCGACGATGCCGGACTCCGCGAGCGGGGTGTCGATCACCCGCTGCTCGCCGAAGTCCTTGTGCAGGCCGTCGGTGATCCGGAAGACACCGCCGAGCTTGCCGATGTCCTCACCCATGAGGACGACCTTGGGGTCGGTCTCCAGGGACTTGCGCAGTGCCTCGTTGAGGGCCTTGGCGATGGTCATCGTTGCCATGGTCAGTGACCCTCCGGGCTGTCGGCGAAGGACGCCTGGTACGCGGCGAACTGGGCGCGCTCCTCGTCGACGAGGGCGTGCCCGTCGGCGTAGATGTTCTCGAAGATCGACATGGGGTCGGGGTCGGGCATGGCGCGCACGGCCTCGCGGACCCGCTTGCCGAGCGCCTCGCTCTCCTCCTCGACACCGGCGAAGAAGGCCTCGTCGGCGATGCCGTCCTTCTCCAGGTAGCTGCGCAGCCGCAGGATCGGGTCCTTGTGCTCCCACTGCTCGCGCTCCTCGTCGAGGCGGTAGCGGGTGGGGTCGTCGGACGTGGTGTGGGCGCCCATGCGGTAGGTGAAGGCCTCGACGAGCATCGGGCCCTGGCCGGAACGGGCGTGCTCCAGGGCGGCACGGGTGACCGCGAGGACCGCGAGGACGTCGTTGCCGTCGACCCGCACGCCGGGGAAGCCGAAGCCGGCGGCGCGCTGGTAGATCGGGACGCGGCTCTGCTTCTCGGTGGGCTCGGAGATCGCCCACTGGTTGTTCTGGCAGAAGAAGACCACGGGGGCGTTGTAGACGGCGGCGAAGGTGAAGGCCTCCGCGACGTCGCCCTGGCTGGAGGCACCGTCGCCGAAGTAGGCGATGACGGCGGAGTCCGCGCCGTCCTTGCTGATGCCCATCGCGTAGCCGGTCGCGTGCAGCGTCTGGGAGCCGATCACGATCGTGTACAGGTGGAAGTTGTTCTCGTTCGGGTCCCAGCCGCCGTGGTTCACCCCGCGGAACATGCCGAGCAGGTTGACCGGGTCCACCCCGCGGCACCAGGCGACGCCGTGCTCGCGGTAGGTGGGGAAGACGTAGTCGTCCGGCCTGGTGGCCCGCCCGGAGCCGATCTGTGCGGCCTCCTGGCCCAGCAGCGACGCCCACAGACCCAGCTCGCCCTGCCGCTGCAGGGAGGTGGCCTCCGCGTCGAACCGGCGGGTCAGGACCATGTCCCGGTACAGACCGCGCAGCTCTTCGGGGCTCAGGTCGATGGAGTACTCACTGTGCTGGACGCGCTCGCCCTCGGGGGTCAGGAGCTGCACCAGCTCCGGCTCGCCCTCACGGCGCTTCGCTCCACCGCGCGTGCCCGTACGGGGCGTACGGGGCTTCGCGGCAGTGCTTTTCACGCTCACGCTTGCTCCTCCGTCTGTCCGGCCCCCGGGATCCGCCGGCGGCCAGTGCGGCTCCTGCCCGACTCGTCGCGGCGCACGGGGTGTGTGCGGCACGGCCGAGCCGGGAGTGTTGGTCGACCCGGCAGGCAGCCCTGCGAAGTGAACGTTACCCACACCTCCCGCTTTCGCGCGAAGGGTGTTCTACCTGCGGTTTTGTTTGGATTTCCTAGTAAATGGGCGTTCTCGCAGGCCACCGGGACAACGGCACGGTATCCCGAGGATCGATTCTTCGTAAGAGGTCGGCGCGGGTCGCGTGTGCAACGCTGAAGTTGTGACCGAAAAGTCGGTAATCACGGTTTTCCTACTGGACGACCACGAAGTCGTCCGGCGCGGGGTGCACGAGCTCCTCGCCGCCGAGGACGGGATCGAGGTCGTCGGCGAGGCCGGCACGGCCGCCGAGGCGCTGGCCCGGATCCCGGCCGTGCGTCCCGACGTCGCGGTGCTGGACGTCCGGCTGCCGGACGGCAGCGGCGTCGAGGTGTGCCGGGAGATCCGCTCCTCGCAGCCCGGCGTCGCGTGCCTGATGCTCACCTCCTACGCGGACGACGAGGCGCTCTTCGACGCGATCATGGCGGGCGCGTCGGGCTACGTGCTGAAGGACATCCGCGCCACCGACCTGGTCGGCGCCGTGCGCGACGTCGCCGCCGGCCGGTCACTGCTGGACCCGGTCGCCACCGCGCGCGTCCTGGAGCGCCTGCGCGGCGGCGGGGAACGCCAGGAGGGCCGCCTCGCAGACCTGACCGACCAGGAGAAGCGGATCCTCGACCTCATCGGCGAGGGCCTCACCAACCGGCAGATCGGCGACCGGCTGCACCTCGCCGAGAAGACGGTCAAGAACTACGTCTCCTCCCTGCTCGCCAAGCTCGGGATGCAGCGGCGCACCCAGGCCGCCGCCTACGTCGCCCGGCTGCGCAGCGGCGGCTCGTCGGGCCCGGACACGGGAGCGGGGGCGCGCCCGGGTCCGTCCGGATCCTGACGGTCCGAACCCCGGCCCCGGTGACCCACGTACCAGTCCGTATGCCGGACGCGGACTGCTGGTGCATACGTCTTGTATCTATGATGTGCGCATCATGACCCGGAGCCCCGTCGCGACCGCCGGCACCACCGCCGAGCCGGCCGCCAAGCAGCCGCCCGCCGCCGAGCGGGTCTACACGCACGTCAAACAGGCCGTCCTCGACCGCCGCTACGAGGGCGGCACCCTCCTGAGCGAGGGCGAGCTGGCCGAGGCCGTGGGCGTCTCGCGCACCCCGGTCCGCGAGGCACTGCTGCGCCTGGAGGCCGAGGGCCTGCTGAAGCTCTACCCGAAGAAGGGCGCCCTGGTGCTGCCGGTCTCCGCGCAGGAGATCGCGGACGTCGTGGAGACCCGGCTGCTCGTGGAGCGCCACGCGGTGATGAAGGTGGTGCCCGCCCCGCAGCGGCTGCTGGCCCGCCTGGAGGAGCTGCTGGACGAGCAGCGCGGCCACGCCGCGACGGGCGACCTGGCCGCCTTCGCGGCGGCCGACCGCTGCTTCCACGCCGAGATCGTGCGCGCCGCGGGCAACCGCATCCTGGCGCATCTGTACGACCAGTTGAGGGACCGTCAGCTGCGCATGGGGGTGGCGACGATGCACGCGGAGCCGGGCCGGATCGCCAAGAACGTCGCCGAACACACCGAGATCCTCCACGCGTTGCGCGCGGGGGACGCCGCCCTGGCGGCCACGCTGGTCGAACGGCACGTCAGCTGGGTGAACCACCTGGCCAGGGGGGAGTGATGGCAACGAGCGCCACCCCGACCGGCGAACCGCCCGGCGGCACCAGGGCGGTCGCGGTCTGGAGCATCGGCACCCTCGTCTACACGGTCGCGGTCGTGCACCGCACCAGCCTCGGCGTCGCCGGGATCGACGCCGCGGAGCGCTTCCACATCGGCGCCTCGGCGCTGTCCACCTTCTCCATCCTGCAGGTGCTGGTCTACGCGGGCATGCAGATACCCGTGGGCCTGATGGTCGACCGCCTCGGCACCAAGAGGGTGCTGAGCATCGGCGTCGTCCTGTTCACCTTGGGCCAGCTCGGCTTCGCCCTCTCCCACACCTACGGCACGGCGCTGGCCGCCCGCGCGGTGCTGGGCTGCGGCGACGCCATGACCTTCGTGAGCGTGCTGCGGCTCGGCTCGCGCTGGTTCCCGGCCCGCCGCGGGCCGATGATCGCGCAGGGTGCCGCGCTGTTCGGTGTGGCGGGCAACCTGCTGAGCACCGTGCTGCTCGCGCGGCTGCTGCACTCCGCGGGCTGGACCCCCACCTTCGTCGGCACGGCGCTGGGCGGCGCGCTCGTCCTCGTCCTGGTGCTGGCCTTCATGAAGGACCACCCCGAGGGCTTCGAGCCGGCGCCCGCGGAGCACCCCGGACGCGGTTACGTGAAGCGGCAGATCGCCGCCGCCTGGCGGGAGCCCGGCACCAGGCTGGGGATGTGGACGCACTTCACCACCCAGTTCTCCGGGATGGTCTTCCTGCTGCTGTGGGGCCTGCCGTACCTCGTCGAGGCCCAGGGACTGTCCCGCGAGACGGCCGGCACCCTGCTGACGGTCGTCGTGATCGCCAACATGGTCTTCGGGATGCTCTTCGGGCAGATCATCGGCCGCCACCACGGTGCCCGGATGCCGCTCACCCTGGGCGTCGTCGGGGCGACCGCGGTGATGTGGGCGGTGGTCCTGGTCTGGCCCGCGGACCACGCCCCGCTGTGGCTGCTCGTACTGCTCTGCGTCGTGCTGGGCACCTGCGGCCCGGCGTCGATGATCGGCTTCGACTTCGCGCGCCCGGCGAACCCGCCCGAGCGCTTCGGCACGGCCTCCGGCATCGTCAACATCGGCGGCTTCACCGCCTCGATGGCCGCCCTGCTGGCCATCGGCGTTCTGCTGGACGCCAGCGGCGACGACTACCGGGTGGCGTGGAGCAGCGTCTTCGTCCTGCAGGCGCTGGGCCTGGTCCAGATCCTGCGGCTGCGCGGCCGGGCGGCGCGGCTGGAGCGGCAGCGCATCGCCGTCAGCCGCGTCGAGAGCGTCCACGTCCCCGCGGGGACATGAACGCTCCCCCCGGCGTCACTGCGTGACGGCGATGTTCGCCAGGATCGCGTCCGCCAGCGCCTGGTCGCCCTCGGTCTTCAGCCGGTCCTCCACCGCGTGCGGGCGGGTACGGCCGCAGGTCAGCCGGACGAAGGTCTCCCAGTCCAGGGTCAGCGTGACCGCGGGGCCGAGCGAGACGCTGCCGTCGATCGTGCCCTGGCCCTCGGTGTCGACCCGGACCGTCCGCATGAACTCCAGCTCGCCGTGGACGTCGAACACCACGGCGGAACCCGCCGGGGCGCCCGCGCGCTCGGCGACCACCTTGGGCAGCTCGGAGAGGATGTGGTCCCGGGCGACGACAGCGCCCGGAGAGTCGAGGTTGCCGGGCTCGCCCAGCGCCCGGCGCAGGTCCTGCTCGTGCACCCACACGTCGAAGACCCGCCACTTCAGCAGCCCCTCGAGGGTCATCTCCTTGCCCATGGGGCCGCGGACGGTGTCCTGCGCGCCACGGGTCTCGTTCCGCAGCTGCCGGGACCGGCGGATGATCGTGTAGTCGAGCTCGCCGACGACCTCGGGCGCGGTGTGGTGCCGCCGCTTGTCGACCGGCACCTCCACGTAACGGGCGTGCTCCGTGGTCATGTGACGCAGGTCGCTGGGGAGCGTGTGGATCGGCCGGGGATCGCCGAGCAGCTCGCACTCGAACCCGATCACGTGCGACACGATGTCGCGCACGGACCAGTACGGGCACTCGGTCGGCCGGTTCCAGGCGCCCGCCGGAACGGGGCGGACCAACTCGGCTATGGATTCTATGGAGTGGGTCCAGGCGTCGATGTACGGCTGGATCTGGCTGTGGACGGTGCCGGTCACGGGACCCCTCGACGGTCGGGCGCGGTCGTGGTGTGCGCCTTAAATTACGCTGCGCAGTGACACCACGGGAGTGCTTTCGTGTGACGATCGTAGGCCCGCAAGAACATGCCGAACTCATGGGCGGTGGTACTGTGCGCGTTTCCCTGCTCCAGATCGACGTCGACCCCGGCGAAGCGGTGGACGCCCGGCGTGAACGGGTCGCGTCGCTCGTCCGCGGACAAGCCGGGTCGGACCTGGTCGTCCTGCCCGAACTGTGGCCGGTCGGCGCCTTCGCCGCCGATCTTTTCCAGCCAGAGGCCGAGCCGCTCCAGGGCCCCACCGCGCAGGTGATGAGCGCCGCCGCGCTCGACGCGGGGGTGTGGCTGCACGCGGGCTCGATCGTCGAGCGCGCCCCCGACGGCGCGCTGTACAACACCTCGCTGCTCTTCTCCCCCGACGGCGAACTGCGCGAGACCTACCGCAAGATCCACCGCTTCGGCTTCGACCAGGGCGAGGCCGTGCTCATGCACGGCGGCGACCGCGTCGTCACCACCGACGTCCAGGGCGTCCCCGTGGGCCTGGCCACCTGCTACGACCTGCGTTTCCCCGAGCAGTTCCGGCTGCTCGTCGACGCGGGCGCCACCGTCGTCCTCCTCCCGGCCGGCTGGCCCGCGCGGCGCCGCGAGCACTGGACCCTGCTGGCCCGGGCCCGCGCGATCGAGTCGCAGGCCTACGTGGTGGCCTGCGGCACCGCGGGCACCCACGCCGGGGTGGAGCTTGCCGGGCACAGCCTCGTCGTCGACCCCTGGGGCGCCGTCCTCGCCGAGGCCGGACCGGGCGAGGAGGTCATCACCGCCGACCTCGACCCCGGCCTGGTGGCCAAGACCCGGGCGGACTTCCCGGTGCTGCGCGACCGCGTGCTGGGCCTGCCGGTGCCGGATTCGGCCGGTTGAGCCGGTATGGCCCCATCAGGGACCATCGGCCCCGGAGGTGGGGGCGGAGTGCTCTGCGCCTCCGGGGGGCCGGCCCGGCAAGGTGGTTCCCATGGAACTCGAGGGGCGCGCTGCGCTGGCGCTGCTGGGAAAGGTCCGGTACGGGCGGCTGGCGCTGACGCGGGGGGCCCTGCCGTACATCGCCGTGGCCCGGCACGTCGTCGCCGACGGCTCCGTGCTGATCCGCACCGACCGCTCATGGGGCGTGGACGGCACGGTCGTGGCCTACCAGGCGGACGACGTCGAAGCGGGCTGGGCGGTGCAGTTCCTCGGGACGGCACGCGCCTTCCATCCCTCGACGGCGCAGCGGGCGCTCTTCGGCACAGATCGTCAAAACGATACAAGCCGGGAGCCGGGCCATGTGTACGTACGTCTCGACCCGCGAGTCCACCACCGGAATGATCTAGCATCTGCCTGGTGATCGGGAGTTCGGCGACGGCGCCGCCCTCCGCCGGGACACTGGACACCCTGCTGCGCCGATACACGGACGCCGGCGCCCCGCTGTCCTGCGAACCCGTTGCCCAGGGCTTACTGAACCGGGGATTCCGGCTGGCCACCACCAGCGGCCGCTACTTCCTCAAGCTGTACGTCGACGGCGCCACCGCCGACTCCGCCGTCATCGCCCGCCAGCACCGGGCGACCCAGCGGCTGGACGAGGTGGGCCTGCCCGTCGCCTCTCCGGTGCCCGACGCCGACGGCCGCACCGTCGCCGTGGTCGGCGGCCGCTGCTTCGCGCTCTACCCGTGGGTGGAGGGGCGGCACCGCGAGGGCGGCGAACTCACCACCGCCGACTCCCGCCGCCTGGGCGCGCTGCTCGGTCTCGTCCACACCACCCTGGCCCAGGTGCAGCCCGCCCCCGAGCCGGGCCGGCACGCCAGCGCCGACCCCGAACTGACCTACGCGCTGATCACCGCGCTGCTGCGGCGGGTGCGCGCCAGCGCACCGCGCGAGACCTTCGACGAACTGGCCGAGCACCGACTGCTGGAGCGCCGTGCCCTGCTGGAACGTCACGCCCACCGCCGCCCGCCCGACGCGGCCGGCCCGGTGTCCGGCTGGGTGCACGGCGACTTCCACCCGCTCAACCTGCTCTACCGCGAGGACGAACCCGTCGCCATCGTCGACTGGGACCGGCTCGGCGTGCAGCCGCGTGCCGAGGAGGCGGTCCGGGCCGCCGTGATCTTCTTCGTGCAGCCCGGCGGCGCCCTGGACCTCGACAAGATCCGCGCGTACGCCCGTGCCTACCGCGCCGCCGCGGGCGTGCCCGGGGACGAACTGGCCGCGGCCGTGCACCGGGTGTGGTGGGAACGGCTCAACGACTTCTGGATGCTGCGCTGGCGCTACGTCCTCGACGACCGCAGGACCGACCCCCTCTTCCCGGCCTCGTCCGCCCTGGTCGTCTGGTGGACCGCGGCGTACGAGGCCGTGCTGGAGGCCTTCACGGGCTGACCCGGCGGTCGGCGGCCGGTCAGCCGCCCGTGACGCCGCCGTCCGCGGCGCCCTCGGTGCCGGCCGTGCCGCCGGACACGTCCCCCGAGGCCCCCTCGGTGCCGCCGGTCTCGGACGCGGTCGGCGTCGGCGTGGGCGGCGCGGAGGTGGCCGGGGTGCTCGGCTTCTGCGTCGGCGTCACGGGGGGCGAGGGGGCCTGCGAGGTCGGCCGCGTGTAGGAGGGGCTCGGGGTGTACGAGGGCTGCTCCGAGACGCTGCCGCTGCTGTCCTGCGTACCGCCCGTCGAGTCGTCCTGGGTCGGCTGCGACGTCGGCTTCTCCGGCTGTGACTGAGTAGGCGTCACCTTCTCCGCCGGGGGCGTCTTGTCGCCGGTCTTGGAAACGGCGAAGTAGATGCCGAGCGCGACCGCGAGCACCGCCGCGATCACGAACAGCACGGGCTTCACCCACCGTCCGCCACCGTGCGGGGGCCGTCCGTCGTCGTAGCCGTGGCCGCCGCCGTCACCGCCGGGCGGGCCGAGCAGCAGGGGCGGCTGCAACTCCGCGGTGGTGTGCGGGTGCTGCTGCCCGTACTGCGGGGGGACGCCCATCGGCGCGGTCGGGGCGGCGTTCGCCACGGGCACGTAACCGGTGTTCCAGGTGCCGGTGTGACCGCCGCGCTCGCTCAGCATGGCCAGCGCGTACTGGACGACGCCGCGCATCTCCTCGGCGGTCTGGAAGCGGTCGTCCGGTTGTTTGGCCAGCGCGTGCAGCACCAGCCCGTCCAGCTCCGGCGGCACCCGGTCGCTGAGCTCGGAGGGCGGGCGCGGCTCGTCCTGGACGTGCTGGTAGACCACCGACAGCGGGGTCTCACCGGTGAACGGCGGCCGCAGCGCGAGGAGTTCGTAGAGCAGGCAGCCCGTGGCGTACAGGTCGGAGCGGGTGTCGACCGTCTTGCCGAGCGCCTGTTCCGGCGACAGGTACTGCGGGGTGCCCATGACCATGCCGGTCTGCGTCATCGTGGTCGAGGCGCCGTGCAGCGCCCGCGCGATGCCGAAGTCCATCACCTTCACCGCGCCGGTATTGGTGATGATCACGTTCGCCGGCTTGATGTCCCGGTGCACGATGCCGTGCGCGTGGCTGTAGGCCAGCGCCTCCAGCACGCCCGAGACGATGATGAGCGCCTGGTCGACCGGCGGCGGCTCGTCGGAACCCACCAGCAGGTCGCGGATCGTGCGGCCCTCCACGAGTTCCATCACGATGTAGGGCACGGTGCCGCCCGGCGTGACGTCCTCGCCCGAGTCGTACACCGCCACCACCGCATGGTGGTTGAGCCCGGCGACCGACTGCGCCTCGCGCGTGAAGCGGGCCTTGGAGACCGGGTCCTCGGCGAGGTCGGAGCGGAGCAGCTTCACGGCCACCGTCCGCCCCAGGCGCACGTCCTCCGCCGCGAAGACCTCGGCCATGCCGCCGCGTCCGAGACGCCCGGTCAGCCGGTAGCGGCCGTCGCCCACCAGGCCCGCGGCGCCCCACAGCTCGGGCGAGTCGGGCACGCCCCGGCCGTCGGCAGAGGGCTCGTCAGGGCCCCCGGCGGCTGTCGTCTGTGCCATCAGTCCTCGCCGTCGATCGTCGCCGTACAGGGTCCTCCGGCCCACCACGCTACCGCGTTCCACGATGGACGCGCTCCCGTGGCACCCGTGCCCCCGATGAAGGGATTCATACGCATCCGGTGACGAACAGGTCAACGAACTTGACCTGTCCAGGCCGTCCGGCAGACTGGGCGGTCAGGATCGGGGCAACTGTCTTGTGCGTACGCGCGGTGCGCCCAGGGGGATCGTCAAGGGGACGGGTACGGATGAGCGGGGACGGCACGCGGGGCACTCATTCGGGGCGTTCGGTCGGTAACGGTCGCTACGTCCTCCGCGACCTGCTGGGACAGGGCGGCATGGCAGCCGTGCACCTGGCACACGACACGGTGCTGGACCGGCCGGTGGCCGTCAAGACGCTCCACACCGACCTCGGCAGGGAACAGTCGTTCCGCGAGCGGTTCCGGCGCGAGGCGCAGGCCGTCGCCAAGCTCAACCACACCAACATCGTCTCGGTCTTCGACTCCGGCGAGGACACCGTCGACGGCGCGCTCGTGCCGTACATCGTCATGGAGTACGTCGAGGGCAAGCCGCTGCGCGACGTGCTCGACGAGGACATCGCGCAGTTCGGAGCCATGCCCACCGAGAAGGCCCTGAAGATCACCGCGGACGTGCTCGCGGCGCTCTCCGAGAGCCACAGCATGGGCCTGGTCCACCGCGACATCAAGCCGGGCAACGTGATGCTCACCAAGCGCGGCGTGGTGAAGGTGATGGACTTCGGCATCGCCCGTGCGATGCAGTCCGGCGTCTCGTCGATGACGCAGACCGGCATGGTGGTCGGCACCCCGCAGTACCTGTCGCCGGAACAGGCACTGGGACGCGGCGTGGACGAGCGCTCCGACCTGTACTCGGTGGGCTGTCTGCTCTTCGAGCTGCTCACCGGACGGCTGCCCTTCGACGGCGACTCCCCGCTGTCCATCGCCTACCAGCACGTCCAGGAGCTCCCGCCGGCCCCGTCGGCGCTCAACCGGGCGGTGCAGCCGGGCGTCGACGCGCTCGTCGCGCGGGCCCTGAAGAAGAACCCCGCCGAGCGCTTCCCCACCGCCGACACCATGCGCGACGAGGCCGAGCGGGTCGCCGCGCCGGCGCGCGGCGCCGGCACCACACCGCTGATCATCGGCGGCGGGCCGCGCCCGCGCGGCCGCGGCGAGGAGGTCTCCTCCGCGGTCTTCCCGCCGGTGCAGGGGGACCTGCGCACCCCGCCGCCGAACGTGCAGACCCCGTACCAGGCCCCGGCCCCGGCTCCTTACCCGCGGCCCCAGCCGCAGCCGCAGCAGCGCTGGGGCACCGCAGGTCAGGGTGGTCCCGCGCACACCCCGCCGCCCGGCCCCGGCCCGGCCTACGGCTACCCGCAGAACGCCCCGCACGCGCCCCACCAGACCCACCAGCCCCACCCGCAGGCCGTGCAGCAGCACGCCACCCCGCCCTACACGATGCGCCCGGGCACCCCGCCGGGCGGCGGCCGCAGGGGCGGCGGCGCCTCGACGGCGGTCGTCGCCATCGGCGCCACGGTCGCCGTGATCGCGGTGGTCGTGGTCGTCATCATCGCGATGTCGATGGGCGGCAAGGGCGATACCGGGGACACCGGCGGCACCCCCACCTACGACTCCCGGGGCAGCGCCTCCGCCACCGCCCGCGAGGAGACCCCCTCGCAGCCGGCGGATGACGAACCCGCGCCGGGCGTCAGCCAGGCCGACCAGACCCGCACCATCGACGCCTCGCGCTGCACCGAGGCCACCAAGAGCTACCTGGGCGACGACCCGGACGCCGTGGTGATGCCGGACTTCTTCACCAAGTACGTCGACTCCGTCAAGTCCTGCATGGACGCGGCCGGTTGGAAGTACGAGGTCAAGTACCGCAACGAGCAGATCTACGGGAAGGGCGCGGTCGTCGACCAGAAGCCCAAGACCTACACGGCGTTCAAGCCGGAGAAGGACAAGATCACCCTGTGGGTCTCCACCGGCCAGGGCGGCTGACCCGCCCCGGGCGTGCCCTCGCGGCGACGACGGACGGGCAACGACGGACGGCGGGTGACCCCACGGGTCCCCGCCGTCTGTACCTACGCGTACGTACCGTCCTGATGCCGACCGCTCACAGATAAGGGCCGGTGCGCGCCCCGCCCGGGGCGTGCCCCTCCTCGTCGCCCTCGTGGCCCACACCGGGCGGCAGCGCGCGGCGCATCTGCTCCAGCTGGGCGCGGGCGGCCATCTGCTGGGCGAAAAGGGCGGTCTGGATGCCGTGGAAGAGGCCCTCCAGCCATCCCACCAGCTGTGCCTGGGCGATCCGCAGCTCGGCGTCGCTCGGCACGCCGTCCTCGGCGAAGGGCAGCGAGAGCCGCTCCAGCTCCTCGACGAGCTCGGGGGCGAGCCCCGCCTCCAGCTCCTTCACGGAGCTGTGGTGGATCTCCTTCAGGCGCGCCCGGCTCGCCTCGTCCAGCGGCGCCGCCTTGACCTCTTCCAGGAGCTGCTTGATCATGCTGCCGATCCGCATGACCTTCGCGGGCTGTTCGACCATCTCCGTCACGGGCACCTCGCGCTGCTCGTCGCCTTCTCCGGCGCGGCCGGCGTGTCCGCCGCCGCCGAGGGCCATCCCGTCCGGGCCGACGACCAGGACCTGCGGGCTCTCCTGCGACCGTTCGTTCATCGGCATCTCCATGCCGCCATTGTCGCGCACCGTCGCCCCTCCGGGATTTGTGCCCCCCGCCGCCCCGCGCTACCCCTCCCGCGCGGCACTCGTCCGCCTCGGCCAGGTCGGCCCGGTGTGCGACTCGGACGCGGTGCGCAGCCGGTGGGCGTGTGCCGGGGACCTGTGTGCGGGGGCGGGGGCAGCCGCGTCCGCCATCAGCGGCCACGGCGCAGCCGCAGGCCGAGGAAGCCCAGGCCCAGCCCGATCAGCACCAGCCCCGCACCGAGCGGCAGCACCTCCAGCACCCGTCCCACGGGCACCTGGACGGCGGCCGGGCCCTGGTCCTGCGGTTCCTCGACGTGGACGGGGAGCGGCGCGGAGGGCCGGCCGCCACCGTCGCCCGGGGTCGCGGGCGGCTCCGCCCGCCCCGGGTGCCTGCGCCCCTCGCCGGCCTCGCTGCCGGCCGGCCCGGAGGACGCCGCCGGATGGGGCGGGGGCGGCGCGGCCGCGCCGGTGACCAGGAGGGCGACCCCGGTCACCGTCGCCGCCACGACCACCTTCCGCAACTCCATGCCTTCAGCGTCACACGGAGCGTCATGGGCGGCCAGTCGTGCCCACCGGGCCCGTGCCGGCCGTCCGGCGGCGGCTCAGACCGTGAGCAGCACCTTGCCGACGTGGGTGCTGGCCTCGACCAGCCGGTGCGCCTGTGCCGCCTCGCTCATCGGGAGGGCGCGGTCCACCACCGGGCGCACCACTCCGGACTCCAGCAGCGGCCAGACGTGCTCCCGCACCGCCGCCACGATGGCCGCCTTCTCCTCCAGCGGCCGTCCGCGCAGTGACGTCGCGGTGATCGCGGCCCGCTTGGCCAGCATCTTGCCGAGGTCGAGCTCGCCCTTGACGCCGCCCTGGAGCCCGATGACGGCCAGCCTGCCGTTGACCGCGAGGGCGTCGACGTTCCGGCCCAGGTACTTCGCGCCCATGATGTCGAGGATGACGTCGGCGCCGCCGAACGCCTGCCGCACCTCGGCTGTGAAGTCCTGCTCGCGGTAGTTGATCCCGAGGTCCGCGCCCAGCTCGCGGCACTTCGCGAGCTTGTCCTCGCTGCCCGCGGTGACCGCGACCTTGGCGCCGACCGCCTTGGCCAGCTGGATCGCCATGGTGCCGATGCCGCTGGAACCGCCGTGGACCAGCAGCGTCTCGCCGGGGCGCAGGTGGGCGACCATGAAGACGTTGGACCAGACGGTGCACACGACCTCGGGCAGGGCCGCGGCCTCGACGAGCCCCACGCCCTTGGGCACCGGCAGCAGCTGCCCGGCGGGGACGGCGACCTTCCCCGCGTAGCCGCCGCCCGCGAGCAGCGCGCACACCTCCTCGCCCACGGTCCAGCCGCTCACCCCCGGGCCGAGGGCGGCGACGCGGCCCGAGCACTCCAGGCCCGGGTAGGGGGACGCGCCGGGTGGCGGGTCGTAGAAGCCCTGCCGCTGCAGCAGGTCGGCACGGTTGACGGCGGTCGCGGCGACCTCGACCAGCACCTCGCCCTCGGCGGGTACGGGATCGGGGACCTCGGCCCAGACGAGCGCGTCCGGGCCGCCGGGTTCGGGGATGGTGATCGCATGCATGGGGCCGACGCTACCCCTGCGGGACGTGCGACGGGTCGTCCTGACTCGTCCTGTGGATGACGATGAGCCGATCGGTCAACTGCAGGGGGCTCGCCTCGGGGTTGTCGTGGTCGAGCATCCGGTGGCCGCGCTTGACGACCACCACCAGGTCGGCGACCTCCCGCGGATCGAGCCCGGTCTCGGCCTTGGTGACGGGACGCTCGATCAGGTCCAGCCCGCTGCCGTAGGTGATCAGCTCCTCCATCACCTCGCCGGCGCTCGGGCTGAGCATCGACATCCCGAGCAGCCGGCCCGCCGCGCCCGAACTGGTGACGACGGCGTTGGCACCGGACTGGCGGAGCAGCGGGGCGTTCTCCTCCTCGCGCACGGACGCGACGATGTTGATCCGCTTGCTCAGCTGGCGGGCCGTGAGCGCCACCAGGACGGCGGTGTCGTCCCGCTGCGCGGCGATGATCAGCTCCTTGGCCCGCTGGATCTCCGCGCGCAGCAGGACGGCGTTGCGGGTCGCGTCCCCGGTGACGCCCGCGAACCCGGCGGCGACCGCGGCCTCCACCGCCTTGGGGTCGGGGTCGACCACCACGATCTGCTGGGCGGGCACGCCGTGCCCGGTCAGCGTCCTGGCCGCGGAACGGCCCTTGGTGCCGAACCCGACGATGACGGTGTGGTCGCGCACGGTGGACCTCCAGCGCTGCTGCCGGTACTGCTCGCGGGTGCGCTCGGTGAGCACCTCGAGAGTGGTGCCGACGAGGATGATCAGGAAGAGCACGCGCAGCGGCGTCACCAGGAGCACATTGGTCAGCCGCGCGCTCGGGCTGTACGGGACGACGTCGCCGTAGCCGGTGGTGGAGAGGGTGACGGTGGCGTAGTAGACGCAGTCCAGCAGCGACATCGAACCGCCGGCGTTGTCGTGGTAGCCGCCCCGGTCCAGGTACACGATCAGCACGGTGAGCACCAGGACGAACAGCGCCATCAGCAGCCGCCGGACGACCTGGTGCAGCGGGCCGAGGGGGCTCTTGTGGGGCAGGTGGACGACGTCCCCGTCCGCCCCCGCCGTGGCGCGTCCGCGGCCCGCGTCCCTCACAGCCGCCCCCAGCCCGTCTCCAGGACGGCCGTACGGTCGCCCTTGACGGCTCCGCCGGGCGGGATGACGGCCATGCCGTCGGCCGTCGCGATGCCGCGCAGCATGGCAGGACCGCTGAAGTGCAGCGGGGCCGCCTGCGACTCCTCGTCGACGACCACCGGCACCAGGCGGGTGTCGGTGGGGTGGCCGTGCACGTCGCCGCTGAGCCGCGCCTCGTACGCCACCGGGGCCGGGCGGCCCGCGAGCGTGCGCAGCAGGGGGACGGCCAGGGTCAGCACCCCGGAGACCGCCGCGAGCGGGTTGCCCGGCAGGCCCACCAGGAGGCCGCCACCGGGCAGTTCGGCCAGCAGCATGGGGTGACCGGGGCGGACCGCGACGCCGTCGACGAGCAACCGCGCGCCGATGCGCTCCAGCACGGGGTGGACGAAGTCCACCGGGCCGCCCGCCGTGCCTCCGGTGGTGACGACGAGATCGGCGGTGGACGCGGTGACGGCGTCCTGCAGCAGGCCGGCGTCGTCCTTCAGCCGCCGCGCGCGGACCGTGCCGGCCCCGAGCGCGGTGAGCCATGCGGGCAGCAGCGGGCCGAGCGCGTCCCGCACCCGGCCGCCGCCGGGGGCTCCGGCGTCCAGCAACTCGTCGCCCAGGACGAGGACCTCCACCGAGGGCCGCGCGGTGACGGTCAGTTCGTCGTAGCCCGCCGCCGCGGCCAGGCCGAGCACCGCGGGCGTGACCAGCACGCCGGCCGTCAGCAACTCGTCGCCGCCACGGCACTCCTGACCACGGGGCCGCACGTCCTGCCCGGGCTCGGGGCCGCCCCGCGTGGCGTGCAGGTGCCCGTCGGCGGTGACGCGTCCGTGCTCCCGGCGCAGCACCGCCGTCGTGCCGGGGGGCAGTGCGGCCCCGGTGGCGATGACGGTCGCGTGGCCGTCGAGCAGCGGGGCCACGGAACGCTGCCCGGCCAGGACGCTGCCTTCCGTGCGCCACGGGCCGGGGCCCGCGACGGCCCAGCCGTCCATCGCGGAGGTGTCGAAGGCGGGCAGGTCCGTGAGCGCGGTCAACGGCTCGGCCAGCGCGTGCCCCAGCGCGGCGCCGAGCGGCACGGACAGCCGTCCCAGCGGTCCCGCGGCGGAACCCGCGATGCGCCGCGCCCGCGGCCACGGCAGGTCGTGGTGCCCGCCGTGGGCGCCGGCCCGGGTCCCGCCGTGCGTCCCGCCCTGGGTCCCGTGGGGACGGGGGAGGGGCGACCGGGAACCGTCGGGGGCGGTGCCGCCGGAGGGTGGCTGCACGGGGTCGTGCCGGCCGGCCGGCCGTCCGTTGGCCAGGGCGAGCGCCGCGGCCAACTCGTCGTCGGCGGCGTCCCCGGGTCCGGTGTCGCGGGCACCGCCCGCCGCACCCGGCAGGTTCATGCGCCCGGGTCCCCGCTCTCCGCTTCCTTCGCCCACCGCTCGGCCAGCGCGGCGGCGCGCCTGACGGCCTCCGCGACGGCCTGCTCGCCGCCGCCCGCCGTGGCCGCCGCGTAGCCCACCAGGAAGGTGGTCAGCGGCGCGGCAGGGCGGTCGACGCCGTGCGCGGCGTCCCGGGCGAGATCGAGGAGCATACGGATGTCGACGTCGAGGTCGATGCCGAGTTCGGCCTTGGCTGCGGTGATCCATTCATCCAACACGCCCCCATGCTCCCTGATGCGGGCCCGGGCTGTGGAGAGGTCGTCCCAGGTGTCGCAGTCGAAGGAGGCCTGCCCGGTGGGGTCGGGCAGCCTCCGCAGGGCCAGTTCACCGGTGAGCAGACGCAACGGCAGCCCGGTGAGGGTCCCGTGCTCGGCGGCGATCAGCGCCAGGTGCTGGCGCAGCGCCTCCGTGCGGTAGGCGGCCGCCAGCGTCTGGTCACGGCCGTCGGGGTCGGTGAGCACGACCCCGTCCTCGCCCTGCCCGCCGCGCAGGGCGGCGAGCAGCGCGCCCACCGTCGTGCGGGAGAGGAACGGCAGGTC
The DNA here is from genome assembly GCA_036013505.1 of Streptomyces sp. NBC_00510. NCBI lineage: Bacteria > Bacillati > Actinomycetota > Actinomycetes > Kitasatosporales > Streptomycetaceae > Streptomyces > Streptomyces sp. NBC_00510. The sequence continues at coordinate 5,104,070 of CP107851.1, read as the reverse complement.
GGCGGCGAGCACCAGCACGACGTCCGCGGTGACCTCGCGCAGCCCGGCGGAGAGCGCGGGCAGCGGGCCCCCGCCCGGTGGTTCCTCGCGGGCCCAGGCCACCGGGCGGACGGTGGGGCGGCGCGGGCCGACGACCACCGTGGTGGCCGCGCCCGCGCACGCGTCCAGGACACGGTCGATCAGCGCGCGACCGGCGACCGCCAGTCCCGGCTTGTCGGCCCCGCCGAGGCGCCTGGCGGCGCCGCCGGCGAGGACGACCGCGTCGTAGGGCTGCTCGTGCGGCGAACGCGGCGAAGGCGGCGAGGGGTGGTCACGCGGCTCACCTGGCTCCGGAGTCATGCCCGGAGTATCGCCCACCGTGACGCGTTCACACCGCCCGGAGCAGCACCGCCGGTTGTTCCACGCAGTCCGCGACGAAGCGGAGGAAGCCGCCCGCCGTGCCACCGTCGCACACCCGGTGGTCGAAGGTGAACGACAGCTGGACCACCTGACGCACCGCCAACTCGCCCTGGTGCACCCACGGTTTGGGGGTGATCCGGCCGACGCCGAGCATCGCGGCCTCGGGGTGGTTGATGATCGGCGTGGATCCGTCGACACCGAACACGCCGTAGTTGTTGAGCGTGAAGGTGCCACCGGTCAGCTGGGCCGGGGTCAGGCCACCGGAGCGGGCCGCCTCGGTGAGCCGGCCGATCTCCGCCGACAGCTCCTCGGTGCTGCGCCGGTGGGCGTCCCGGACGACCGGCACGACCAGCCCGCGATCGGTCTGCGCCGCGAAGCCGATGTGCACCTCCGGCAGCACGACGATCTCACCGCGCCCGGTGTCCACCGTGGAGTTGAGCTCCGGGTAGCGGGCGAGGGCCGCCGCGCAGATCCGCGCGAACAGCGCGAGCACCGAGACCTTGGGACCTCCCGCGGCGTTCATCGCCGCCCGTGCCGCGAGCAGCTCCGTCGCGTCGGCGTCCACCCAGCAGGTGGCGTCGGGGATCTCCCGCCTGCTGCGGCCGAGCTTCTCGGCCACGGCGCCGCGGATGCCCCGCAGCGGGATGCGGGTGCCCTCGGCGGCGGGGGCCGCCGGCGCCGAGGGGGCGGCCACGGTGACCGGCGCCGCGGACCCGGTCGTGATGGCCCGCTCCACGTCGGAACGCAGGATCAGCCCGTCGGGGCCGGAGCCCGTCAGCGCGCGCAGATCGAGGCCGTGCTCACGGGCCCTGCGCCGCACCAGGGGGGAGATGACGGCGACGGGACCCTCGTGCCGGACCGGCGCGGCGACCGCGGCCACCGGGACCGGGACGGGCACCGGGACTGGGGCCGGGGCGGCGGCAGCCGGCGCGGGGCGCACCCGGCGGCGCCGGGCCGCGGGGCCGCTGGTGCCGTAGCCGACCAGCACGTTGCCGGATCCGGAGTCGCCGTCGGCCGAGGCGGCCGGGGCGGCGGGTGCGGGCGCGCCGGCGGCGTGCCGGTCGGGGGAGCCGACCGCGACCGTCAGCAGCGGCCGTCCGACGTCGAGGGTCTGGCCCTCCTCGCCGAAGCGTGCGGTGACCACGCCGCCGTAGGGGCAGGGCACCTCGACCACGGCCTTGGCCGTCTCGACCTCGACGACCGGCTGGTCGATGGCGACGACTTCGCCGACCTGCACCAGCCAGCGCACGATCTCGGCCTCGGTCAGCCCCTCGCCCAGGTCGGGGAGGGCGAACTCGCGGACGACGGCCATCACGCCTCCTCCCACTGCAGGCGCCCGACCGCGTCGAGGATGCGGTCGACGCCGGGCAGGTGGTGCCGCTCCAGCATCGGCGGCGGGTAGGGGATGTCGAAGCCGGCGACCCGCAGGACCGGGGCCTCCAGGTGGTGGAAGCAGCGCTCGCTCACCCGGGCGGCGATCTCGGCGCCCACACCGCCGAAGCCCGAGGACTCGTGGACGACGACCGCGCGGCCGGTGCGGCGCACCGACGCGGTGACCGTCTCGTCGTCGAAGGGCACCAGGCTGCGCAGGTCGACGACCTCCAGGTCCCAGCCTTCCTGCACCGCGGCCTCGGCCGCCTCCAGGCAGACCGTGAGCGACGGGCCGTAGGTGATGAGCGTCGCGGAGCGGCCGCTGCGGCGGACGACGGCCCGTCCGATGGGGGCCACCTCCTCCGGCGCGTCCGCCGACCAGTCGGCCTTGGACCAGTACAGCCGCTTCGGCTCGAGGAAGATCACCGGGTCGTCGGAGGCGATCGAGGCCCTCAGCAGCCCGTAGGCGTCCGCCACCGTGGCGGGGGTGACGACGTGCAGACCGGGGGTGTGCGCGTAGTACGCCTCGGAGGCGTCGCTGTGGTGCTCGACGCCGCCGATGCCGCCGCCGTACGGCACCCGGATGGTCAGCGGCAGCGGCATGGTGCCGCGCGTACGGTTGCGCATCTTGGCGACATGGCTGACGAGCTGCTCGAACGCCGGGTACGCGAAGGCGTCGAACTGCATCTCGACCACGGGACGCATGCCGTACATCGCCATGCCCACGGCCGTACCGAGGATGCCGGCCTCGGCGAGCGGGGTGTCGGTGCAGCGGCTGTCGCCGAACTCCTTGGCGAGGCCGTCGGTGATCCGGAAGACGCCGCCGAGGGTGCCGATGTCCTCGCCGAAGAGGTGGACCGACGGGTCCTCGGCGAGGGAGTCGCGCAGCGCGCGGTTGAGCGCCTGGGCCATGGTGGCCGGCTTGCGTCCGGTGGCCACGGGGGTCGCGGTGGTGGCGGTGCTCATGACTGTGCCTCGGCCTCCAGCTCGGCCCTCAGCATCGCGGCCTGCTCGCGCAGCTGCGGGGTGGGCTCGGCGTAGACGTGTGCGAACAGGTCCATCGGGTCGAGGACCGGGTCCTCGTTCATCCGTTCGCGCAGTGCGGCGGCCATCCGCTCCGCGTCCTCCTCGGTGGCGCGGACCATCGCGTCGTCGAGCAGGTCGCGCTCGCGCAGGGCGCGCTCGAGCACGGCGATCGGGTCGTGCTCGCGCCAGGCCTCGACCTCGGCGTCCTCCCGGTAGCGGGTGGCGTCGTCGGCGTTGGTGTGGGCGTCCATGCGGTAGGTGATCGCCTCCACCAGGGTCGGACCGCCGCCCTCGCGGGCGCGGGCCACGGCCTCGGTGAGCACGGCGTGGACTGCCGCGATGTCGTTGCCGTCGACGAGCCGCCCGGGCATCCCGTAGCCGACGGCCTTGTGGGCCAGCGACGGGGCGGCGGTCTGCTTGGCGAGCGGCACCGAGATGGCGAAGCCGTTGTTCTGCACGAGGAAGACGACTGGGGAGTGCCACACGGCGGCGAAGTTCAGCGCCTCGTGGAAGTCGCCCTCGCTGGTGCCTCCGTCGCCGACCATGGCCAGGGCGACGACGTCGTCGCCCTTGAGCCGGGCCGCGTGCGCGAGGCCCACGGCGTGCGGCAGCTGGGTGGCCAGCGGCGTGCTGAGCGGGGCGACCCGGTGCTCGCGCGGGTCGTAGCCGGTGTGCCAGTCACCGCGCAGCAGCGTCAGCGCCTCGACGGGGTCGACGCCGCGGGCGACGGCGGCCAGGGTGTCGCGATAGCTCGGGAACAGCCAGTCCTGGGGCTCCAGGGCGAGTGCCGCGGCGACCTCGCACGCCTCCTGACCGGTGCTGGAGGGGTAGACGGCCAGCCTGCCCTGCTTGGTGAGCGCGGTGGCCTGCCGGTTGTAACGGCGGCCGCGCACCAGCTGTCCGTACATCGTGGTCAGCAGTCCGGCGTCGAGCGCGCCTGCCTCGGGGGTGCCGAGCAGTCGGTACGGCTCAGGGTCGGGCAGCAGCGGCGCCGGGTCGGTGCGGGGTTGCCAGACGTGCTGGTCCAGGACGGTCATCGCGAGCACCTCCTCGTGGGCGTGTTCGGTGGGGGGAGCGGGTATCGCTCCCCTACCGATTGTTCGGTCGCCGGAGGCATTTTGGCTACAGGTGTGTCCCGCCTGTGGACAAACGGTTCTCCACACCCTGAGATGGAGCCAGTACGTCCATGCTAGGGAGGCTCGGGGGCGTGACGGATTCCCAAATTTCTCGGGGCGGCGCCCCGGGACCGCAGGCAGCGGCGCCGGACACCGGTCCGGCGGCGGTGCGTCCGCTGGACGCCATCGACCGCGCGATCCTGCGCTACCTGCAGGAGGACGGGCGGGCGTCCATACGATCGGTGGCCGAGCACGTCCACGTGTCCCGCGCCAACGCCTACGCCCGGATCAACCGCCTCATCGAGGACGGGGTCATCCGCGGCTTCACGGCCCGGGTCGACCACGAACGCGCGGGTCACGGCGCGTCCGCCTACATCACCTTGAAGATCGTGCAGAACTCCTGGCGCACCGTGCGGGAGAAGCTGCTGGAGCTGCCCGGGGTGGCGCACATCGCCCTGGTGAGCGGGGACTTCGACGTGCTGCTGCTCGTCCACACCCCCGACAACCGCAGCCTGCGCGAACTGGTGCTCACCCGCATCCAGGCGGTGCCCGAGGTGCTCAGCAGCCGTACGCTGCTGGTCTTCGAGGAGACCGACCGGGTGCTGACCGACTGACCCACCGGCACCGCCTGCCGGCGGCGCCCGCGGGCTCCCCGGTGCGGCTATCCGGCGTACTTCCGCAGGAAGGCCGTCACGGTGGCCCAGTTGGGGTCGTAGGTGAGCATGCCCACGCCGTGCTGGGGTCCGCTGACGATGTCGAGCCGGTTCTCGGCCGCCTTCTTCGTGGCCTTGCTCAGCGCCCCGGTCGACTCCGCGAACGCGGTGTCGCCCGCCGCCGCCATGTAGAGCACGGGCGCGGTCAGCCGCGGCACCGCGGAGCTCGCGTCCATGGTCCCGTAGGTCTCGGGCGCGGAGAGCGAGACCACGGCGTCGACCGGCGGATCCACCGACGCGGCACCTTCCAGGACCGCCGTGCCGCCCTTGGACGCGCCCATCAGCAGGACGTGCCGCGCGCCCTTGGCGCGCAGGAACGCCACCCCGCCCACGACTTCGGGCACCTCGCTGCCGTTGGAGTCGACGACCAGGACGCGGTAGCCGTCCTTCAGCAGGAGGTCGGCCTGCGGCATCCACTGGCACATGTCGCCGTCCGCCTGGTGCATGAGCAGGACGGCGGTGTCGCCCTTGCCGGCGAACCAGGCGTCCACGGGGTTGTCGTCGGTGTCGTCGTAGCTGACGGACCCGGACTTCGCCTGCGCGGCCGTCAGGCAGCCGAAGTCCTCCGGCGGTGCGGCGTCGGCGGTCTGACCGCCGCCGTCACCCCCTCCACACCCGGCGAGCAGCAGGACGGCGGCTGAGGCGGCGCACAGGCGGGCACGGAGGGTGAAGGACATGGCTCTGATCGTGAGGGTTGGTCTGGACCAGCGTCAAGAGACGCGCAAGCCGTCGAAGGCCAGCCGCACCACGGCGTCCACGACCGCGGCGTCGTCGTGCTCCCGGGTACCGGCCGTGTGCGGCTGGTACCACTCGACTATGGAGTTGATCATTCCGAAGAGCAGCCTGGTCGCGAGCCTGGGCTCCACGTCACCGCGCAGGTCCCCCTCCGCGACGGCCGACTTCAGCAGGTCGGCGACCCGGTGGTCGAACTCCCTGCGGCGCTCCAGGGCGGCGCGCTCGGTCCTGGTGTTCCCGCGCACCCGCAGCAGCAGCGTGACGTAGGGCAGCTCCGCCATCAGCACCCCGGTGGTGCGGCGCGTGACGTACTCCAGCCGCTCCACGGCGCGCCCGCCGCGCGCTCCGGGCTCCTCCAGGATGCCGAAGAGACCGTCCAGGGCACGGCCGACGGCGCGCTCCAGGAGCTCTTCCTTGCCCCGCACATGGTGGTAGATCGAGGACTTGGAGATGCCGGCGGCCCGCGACAGGTGCTCCATGGACGTGCCGTCGTAACCGCGCTCGATGAAGACCGTCACGGCCACGGCCAGCAGCGAGTCCGGGGTGTAGGTGTCCCTCTTGGGGGCGGAGCTGTCGCGCTGTGCCATGGTCATGATTAGAGCAGTCTCCCCTCGGCCGCCGCGCGGCGGTTCAGCAGACGGGACGGCGCGTAGCGCCCGCCGGGGTACGCCTGGTGCAGGTTGCGCAGCACCTCGCGGACCCACTCCGGGCCGAGTTCGGCACCCCAGGCGAGCGGACCGCGCGGGTAGTTCACGCCGAGCCGCATCGCGGCGTCGACGTCCTCCGGTGAGGCCACCCCCCGGGCGACGGCGTCGGTGGCGAAGTCCACCAGCATCGCCACGGTACGGGCGACGATCATGCCCGGGACGTCCTCGATGACGCTGACCTTCTTGCCCAGCGCCTGGAACAGCCCGATCGCCGCCTGCACGGTCTCCGGGCGTGCCGAGTCGGACGGCGCGATCGCGACCCGGGTGGCCACCCGGTAGTCCAGCGCGAGGTCGAACTGCACGTAGTCGACGGCCGGGCCCGTGGTGGCCGGGCCGCCGTCCGCCAGGTAGAGCCGGCCGCCGCCGGGCAGCTCGAGGTACCCGTCGTCCGGGTCGGCGACCTCGCCGTCCAGCACCTCGATGCCCGCCTCGGCGATCAGCTGGGGCAGCACCGCGGCCGGGCCGCGGCCGCCCATGCACACGGTGACCTCGGCGGGCGGCTTCTCCGGTCCCGCGGTGTGGGGGGCCGGGGCGGCGGCGCCCTCGGCGTGGTCGTACCAGCCGTGACCGCTCTTGCGGCCGAGCCGCCCGGACTCCACCAGCCGCCGCTGGGCGAGGGAGGGGGTGAACTTGGGGTCCTGGAAGAAGGAGTCCCACACCGAGCGCGTGACGGCCTCGTTGACGTCCTGGCCGATGAGGTCGGTGAGCTCGAACGGGCCCATCCGGAAACCGCCGCTCTCCCGCAGCACCGCGTCGATGGTGGCGGGGTCGGCCACACGCTCCTCGTGGAGCCGGAAGGCCTCGGCGTAGAAGGGGCGCGCGACCCGGTTGACGATGAAGCCGGGGGTGTCGGTGCAGCGCACCGGCGTCTTGCCCCAGGCGGCGGCGGTGTCGTACGCGGCCTGGGCGGCGGCCTCGTCGGTGGCGGCGCCGGAGACCACCTCGACCAGCGGCAGCAGCGGGGCGGGGTTGAAGAAGTGGAGGCCGACGAAGCGGCCCGGGCGCCGCAGCACGCCGCCCACGGCGGTGACCGACAGGGAGGAGGTGTTGGTGGCCAGCAGGCAGTCCTCGGCGACCACCGACTCCAGGGCCGTGAAGAGCTGCTGCTTGGCCCCCAGGTCCTCCAGGATCGCCTCGACGACGAGCGACACGCCCGCCAGTTCCTCGATCTCGCGGACGGCCGAGAGCCGGCCGCGGGCCGCGTCACGCTCGGCGGCGGGCAGCCTGCCCTTCTCCACCAGGCGGTCCAGCCGTTCCGCCAGGGCCCGCTCGGCCTGCTCGGCCCGGCCGGGACCGGCGTCGTAGAGCCGTACGGAATGGCCCGCCACCAGCGCGACCTGGGCGATCCCCTGGCCCATCGTCCCCGTGCCCACCACCGCGACCGTGCTGGATCGGTCAAGAGCGCTCATCGCCGCCACTGCTCCTCGCCAGTTGTCCACAGCTTCGGTCGGCCCCCTTGTCCCGACCGAACATTCGGTTAATCTAGCGGGGAAGCCAGCACCCTGCCCACCCCAATCCAGCTCGACGAGGAGTTGGCCCCATGGCTGCCGATCTCACCGCTGTCCCGTCGGTCGCACAGCACCGCGAGACGCTCGACAAGGCGCTCGAGGCGATCCGTACCCGCGAGTACTGGTCCCCGTACCCCGAGCACCCGAAGGCATACGCGGACGGCGAGACCGCCCAGGCCGCGTTCGACGCCCTGCGCGGCACCCGCTTCGACCTGGACCAGCCCGGCACCGACGGCTGGACCGGCGGCGAGGTGTCCCCGTACGGCATCGAGCTGGGTGTGGAGTACCCGCACCCGGACGTCGACGTGCTCCTCCCCGCGATGAAGGCCGCGATGCCCGCCTGGCGCGAGGCCGGCCCGGAGAACCGGGCCCTGGTCTGCCTGGAGATCCTGGCCCGGATCAACGCGCGCACCACGGAGCTGGCCCACACGGTCATGCACACCTCCGGCCAGGCCTTCATGATGGCCTTCCAGGCCGGCGGCCCGCACGCGCAGGACCGCGGCCTCGAAGCGGTCGCCTACGCCTACGTGGAGCAGGTGCGCACCCCCGGCACCGCCGAGTGGGTCAAGCCGCAGGGCAAGCGCGACCCGCTGACCCTGCGCAAGGACTTCACGACGGTGCCGCGCGGCATCGCGCTCGTGATCGGCTGCAACACCTTCCCCACCTGGAACGGGTACCCGGGCCTCTTCGCCTCCCTGGCCACCGGCAACGCGGTCGTGGTCAAGCCGCACCCGCGCGCGGTGCTCCCGCTGGCACTGACGGTCAGGATCGCCCGCGAGGTGCTCGCCGAGACCGGCTTCGACCCGAACCTGGTCTGCCTGGCCGCCGAGCGGCCCGGCGAGGGCCTGGCCAAGACCCTGGCGCTGCGCCCCGAGGTCCGCGTCATCGACTACACGGGCTCCACCGCCTTCGGCGACTGGCTGGAGGAGAACGCCCGCCAGGCCCAGGTCTTCACCGAGAAGGCCGGCGTCAACACCGTCGTCGTCGACTCCACGGACGACTACAAGGGCATGCTGTCCAACCTGGCCTTCTCCCTGTCCCTGTACAGCGGCCAGATGTGCACCACCCCGCAGAACCTGCTGATCCCGCGTGACGGCATCGCCACCGACGACGGCCACAAGGGCTTCGACGAGGTGGTGGGCGATCTGTCGGCCGCCGTGGGCGGGCTGCTCGGCGACGACGCCCGGGCCAACGCCCTGCTGGGCGCCCTGGTCAACCCTGACGTGAAGGCCCGCCTGGAGGCCGCCGCCTCCCTCGGCGAGGTCGCGCTCGCCTCCCGCGAGGTCGCGCACCCCGACTTCCCGGACGCCGTGGTCCGCACCCCGGTGATCGTGAAGCTGGACGGCGCCAAGCCGGACGACGAGGCCGCCTACATGTCGGAGTGCTTCGGCCCGGTCGCCTTCGCGGTCGCCATGGACTCCTCCAAGGACTCGGTCGACCTGCTGCGCCGCACCGTGCGGGAGAAGGGCGCCATGACGGTCGGCGCCTACACCACCTCCGGCGAGGTGGAGCGGCAGATCGAGGAGGTCTGCCTGGAGGAGGCCGCCCAGCTCTCCCTCAACCTGACCGGCGGGGTGTACGTCAACCAGACGGCCGCCTTCTCCGACTTCCACGGCTCCGGCGGCAACCCGGCCGCCAACGCGGCCCTGTGCGACGGCGCCTTCGTCGCGAGCCGCTTCCGGGTCATCGAGGTCCGCCGCCAGGCCTGATCGGGCCCGCCCGCACCACCAACAGCCCCGTCCGGAGCAGCCCTGTCACTCCGGACGGGGCTGCTCCGTACCCACCTGCGCGTAGCGCTGGATCCAGGCGTGCATGGCGATGGCCGCCGCGGCGCCCGCGTTGATCGAGCGCGTGGAGCCGAACTGGGCGATCGAGCAGACCGCCGCCGCGTGCTTCCACGCCTCGTCGGTCAGACCGGGCCCCTCCTGCCCGAAGAGCAGCACGCAGCGCCGTGGCAGCTCGGTGGTCTCCAGCGGCACGGCACCCGGGAGGTTGTCGATCCCGATGATCGGCAGGTCCTCCGCGGCCGCCCACGCGGCCAGCGCCGCGACGTCCAGGTGGTGGCGCACGTGCTGGTACCGGTCGGTCACCATGGCGCCGCGCCGGTTCCAGCGGCGCCGCCCCACGATGTGCACCTCCTTGGCCAGGAAGGCGTTGGCGGTGCGCACCACGGACCCGATGTTGAAGTCGTGCTGCCAGTTCTCGACGGCGACGTGGAAGTCGTGGCGCCGGGTGTCGAGGTCGGCGACGATCGCCTCCCGCGTCCAGTAGCGGTACTCGTCCACCACGTTGCGGCGGTCGCCCTGCGCGAGCAGCTCGGCGTCGTAGCGCGGGTCCTCCGGCCAGGGCCGCGTGTGCGGCCCGACCCCGACCTCGGGGCCGAAGCCGTCGTCGTACTGCAGCGGCTCGGCCGCGTCGTCCTGGCTGGTGCTCACACCACGAGGTTAGAGGGGGTGGGCTCGCCGGCCGGTCCCGGCCCTCGCTGCCCCGCGACTGCCCGCGCCTGCGCGTCCTCCGTGCCCTCCGCGCCTTCCGCGCCTTCCGCGCCTTCCGCGTCCTGCGGCCGCCCGTCCTCCGGCTCCCCGGCGGCGCCCGCTCCCCCGTCGCGTCCAGCGCCGCGCCGCAGCGGACGCGCCACCCGGTCACCCGCCCAGCGCAGGAAGCCGGTGGGCAGGAAGACGGCGTCGGCGGCGATCATCGCCAGCGAGAAGAACGGCAGTCCGAGGACGACCGCGATCGAGGCGTGCTCCAGCATCATCAACGCGAGGAGCACGTTCTTCACCCGGCGGTTGAAGAGGGTGAAGGGGAAGGCGACCTGGACGATCACCGTGCCGTAGGTGATCACCATGACCATCAGCCCGCTGGCTGCCATCGTGTGGGACAACCCCGGCCAGGGGCTGAAGTCGTCCAGGTGGAGCGGGTAGTACACCGCCGTGCCGTCCTGCCAGCGCGAGCCCTGGACCTTGTACCAGCCCGCCGTGGCGTAGATCAGGCACACCTCGACGACGATCACCAGCAGACCGGCGGCGTGCAGGATGTCGGCGAGGATCCCCAGGACCGCCTTCGGCTCGCCCGGTGCGTACCGGCGCACCGCCCACCACACGGCCTGCAGCAGCAGGAAGCCCCACAGGAACGGGGTCCAGCCGAGCCAGGGCAGCAGGCCGTCGGTCCAGTTCAGGCCCGTACGACCGAGCAGCTGCGCCACGGTGAGCACGAGCCCGAGGACGATCCACAGCGCGATCCCCGCGCCGTCGCCGTCCCGCCCCTTGGCGCGGCGGCGGGCGTCGAGCGACCAGACCTGCCCGCACCGGGTGAAGACGAGGTAGATCGCCATCAGGTGGATCACGTTGTCGCCGCCGTCGCCGACGAACACGCTCCGGTTCTGCAGGGAGAGCACGCCGATCATGAACAGCAGCGAGGCCGTGCGGGTCCGCCAGCCGAGCAGCAGCATCGCGCTCGCCACGATCGCACCCGCGTACACGACCTCGAACCACGCGTCGGCCCTGCCCCACAGCAGCAGGGTGAAGGCGTGGTTGTCGGCGACGAGCCGGTTCGCCAGGTCCCAGCTCCACGCCCCGTCCGGCCCGTAGAGCTCGTGGCGGTGCGGCCACTCGCGCAGCAGGAACAGCAGCCAGGCCAGTGAGATGCCGATCCGCACCACGGCGGTCTGGTACGGGCCGACGGTGGTGCCGGTGATCCGGGCCAGGCCACGCGACAGCCCGCCCGCGGCGGAGTCGAGCAGTCCGGCGAAGGGGGACGGGACGGGGGCCGGGCGGGCGGCGGGGGCCGGGCGGGCGGCGGGGGCCGGGCGGGCGGCGGGGGCCGGGCGGCCGCGGCCCGCCGCCGGCTCGTGCACGGGGCGGTCCACGGGCTCCGCGGCCGGCCCGTGCGCGGACTCGTTCACGGCTTCGCTCACGACGCGTCCTCCCCGCTCTCGTCTCCCTCGTCCTCGTCCGCCACGTGCGCGTTCCACCAGGGCAGCACCTGGAAGGTGGTGCGCGTGTCGATCTCCTCGGGGCTCCAGGTGGGGGCCGCGACCGGTGTGGTGCCGGTGCGCACCTGCAGGCGGACGACGTCGCCACCGTCGAGCCGGGGCCCGATGCGGTCCTCCACGATGCGTTCCAGGTACTGCCTGCTCAGCTCGCCGCGCACGCCGATGGGCTTGTCGTTCTCACCGTGGGAGGCGGCGTAGAAGCTCCACGCCCGGCGCAGCTCGTTCTGCTGGGTGTGGCTGGGCAGGACGTTGTGCCTGATGGCGGCGATGTCCATGGCCGTGAGGTCGACCCAGCCGGTCACCCGGTCGGTGCCGTCGTCCTTGTGGACATCGGCGCGCGCCCAGACGTGGATGTTCTGCTGGAGCGGATTGGGTGCGAAGAGCTTCCAGTTCTGCTCGAACTCGGGGTAGATGTAGCTGCCGACCAGATCGCCGTGCTTCTTGGTGGCCGTGTTCGTGGGCGCGACGTGCAGGAAGACCATGAGCAGGTGCACCGCGACGCCGACCACGGCCGCGGCCAGCGCCAGCGCGACCACGGCCCGGGCGGGTGGCGACAGCGCGGCTATCCCGGCCGGTCCCCCGGACTCCTCGGGTGGCTCCATCGTGGTTCTCCGCTCGTGTTCCCCGTGTTCCGCTCAGCACGGAACGGTACTCATGCCACACACGTGCGGTACAGCCGTCCCGGTCAGCACGGGCCGCGGGCGCCACGGGGAGGGGCAGGGATGCGGCGACGGGGATGTGGACTTCCCCGCCCGGTCCGCCTAATCTGACACACCGTCAGAATGGACGCGTCCGGGAGGTCGGGCCATGGACTTCAGCTTCAGCGAGGAGCAGCTGGCGGCCGTCGAGGCGGCACGGGCGGTGTTCTCCGGCGTGGCCCCCGACGCCGTACCGAGCCCCGCGCTCACCGCCGGCGCGGTGGCGGAGGACTTCGACCGCCCGCTGTGGCGCCGGCTGGCCGCCGCCGACCTCCTCGGGCTGGTGCTCGACGAGGCGTACGGCGGGGCCGGCCTCGACCCGGTCGCACTGTGCCTGGTACTGCGCGAGGCCGGGGCCGTACTCGCCCGGGTGCCGCTGCTGGAGACCTGTGCCGCCGCGCTCGCCGTGCAGAGCGACGGCCCCGAGGAGCTGCGCGCCCGGCTGCTGCCCGCGGTCGGCCGCGGCGACCTCGTGCTGACCGTCGCTTCCGCGGGCCGCACCGGCCACGACGGCGCGGAGCTCGCCGTCACCGCGCGGCCCGTGGACGCGGACGGGGACGGGGACGGCGCCGCCCACGACTGGCTGCTCGACGGCGTCCAGACCGCCGTCCCCTGGGCCCCGCACGCCGACCTCGTCCTGGTCCCGGCCTCCGCCGCCGGAGGCCGCACGGTCATCGCCCTCGTCCCGCGCGAGGCGGTCACCGCGGCCGAGCAGATCTCGACCAGCGGGGAGCGCCACGCCGAGCTCCGGCTGGACGCCGTCCGCGTCCCCGCGGGCGACGTGATCACCGCCGACGGCGCCTGGGACCGGCTGCGCCGGCTGCTGACCACCGGCACCTGCGCCCTGGCGCTGGGGCTGGGCACCGCCGTCCTGCGCATGACCGGCTCCTACACCGCCAAGCGCGAGCAGTTCGGGCACCCGCTGGCCACCTTCCAGGCGGTGGCCATGCAGTCCGCCGACCGCTACATCGACCTGCGGGCGATGGAGGTCACCTGCTGGCAGGCCGCTTGGCGGCTGGACCCCGCCGACGTCGCGGTCGCCAAGATCTGGGCCTCGGAGGGCGTACGACGGGTGGTGCAGACCGCGCAGCACCTGCACGGCGGCTTCGGCGCCGACACCGACTACCCCCTGCACCGCTACCACGCCTGGGCCAAACAGCTGGAGCTCTCCCTCGGCCCCGCCGCCGCCCACGAGGAGGAGCTGGGCGACCTGCTGGCCGCCGAGGCCTGAGAGCGCCCGAGCGCCCGCCCCGCGGACCCTTGCCGCCGCCCCGCGGGCCTCAGAGCACGTGCGCCGGGCCCGCGCCGTCCGTCACCAGCGGGCGGCCCGCGGCCTCCCAGCCCAGCATGCCGCCGTCGACGTTCACCACGTCGAGGCCCTGCGCGATCAGGTACTGGGCGACCTGCGCCGAGCGACCGCCGACCCGGCACACGACGTGCACCCGGCGGTCCGCCGGGACCTCCTCGATGCGGGCCACGACCTCGCCCATCGGGATGTGCACCGCGCCCTCGGCGTGCCCGGCGTCCCACTCGTCGTGCTCCCGGACGTCGAGCAGGTAGCCGTCGGCGGGGACCTGCGCCGCGTCCACCGCGGGCAGCTGGGCGTAGAACATGGAACGGACTCCTTCGGTCGGGGCGTGCACGTCGAACGTACCCGACCCGCTAATCGGACCCCTTCGAGGAGCGCACCAGCTCCGCCAGCCGGGCCTCCCGGTTGGCGACCTGGTTGAGGAGGTTCTCCGCGATCTCGTTGAGCAGCCCGTCCGGGTCCTCCGGGGCGAGCTTCATCATCTGCGCGATCGCGCTGTTCTCCAGGTCGGCGGCGAGCGCGGCCAGCCGCTCCTTGCGCTGCGCGAGCCACTCCAGCCGCGCGTACAGCACCTCGGCCTCGCTCGGCTGCTCCTCCTCCGGGACCGGCCCGGCCTCCCACTCCTCCGCGAGCTCCCGCAGCCGCTGCTCGTCGGCGTAGGTGTACGCCTCGTTGACCCGGGCGATGAACTCGCTGCGGCGCTCGACCTCGGCCTCGTCCTGCGCCAGGTCCGGATGGGCCTTGCGGACCAGCTCGCGGTAGAGCCGCTGCGCCTCCTTGCCCGGCCGCACGCGGCGCGGCGGGTTCGGGTCCTCCTGGGGCCGGACCCCGTCCGAGCCGAGCAGGCCCTCGAAGAGCTCCTCCACCCCCGGCATCGGCATCACGAGGGCGCGCGCCTCCCAGGCACGCTGGATGTCCTCGCGGGAGCCGCTCTTCGCCGCGACCGCCTCCGCGATCAGCGCGTCGAGCTCGTCGAGCCGGGCGTACATCGGGCCGAGCTTCTGGTGGTGCAGCCGGGAGAAGTTCTCGACCTCCACCCTGAAGGTCTCCACCGCGATCTCGAACTCGATCAGGGCCCGCTCGGCGGCACGCACCGCCTGGGCCAGCCGGTCCTGGGGTTCGGAGGATGCGGCGGCCGACTCGGTGCCGGGGGCCGACTCGGTGCCGGGGGAATTCGTCACCGGTCCAGCCTACGAGGAGTGGGGGGCGCCGGTCACAGGGTACGGCCTCGTACCTGCCCCCGGCACAGCTGCGCCCGGGCCCTCACACGCCCTGTTCCGCCGCGATCCGCCCGGCCCGCACCTCCGCCACCAGCTCGGCGTGGTCCGCCTCGGTCCGGTCGGCGTACGCGACCGCGAAGGCCGCGACCGCCTCGTCGAGTTGCCCGCCCTTGCCGCAGTAGCCCGCGATCAGCCGGGGGTCCGCGGAGTGCGCGTGCGCCCGGGCCAGCAGCGCGCCCGTCATCCGCGCGTAGTCGTCTATCAGGCCGGCCTCCAGTGCCGCGGGATCGACGCTGCCCTTGCGGTTGCGGAACTGTCGTACCTGGTGAGGACGGCCGTCCACGTCGGCCCAGCCCAGGAGGCTGTCGCTGACGACCTGCATACGCTTTTGGCCCAGCACCACGCGCCGCCCCTCGTGCTCCACCGCCGGCGCGTCGAACCCGGCCTTCCCCAGGTACGGCAGCAGCGCGGAGGGCCGGGCCTCCTTCACCTGGAGCACCAGCGGCTGACCGAGGTGGTCCAGGAGCAGCACCACGTACGACCTCGTGCCCACGCTGCCCGTCCCGACCACCCGGAACGCCACGTCGTGCACCGCGTACCGGGCCAGCAGCGGCCGCCGGTCCGCACCGATCGTCGCCAGGTAGCCGCCCTCCGACAGGGCCCCGGCGACCGCCGCCGCCTCCCCGTCCGGCACCCGGCGCAGCACCGGGGGCGCGTCGACGAAGCGGCGGCCGCCGCCCTCGACCTCCTCCGTGGCCCGCGCCGCGAACTTGGCGCTGGTGTTGCGGCGCGCCTTCCCGGCCACCAGGCGCAGCGTGCCCGCCAGGTCGCGGGCGTCGGCGTGTGCGACCAGCTCCTCGTCGGCGATGGCGTGCCAGGCGTCCAGCACCGGCATCTTCGCCAGCAGCCGCATGGTGCGCCGGTACGCGCCCACCGCGTCGAAGGCGGCGCCCCGGCACGCGTCCTCGTCGGCCCCGGCCTCGCGCCCGGCCAGCACCAGGGAGGCGGCGAGCCGCTTGACGTCCCATTCCCAGGGGCCGTGGACGGTCTCGTCGAAGTCGTTGATGTCCATGACCAGCCGGCCGAGGTGGTCCCCGTACAGGCCGAAGTTGGCGGCGTGCGCGTCCCCGCAGATCTGGGCGCCGATCCCGGTGACCGGGCCGCCCGCGAGGTCGGCCGCCATCAGCCCGGCCGAGCCGCGGAGGAAGGCGAAGGGGCTCGCCGCCATCCTCCCCACCCGCAGCGGGACGAGTTCCGGGATGCGCCCGAGGCTCGACTCCCGCACCGCCTCCACCGCGCCCGGCCGGTCGGCGCCCGGAGTGAACACCGCGTGCGCCTCGCGCGGCACCGCCTCCCGCAGCGCCTTGCCCTCCTGCTTGGGCGCGCCGTCGTGCGGCCATCTCTGGAACCCCGCGATGTGCGGAAGCCTGTGCTCCACGTGCTCTTCCTCCCCACGGGCCATGCCCGGTTGGTCACTCCTGGGGGCAATCTAGCCATTTACCGGACCGCGTCCGATGTTTCATGCTTGCCTGGACGGTGAAGACCCGACCCTGATGCTCTTTCAGCCTTCCGCGCCGAACCGCAGCCGAACCGCAGGTGCCCGACGTTGGACGAGATGACCAGGCTTCCCACGACCACGACCCCGCTCGCAGCCACCGGTGTCTCCGCGCTCGTACGCCTCGCCGTGCTCTGCGTCGGTCCCGACGGTGACATCTCGTACTGGAACCGCGGCGCCGAGGAGCTCTTCGGCCACCGCTGGGAGGGCGTGTTCGGCCGTCCGGCGGCCGGACTGCTGCCGCACACCGCGGGCCGGCACCCCGGTGAGCAGGACGCCCTGGAGGTGCTGGACGAGTTCACCCGGTCCGCCTGGGCCGGATCGCTGCCCACCACCGACCGTGACGGCGGCGTCAAGGACGTGGTGTGGTGGTCCTACCGCATCATGGAGCCGGCCGGCCCGAGCCTGCTGGTGATCGCGGCCAACGCCCGCCCGTTGCGGGACACCGGGCCGCGCCTCGCGCTCGGCGACCACCTGCTGCCCTACACCGCCGACGGCACCACCGCCCGCGGCGCCGTCCGCATCATCCCGCGCCTCGCCCCGGCCGCCGACCCCGCGCACGCCGAGCACCTGGCCGGCCGGCTGGGCTCGGTGCTGCCCCGGGTCAGCGCGGGGCGGCTGGACCGGATCGTCCGTCAGATCGTGCCCCTGGGCTACCCGGCGGTGGAGGTCGACGGCACCGTGCTGCTCCCCGTGCTCCCCGAGGAGCACGGCACGACCGTGGCCCAGCCCGCCGCGAACCCCGCCACCGGCCGCACCGCGCGGCCCACCCGGCCCGCCCGGCGCACCCGGCCCGCGCACCCGGAGCTGCTGCCCGGCCCCCGCGGCGACGTCGCGGCGCCGGTACTGGTCCCGGTGGCCGCCCCCAGCGTCTCGCTCGCCCCGGGCCACGTGCTGGACGAGCAGCTCGCCCTGCTCCGGGAGACCGGGGCCAAGGTCGGCACGACCCTCGACCTGGCGACGACCGCCCGCGAGCTGTGCGCCGTCACCGTGCCGCGCTTCGCCGACTTCGCCGCCGTCCTCGTCGTCGACCAGCTGTTCTCCGACGCCGAGCCGCCGAAGGACGACCTGACCGGGGACACGATCATCGCGCGCCGGGTCGCCGTCGCCCACACCGACACCACTCCCGGCCCGTGGGCGGCCGCCCTGCCGGAGGGCGAACTGATCCCGCTGCCCGCCGACTCCACCCCGCGGCTGGGCGAGCCGCTGCTCGTGCCGGTGATAGACCCGGCACTGGCCCGGGACATCGCGCTCGACCTGGGCGTCCCCGGGCTCGGCCCGTTACTGCCCGAGCGGTCGATGGTCGTCGTACCGCTCACCGCACGGGGCACGGTGCTGGGACGGATGTGCTTCCTGCGCCACCCCGGCCGCCGTCCCTTCGACGCCAAGGACGCCGCGACCGCCGCCGAGGTCGCCGCCCGCGGCGCCGTGCACCTGGACAACGCCCGGCTGCACCGCCTGGAGTCGCGCGCCGCCGCGACCCTGCAGCGCAGCATGATGCCGACCCGCCCGCCCCGCATCCCCGGGGTGCGGATCGCCCACCGGTACATGCCCGGTGATCGCCAGGCCCAGGTCGGCGGCGACTGGTTCGACGCCATCCAGCTGCCCGGCGGGCGCGTGGCGCTGATCGTCGGCGACGTGATGGGCCACGGTCTGCTGTCGGCGGCCGTGATGGGCCAGTTCCGCACCTCCGTGATCACGATGGCCGCGCTCGACCTGCCGCCCGCGCAGTTGCTGCGGCACCTGGACAACCTCGCCCACCGCCTCGGCGCCGAGCACCTGGCGACGTGCGTGTACGCGGTCTACGACCCGATCCACCGGACCCTGACCCTGGCCAACGCCGGCCACATCCCGCCGGTGCTGGCCCGGCACGACGGCCGCAGCGAACTGCTGCAGATCCCCAAGGGCGCCCCGATCGGCGTCGGCGGCGTGCCCTTCGAGACGGTCGAGATCCCGGTACCGGACGGCAGTTGGCTGGTGCTGTGCACCGACGGCCTGGTGGAGGTGCGCGGCCAGGGGATAGACGCCGGCCTGGCGGCGCTGTGCTCCAACGTCATCGAGCCCCAGCAGACCCCCGAGGACGTCTGCGAGCAGATCCTCAGCCGGGTCCACTCCGACGACCGTCGCGACGACGTGGCGCTGCTGGTCGCCAACTTCCAGGGCATCCCGCCCGAGGACGTCGCCGAGTGGCGGCTGTCGATGGACCTCTCCGACGTCCGGCGGGCACGCGCGCTCACGCGTGAGCAGCTGTCGCGATGGGGGCTGGAGGGGGTCAGCGACCTGACCGAGCTCCTGGTCAGCGAGCTGGTGACCAACGCGCTGCGGGTCGCCTCGCACGAGGTGTCGCTGCGGCTGATGCGGGTCGGCAAGCTGCTGGTCGAGGTCAGCGACGACGACCACAACCTGCCCCAGCTGCGCCGCGCGGACGCCGACGACGAGGAGGGCCGGGGCCTGGCCCTGGTCAGCAACCTCTCCCGGCGCTGGGGCACCAGCCGCAAGGCGGTCGGCAAGGTCGTCTGGTTCGAGCTGCCGCTGCCCGTCTGAGCCTGGGGGACGAACCGGGTCGGACCACCCCGATCCGGTCAGATGTAACCTACAAGCATGCAGGCCGGCAAAGGCGCGTCCGTCGAGACGATCCATCGCGAGATGACCGCGTTCGCCCGCCGCGCACGCACCGCGGTGGCCCGTATGCACCCGCAGCTGTCCCTGGTGGCGTACACGCTGCTGGCCCACATGAGCGAGCACCGGAACTGCCGGGCCACGGACCTCGCGCAGGCGTTCCTGCTCGACAAGTCGACGGTCAGCCGCCAGGTCGCCACCCTGGAGCGGCTGGGTCTCGTCGAGCGGCGCCCCGACCCCGCCGACCACCGCGTCCAGGTGCTGCTGCCGACCGCGGCGGGCGCGGCCGTGCTCGCCGAGGCGACCCGCGCCGCACGGCGCATCGTGTGCGGGAGGCTCGCGGACTGGGACGACACCGACCTGGAGCGCTTCGCCGCCTACCTGACCCGCTACAACGACGCCGCGGAGCAGCAGGGCTGACCCGGCGTCAGCCGGTCGCCCCCGCCCCTGAGCCGCAGGCCTCCGCGCCCTCCGTGCAGGCGGCGGCGCCGTCGGGGAGGTACTTCTCCGCCCACGACCCCAGCTCCCCCAGGGCCGGACCGAGCGCCTCGCCGGCTTCGGTGAGGCGGTAGCTCACCCTCAGCGGCGGGCCGGGGTCCACCTCGCGGACGACGATGCCCGCCTCGGCCAGCTCCGTGAGCCGGTCGGAGAGCATCCGTTCGCTGATCTTGGGGATGGCCCGGCGCAGCTCGACGAAGTACGCCGGCCGCTGCGTGAGGACGGCCACGATCAGGCCGCTCCAGCGCTTGCCGAGGATCCCGAAGACGCGGGTCAGCCCGACGTCGACCTTGGCGCACGGCTCCGCGTCGTGCGCGGCCGGCTCAGTCCCCTGTCCCATGGCCACAAGGGTACCCGGCTTGCCGTTACGTGCTGCAGAAAAGTAAGGTCCTGTGGTAGCAATAGCAACGCACGAATTTTTCACTCCGAACTTTACGGAAGTGGAGGCACCTCCATGCCCACGCTGCTGCACCTTGACTCGTCCATCTGGCCCTCCGAGACCTCCGCGTCCCGTGACGTGGCGAACTCCTTCCGCAAGGAATGGGAGGCCCAGCACCCGGGCGGCGTCGTCATCTACCGCGACCTGAACGCCGAGCCCGTGCCGCACCTCGACGCGACCCACTACGTGGGCGGTGCCGAGCACCCGCTGCGCAGCGAGCTGGCCGACGAACTCGAACGGGCCGACGCCCTCCTGATCAGCGCGCCGATGTACAACTTCTCGATCCCCAGCACCCTCAAGGCCTGGCTCGACCAGGTGATCATCCTGGGCCGCACCGCGGGCGAGCAGCCCTCCGCCGCGGACACCCCGGTCGTCGTGGTGGCCAGCCGCGGCGGCGGCTACGGCCCCGGCACCCCGCGTGAGGACTTCGAGTTCGTGACCAACTACCTGGAGAAGGTCCTGCAGGGCTGCCTCGGCATCACCGACGTCGAGTTCATCGTCCCCGAGCTGACCCTGGCCCGCGTCGTCCCGGCCATGTCCGACCTGATCGAGGCCTCCGACGCCTCCCGCACCAAGGCCCACGAGCAGGCCAGCGCCAAGGCCAAGGAGCTCGCGGCGCGCGTCGCCTGACCCCCGTCCCGGCCGCCCCTCCGTCGTCGTACGTGCCCGGCCGCCCGGGCGTACGGCTACCCCAGGCTCACAGGTTGACGCCGAAGTCCTGCGCGATGCCGCGCAGGCCCGAGGCGTAGCCCTGGCCGACGGCGCGGAACTTCCACTCGGCGCCGTTGCGGTACAGCTCGCCGAAGACCATCGCCGTCTCGGTCGAGGCGTCCTCGGAGAGGTCGTAGCGGGCGAGCTCGTTGTTGTCGGCCTGGTTCACCACACGGATGAAGGCGTTGCGGACCTGGCCGAACGACTGCTGGCGGCTCTCGGCGTCGTAGATCGACACCGGGAAGACGATCTTCTCGACCTCGGCCGGCACGGTGGCCAGGTTCACCTTCACCTGCTCGTCGTCACCCTCACCCTCGCCGGTGAGGTTGTCGCCGGTGTGCTCCACCGAGCCCTCCGGGCTCTTCAGGTTGTTGAAGAACACGAAGTGCTTGTCCGAGACCACCTTGCTCTCGGCGTTGACCAGGAGCGCGCTCGCGTCGAGGTCGAAGTCGGTGCCGGTGGTCGTACGGACGTCCCAGCCCAGACCGACGGTGACCGCGGTCAGTCCCGGAGCCTCCTTCGTCAGCGAGACATTGCCGCCCTTGGAAAGGCTGACACCCATGGGATCTCCCTGCTCATTCCGGCGCGGGCCGCGCCCCTTGACGATTCCTTTGCCCAATCGGTCAACGGTTCTCCCGCGCCGCGGGTTCCCGGCGCCGCACCCGTTCACCTGAGTGCCGTACACGCCCGTACGACGGGCGTGGGAGCGGTAGAAAGGACCCATGGCCACCGGCTCCCGCGCTCCGTCCGACTCCCCCACCGGCGCCGACGACCCCGGGAGCACCGCCGAGGAGATGGTCGGCGCCCTGCTGACCGCGTCCCGGCTCCTCGTCGCGGTCTCCGCCCGCTCGCTCGCCGCGGTGGAGGAGGCCCTGACCCTGCCGCAACTGCGCATGCTGGTCGTCCTCGAGACGCACGGGGCGCTGAACCTCTCGCAGCTCGCCGCGGAACTGGGCGTCCAGCCCTCCACGGCGCTGCGCATGCTGGACCGCCTGGTGGCGATCGACATGGTCACGCGCGACGCCTCCCCCACCGACCGGCGCACGACCGTCATCTCGCTGACCGCGACCGGGCGGCGCACCGTGAACGACGTCACGGAGCGCCGCCGGGCCGAGATCGCCCGCATCGTCGACGCGATGCCCGCAGGACAACGCCGCCACCTCGTCCAGGCCCTCCAGGCCTTCGCCGAGGCCGGCGGCGAGCCCCCCGTCGGCGAGCGCGACGCACATCACGCCGGCTGGTGATCCTCCCGCCGGCGTGCGGCGGTCAGGACGGCTGGAAGCCGCCGACCTGCGGGTATTCCCCAGCCACCCCGAGCTTCGCGGCGGTCAGCTCGACACTGCCCTTCCCGGTGGGCCGGGTGGACGTGCCGGGCAGGACCCAGGCCGGACCGGCGGCCTGGTCTACGTCAACCCGGAGGTGGGCCGAGGTCCGCTGGCCGGGGACGGCACGACCACAGCCGTCGGGGACGTCAACGGCGACGGTTACAACGACCCCGTCGGTGCCGAGCGCGTCCGAACCCGAGGAGCGGTTCGGCACCCGCCGGTCCGGCCGCCGATCCGGATCGACGTCACGATCAGGTCGGCGGCCCGTCGCGCCGCAGGTCGGCCGGCTCGACGCCCGCGACCGAGGGCATGACGTCGTTGAGCGACTTCACGCCGACCGAGCCGTCCCGCTCGAAGGTGTCGCCGAACTCCACCGAGCCGTCGTAACCGCCGACCAGCACCCGCGCGCCGCGGCTGTCACGCAACGCGGCCACGTCCATCCCGAACCGGCCCTCGGCGACCCGGGGCACCGGCAGGGCGCTCGCCGCGGCCAGCCCGGGACGACCAGGTCCCGGTAGCCGTCCCCGTTGAAGTCCGCGGGCGCCGCCAAGGGCTTCGCCACGGCGTCAACGGGCATCAGCACCGCCCCGGCCACCCCGGCGGCCGCCACGGCAACCGCCGTGGCGACGCGCCGCGTTCGCGTCTTCCCCACCCCGATTCCCCTCCTGTGTCCACAGTGAGACGCCAGGGAGGGCAGAGGCGGAAGGTGAACTCTCCACGAACGGGCCGCACTAGACCGCAACGCCGGAAGCCGTGGCCGTCGCGTGGCCTGCGTCACTTCCGGGCGCGGGACGCGGAGCACGAGAAACGGGCCCCCGACTGCGACTTTCGTCACGGTCGGAGACCCGTCTCCACTGTGTGCGCGAGGGGGGAGTTGAACCCCCACGCCCTTTCGGGCACTGGAACCTGAATCCAGCGCGTCTGCCTATTCCGCCACCCGCGCATGGGTGTTGTCTTCCGGATCCCTTCACACCTTGGGGTCTTCCCCGTCCGGTGCGTCAGCCCCTTCCGACACCCAGAACATTAGCACGCTGCTCAGGGTGGAATCACATCCGTTTCCGGGCACCCCCGAGCGAGGGGAACCGTCCTCTGTTGCGGGACACTGGCATGAGCCGCCTCTACCATCCCTGTGGGGGAGCGGCCGCGGACCATGGCACTGTTGACACCGGTCCCGTGGGACCGACCGGGGAACCAGCGGTTTTCCCAGTGCGTGGATACGATCAGTAAGCAGTACCGGAAGGATCGGACCGGAAGACCACGGCGGACCGCCGTGCGCAACCGCAGGACCTCGAGGAGGGAGGTGCACCGTGGGAGTACTCAAGAAGTTCGAGCAGCGTCTCGAGGGCTTCGTGAACGGCACCTTCGCCAAGGTGTTCAAGTCCGAGGTCCAGCCCGTGGAGATCGCGGGTGCCCTGCAGCGCGAGTGCGACAACAACGCGACGATCTGGAACCGGGACCGCACCGTGGTCCCCAACGACTTCATCGTCGAGCTCAGCACCTCCGACTACGAGCGGCTGAGCCCGTACGCCGTCCAGCTCGGCGAGGAGCTCGCCGGCATGGTGCGCGACTACGCCAAGCAGCAGCGCTACACCTTCATGGGCAACATCAAGGTGAACCTGGAGAAGGCCGACGACCTCGACACCGGCCTGTACCGGGTGCGCAGCCGCACCCTCGCCTCCAGCGAGTCGCAACAGCAGCAGTACCAGCAGCAGCAACAACAGCCCCCCGCCGGCCGCGGTGGCTACGGCTACCCCCCGCAGGCCCCGCAGCGCCCCGCGGGCCCGCCGCCGATGCCGGCCGGTCCGCCGCCCGGCGCCGCGCCGGTCACCAGGCTCCCCGGGAGCGGCCCAACGGCCCCCGGTGGCGCCGGCATGAACGTACGCCGCTGGATCGAGATCAACGGCACGCGCCACCAGATCTCCCGTCCGACCCTCGTGCTCGGCCGCAGCACCGAGGCCGACGTCCGGGTCGACGACCCCGGTGTGTCCCGCCGCCACTGCGAGATCAGGGCGGGATCGCCCTCGACGGTCGTGGACCTCGGGTCGACGAACGGCATCGTGGTGGACGGACAGCACACCCAGCGCGCTACGCTCCGCGACGGTTCACGGATCGTCGTGGGCAGTACCACCATCGTGTACCGGCAAGCCGAAGGGTGAAGCGGGGGCAATGTCAGAGCTGACCCTGACGGTCATGCGGTTGGGTTTCCTCGCCGTACTGTGGCTGTTCGTCATCGTGGCCGTGCAGGTCATCCGCAGCGACCTGTTCGGCACGCGGGTGACCCAGCGCGCGGCCGGGCGCCGCGAGGCCCAGTCGCGCCCGCCGCAGCAGCGCCAGCAGGCGCAGCCCGCGCAGGGCCGCCAGCAGCAGAACAACAACAACCGGGCCCGGCGCGGCGCCCCCACCAAGCTGGTGGTCTCCGAGGGCTCGCTCGCGGGCACCACGGTCGCGCTCCAGGGGCAGACGATCACCCTGGGCCGGGCTCACGATTCCACGATCGTGCTCGACGACGACTACGCGTCCAGCCGCCATGCCAGGATCTACCCGGACCGCGACGGCAACTGGATCGTCGAGGACCTGGGATCCACCAACGGCACCTTCATGGACCGGAACCGGCTCACCACGCCGACCCCGATCCCGCTCGGTGCCCCGATCCGCATCGGCAAGACCGTCATCGAGCTGCGGAAGTAGTCGCACAATGGGCGAGCACAGCCAGCGAGCGCGAGCGAGAGGGTGGGCAGCGTGCGGATGTACCCGGAGCCGACGGGCGAGGTGCGCATGACTCTGTCGCTGCGCTTCGCCGCCGGCTCTCACAAGGGAATGATCCGGGAGGGCAACGAGGACTCCGGCTACGCCGGCCCGCGGCTGCTCGCCATCGCCGACGGCATGGGCGGCCAGGCCGCCGGTGAGGTCGCCTCCTCCGAGGTGATCTCCACCCTCGTCCCCCTCGACGACGACATCCCCGGCTCGGACATCCTCACCTCCCTCGCCACCGCCGTGCAGCGGGCCAACGACCAGCTGCGCGTCATGGTCGAGGAGGACGCCCAACTGGAGGGCATGGGCACCACGCTCACCGCCCTGCTCTGGACCGGCCAGCGGCTCGGCCTGGTGCACGTCGGCGACTCCCGTGCGTACCTGCTGCGCGACGGTGTGCTCACCCAGATCACCCAGGACCACACCTGGGTGCAGCGGCTCGTCGACGAGGGCCGGATCACCGAGGAGGAGGCCGGCACGCACCCGCAGCGTTCGCTGCTGATGCGCGCCCTGGACGGCCGCGGCCAGGTCGAGCCCGACCTGTCGGTCCGCGAGGTCCGGGCCGGCGACCGCTACCTGATCTGCTCCGACGGCCTGTCCGGCGTCGTCAGCCACCAGACCCTCGAGGACACCCTCGCCGGGTACCAGGCGCCCGCCGAGACCGTGCAGGAGCTGATCCAGCTCGCCCTGCGCGGCGGCGGCCCCGACAACATCACCTGCATCGTCGCCGACGTCCTGGACATCGACGACGGCGACACCCTGGCCGCGCAGCTGCACGACACCCCCGTCGTCGTGGGCGCCGTCGCCGACAGCCGGCACCACTCGCCGCTGTCCGACCCGCGGCATCTGCAGACCCCCGCCGGCCGCGCCTCCGAGCTCGGCCGTCCGCCGGCCCCCGACGGTGCCTTCGGTCCGCCCGGGAGCGGGAACCCGCAGGTCAGCGCCCCCGTGGGCGGCTTCGGTGCGTTCGAGGACGAGGAGCTGAGCAAGCCCCGCAGGCGCGGCCGGTGGCTCAAGCGCTCGCTGCTCCTGCTGGTCGTCCTCGGTGTCATCGGCGGCGGCCTGTACGGCGCGTACCGCTGGACCCAGACGCAGTACTACGTCGGCGTCAAGGGCGACCACGCGGCGATCTACCAGGGCATCGAGCAGAAGCTGGCCTGGGTCAACCTGTCGAAGGTCCACGAGGACCGCCCCGGTATCGAACTCAAGTACCTACCGCAGAACCAGCGCAAGTACGTCACGGCCACGATCGCCGCCAGCGGACTCGGCGACGCGCGCCGGACCGCGGACGAGCTCGAGCACCAGGCGAAGGTCTGCCAGACCAAGGAAGCCATCGACAAGTCCAAGGCGGCCGCGGCGGAGAAGGCCAAGAAGGACGAGCAGAAGGGCGCGGACACCGCCACCGGCAAGACCACCGGCAGTCCGTCCCCCGACGCGTCCGGCTCTCCCAAGCCCGGCACGACCCCCTCCACCAGCCCGTCGACCAGCCCCACCCTCTCCGACGAGGACCAGTCGCTGGCCCAACAGTGCCCCAGCGGCAGCTAGTGAGCAGGAGGGGCGTCAGTCCAGCATGAGCGTTGTCACGAACACCACGACCATCACGTCCGTCGGCGCACCGAGCCGCCGCAACACGGAGCTCGCGCTCCTGGTCTTCGCGGTCCTGATCCCGGTCTTCGCCTACGCGAACGTCGGGCTGGCGAAGAAGGGCACCCTGCCCGCCGGCATGCTCGCGTACGGCCTCGGCCTCGGCGCCATCGCCGTCGTCGCGCACCTGGTCGTCCGCAAGTTCGCCCCCTACGCGGACCCCCTGATGCTGCCGATCGCCACCCTGCTGAACGGCATGGGCCTGGTGTTCATCTGGCGGCTGGACCAGGAGCCCAGGCTCCCCGGCGGCGCCTCGGCGCCGACGCAGCTGATGTGGTCGACGCTGGGCGTCGCGCTCTTCCTCGGCGTCCTGGTCTTCCTCAAGGACCACCGCATCCTGCAGCGCTACACCTACATCTCGATGGTCGTGGCGCTGGTCCTGCTGATCCTCCCGGTGTTCTTCCCGCCGGTCTACGGCGCGCGGATCTGGATCACCATCGCGGGCATGTCCATCCAGCCCGGTGAATTCGTGAAGATCATCATCGCGGTGTTCTTCGCGGGCTACCTGATGGTCAAGCGGGACGCGCTCGCGCTCGCCAGCCGCCGCTTCATGGGGATGTACCTGCCCCGCGGCCGTGACCTCGGCCCGATCCTGGTGATTTGGGCCCTCAGCATCCTCATCCTGGTCTTCGAGACCGACCTGGGCACCTCGCTGCTCTTCTTCGGCCTCTTCGTGATCATGCTCTACGTCGCCACCGAGCGCACCAGCTGGATCGTGTTCGGCCTGCTGCTCTCCGTGGGCGGCGCGGTGGTCGTCGGCAGCTTCGAGTCGCACGTCCACAGCCGTGTGGAGGACTGGCTCAACCCGTTCCGCACCATCGAGGCCGGCCAGGGCGCCAGCCAGCCCGCGCAGGCCATGTGGGCCTTCGGCTCCGGTGGCCTCTTCGGCTCCGGTCTCGGCCAGGGTTACTCCCGGCTCATCGGCTTCGCGGCCAAGAGCGACTACATCCTGGCCACCGTCGGGGAGGAACTGGGCCTGGCGGGCCTGATGGGCATCCTGCTGCTCTACGCACTCCTGGTGGAGCGCGGCGCCCGCACCGCGCTGGCCGCCCGTGACCCCTTCGGCAAGCTGCTGGCGATCGGCCTGTCCGGGGCCTTCGCGCTCCAGGTGTTCGTCGTGGCCGGCGGTGTCACCGGGCTCATCCCGCTGACCGGCATGACCATGCCGTTCCTGGCACAGGGCGGTTCCTCGGTGATCGCCAACTGGGCCCTGGTCGCCATCCTGCTGAGAATCAGCGACACCGCGCGCCGCCCGGCGCCGACCCCCGCCTCGTCCCCCGATGCCGAACCGACCCAGGTGGTGCGGACCCAGTGAACAAGCCCCTGCGCCGAGTCGCCATCTTCTGCGGACTGCTCGTGCTCGCCCTGCTCGTCAGGGTGAACTACATCCAGTTCGTGCAGGCCGACGAGCTCAAGAACGACGCGAACAACCGACGGGTCACGATCAACCAGTACGCGACGCCGCGCGGCGACATACTCGTCGACGGCAAGGCGATCACCGGCCACACCGAGACCACGGGCAGCGACTTCAAGTACAAGGCCACCTTCAAGAACGGGAAGATGTGGGCGCCGGTCACCGGCTACGCCTCGCAGGCCTTCGGAACGACCCTGCTCCAGGGCGTCGAGGACAAGATCCTCACCGGTGACGACGACCGGCTCTTCTTCACCCGCACCGTCGACGTGCTGTCCGGCAGGCAGAAGCAGGGCGGCGACGTCGTCACGACCCTCAACAGCGCCGCCCAGAAGGCGGCCTTCGAGGGCCTGGGCAACAAGAAGGGCGCGGTCGCGGCCATCAACCCGGAGACCGGAGCCATCCTGGCCCTGGCGAGCACCCCTTCGTACGACCCCTCCTCCTTCGCCGGCAACTCCGAGAAGGACAGCGAGGCCTGGAACGCCCTGCAGAAGAAGAACAACCCCGACGACCCGATGCTGAACCGGGCGCTGCGGCAGACCTACCCGCCGGGCTCCACGTTCAAGGTCGTCACGGCGGCCGCCGCGCTGCAGGACGGGCTGTACGACGACATCGACGAGCCGACCGACTCCGAGGTGCCGTACATCCTCCCGGACACCAACAACCAGGAACTGAAGAACGAGGGCGGCATCGCCTGCAAGAACGTCTCCCTGAGGGAGGCGCTGCGGGTCTCGTGCAACTCCGTCTTCGGCAAGCTCGGAGCGACCCTCGGCCGCGACAAGATGGTCGAGGAGGCCGAGAAGTTCGGCTTCAACGAGGAGCAGTTCGTCCCGGTCCGCGTGGCGGCCAGCAACTTCTCCACCAAGATGGACAGGCCGCAGACGGCACTGTCGTCCATCGGCCAGTTCGAGACCGCCGCCACCCCGCTGCAGATGGCGATGGTGGCCGCGGCGATCGCCAACGACGGCAAGCTGATGAAGCCGTACATGGTGAGCGAGCTCCGCGGCTCGAACAACAAGCTCGTGGACAGCATCAGCCCCGAGGAGCTCTCGCAGCCGCTCAGCGCGGAGAACGCGCAGAAGCTCCAGCAGATGATGGAGACCGTCGTGCAGTCGGGCACCGGCACCAACGCCCAGATCCCGGGCGTCACGGTCGGTGGCAAGACCGGTACCGCCCAGCACGGCGTCGACAACAGTGAGAAGCCTTACGCATGGTTCATCTCATACGCGAAGACGGACAGCGGCTCCCCGGTGGCCGTCGCCGTCGTGGTCGAGGACGCCAGCGCGAACCGCGGCGACATCTCCGGTGGCGGCTTTGCCGCGCCGATCGCCAAGAGCGTCATGGAGGCCGTGCTGAACAAGTGATGCCGGTCACACCGTATCCATGGATGTGCGCTATGTCGCACGTCGCGATACCGGTCGTATATCGGCTACCGGCGAGGACCGGGATCGGCACGCGGCGACGGGTACGGTATGCCCGAGCAGCCACACGGACGGTTTAGGAAGGGCAAGCGCTATGGAAGAGCCGCGTCGCCTCGGCGGCCGGTACGAGCTGGGCTCGGTGCTCGGCCGTGGTGGCATGGCCGAGGTGTACATCGCCCATGACACCCGGCTCGGCCGCACCGTCGCCGTGAAGACGCTCCGGGTGGACCTCGCCCGCGATCCGTCCTTCCAGGCCCGGTTCCGCCGTGAGGCCCAGTCGGCCGCCTCGCTGAACCACCCGTCGATCGTCGCGGTCTACGACACCGGCGAGGACTACGTCGACGGGGTCTCCATCCCGTACATCGTCATGGAGTACGTGGACGGCTCCACCTTGCGTGAGCTGCTCCACTCCGGGCGGAAGCTCCTGCCGGAGCGTTCGCTGGAGATGACCATCGGCATCCTCCAGGCCCTGGAGTACAGCCACCGGTCCGGCATCGTGCACCGCGACATCAAGCCCGCGAACGTGATGCTGACCCGGAACGGCCAGGTCAAGGTCATGGACTTCGGCATCGCCCGCGCCATGGGCGACTCCGGCATGACCATGACGCAGACCGCGGCCGTGATCGGCACCGCCCAGTACCTCTCCCCGGAGCAGGCCAAGGGCGAGACCGTCGACGCGCGCTCCGACCTGTACTCCGCCGGCTGCCTGCTCTACGAGCTGCTCACCGTGCGGCCGCCCTTCGTCGGCGACTCCCCGGTCGCGGTGGCGTACCAGCACGTGCGCGAGGAGCCGCAGCCGCCGAGCGTCTACGACCCCGAGGTCACGCCCTCGATGGACGCCATCGTGCTCAAGGCGCTGACCAAGGACCCCGACTACCGGTACCAGTCCGCCGACGAGATGCGCGCCGACATCGAGGCCTGCCTCGACGGCCAGCCCGTCGCCGCCACGGTCGCCCTGGGCGCCGTCGGCTACAACGGCGGCGGCTACGGGGGCTACGGCAACGACGCCCCCACCACGGCCCTCCCGCCCCAGCAGGACGCCGGCACCTCGATGCTGCCGCCCATGCGCGAGGACGACGGCGGCTACGGCTACGACCAGCCCCAGGGCGGCAACGGCCGGCGCAAGCCGAAGAAGAGCAACACGTCCACGATCCTGCTGGTCGTCGCGGCCGTCCTGGTCCTGATCGGCGCGATCTTCATGGGCAAGGCGCTGTTCTCCGGGAACGGCAGCGGCAACGGCACGGTGTCCGTCCCGCAGTTCGTCGGCGACACCAAGTCCGAGGCCCAGGACCGGGCCTCGAACGGCGGGATCACCATCACCTTCGGTCAGGCGATCTTCTGCGCCGACCAGCCCAAGGACCACGTCTGCAAGCAGTCGGCCGAGGTCGACAGCAAGATCCCCAAGGACCAGAGCGTCACCCTGCAGCTCTCGAAGGGCACCGAGAAGGTCGAGGTCCCGGACGTCACCGGTGACTCCTTCGAGGACGCCGAGGCGAAGCTGAAGGAAGCGGGCTTCGAGGTCGACAAGCAGTCCAAGACCTCCAACGAGGAGGAGGGCACGGTCCTCAAGCAGAACCCCGAGGGCGGTGCGAAGCGCGACAAGAACTCGACGATCACGCTCACCGTGGCCGTGGCGCCCGAGGAGGTCGTGGTCCTCGACGTGACCGGTCAGGACGTGGAGCAGGCCAAGAAGACCCTGGAGGACCAGGGCCTCAAGGTCACCACGCAGGACCGCGAGTCGGCGGACCAGCAGCAGGGCAAGGTCGTCGACCAGAACCCGCGCGGCGGCAGCAAGCTCAAGGCCGGTGACTCGGTGACCCTGTTCGTCGCCAAGCCCCCGTCCACGTCCCTGATGCCCGATCTGAAGGGCCAGACGGTCGCGCAGGCCAAGGCGGCGGCCGCCGAACTCGGCATGAACTACCAGCCGGCGAACCAGGCGGCCCAGAACGACCAGGCCATCGTGCAGTTCCAGATCCCGGCGGCCGGTACGCCGGTGAAGCCCGGGGATCAGTTGCAGATCGCCGCCCAGGACCCGAACGGCGGCAACAACGGCGGAGGCTTCATCAACGGAGGCAACGGCGGCTGACGCCGAACGCACCGGAAACGGAAGGGGCCGCGGACATCACGTCCGCGGCCCCTTCCGTTTGCGTCCCCGCCCGTGCGGGCGGCTCCTGCGCGTCAGCCCAGCTCCGCCGGAGGCGTCCGCTTCGCGTCCACCTTCTGGGTACGGACGAGTTCGGCCCACACGATGTAGCGGTCGCGCGAGGTGTAGACCGGGGTGCAGGTGGTGAGCGTGAGGTAGCGGCCGGCCTTCTTCTTGCCGCTCTCCTTCGGGATCTGGTCGATGACCTCGACGTTGTACTTCGAGGTCTCGGGGAGCACCTTGTAGACCTTGTAGACGTACCAGGTGTCGCGGTTCTCGAAGACGACCGGGTCGCCGTTCTTGATCTTGTCGATGTTGTGGAACTTGGCGCCGTGGCCGTCGCGGTGCGCGGCGAGCGTGAAGTTGCCCTGCTTGTCCCCGGGCATGGCGGACTCGACGGGCTCGGTGTAGTAGCCGGCGACACCCTCGTTGAGCACCTTCGTGGAGGTGCCCTTCTTCACCAGGACCTCGTAGTTCCTGCCCATGGCGGGGACGTGGAGGAAGCCGATGCCGCCCTTGGTGTCGAGCTTGCCCGGGGCGCTGTCGGCCCACTGGCGCCTTATGGCGTCGCCCTCGTGCTTGGCGGCACGGTCGGCGAGGACGTTGGTCCACCAAAGGGAGTAGACGACGAAGAGCCCGAGGATCACGCCCGCGGTGATGAGGAGTTCACCGATCAGGCTGACGGTGGCGGCGAACCACGAGAGCCGGTGCCGGGCGGGCACGGCTTCCCGGGCGCGGTCGTGCTGGGTGGTCGTCACCACTTGCCCCGATCTTTGTACGTCCGTACCTGGCTCAGCCGACCAAGGCGGGCGGCTTGCCCTTGCTGCGCGGCCATTCCTCGACCATCTTGCCCCAGACGATCAACCGGAACTTGCTGGTGAACTCCGGTGTGCACGTGGTCAGTGTGATGTAGCGGCCGGGCCTGGTGAAGCCGGATCCGTCGGGGACCGGCTTGATCACCGAGATGTTGGAGGGCGGGGTCGAGGGCAGCGTGCTCGTGATCTCGTACGTGTAGTACGTGCTCTCCGTCTCGACCACGACCTTGTCCCCCGCCACCAGTTTGTTGACGTAGCGGAACGGTTCGCCATGGCTGTTGCGGTGAGCGGCGAGGGCGAAGTTGCCCTGCTTGTCCCAGGGCATGGCCGTCTCCAGCTCGCCCGAGTAGTGGCCGATCATGCCCTTGTCGAGCACCTTGTGCTTGTCGACGCCCTCGGCGATGGGTGCCTTCACGTCCAGCTTCGGGATGTACATGATCGCGAAGCCCTGCCCGGGCGAGAAGGCGCCGGGGTCGCGGGCCGGGTCCTTCTCGCCTTGCCACTGCTTCTGCAGGTTGTTGGCGGCGCCGCCGGCCTGCTGGTGGGCGAGGACGTTGGTCCACCACAACTGGTAGGTGACGAAGAGCAGCATCAGCACGCCCAGGGTGATGAACACCTCGCCGGCCACCCGGCTGGCGATCACCGCGGGGCTCTCCTTGGCCGCGCGCGCGGCACGTCGGGCCTCCATGCGGGACCTGGGTGCGGCCGGCGTCGACGCCATGGGGGCCGTGACGGCCCCTGTGGCGGCCTGGGAAGCCTCGGGGGCACCGGAACGCCTCCGTCCCCTGCCGCCGCGCCGTGCGGCCTCCTGGGCCGCTTTCCGGCGGGCCGCACGTCCACCGCCCTCGGGCGCCGGGACGTCGGGGGGCGGCTGCGGGATCTCCTCCCGGTCCTGCTCCGGCTCGCGCTCCGGTTCGCGCTCCGGTTCGCGCTCCGGCTCGGAACCGGTCACCACGGGCATCGCCATGGTGTCGCCGGGCGCGCCCGCGACCCGGCGGCGCGCGGCGGCGCGCTCCTCGTCGGTGAGGGGACGCCGGACGGCCCTGAACCCCTCGGCGTACGGCTGCTCGGCCGGCCCTCCGTGCCGGGGGCGCGGCTCGGGCGGCTCCTCGGGGCCCGGCGCGGACGACGGCCGGGACGGCCACGGGTCGGCCGGCTGCGGCTCGTAGGCGGGCCTCGTGGACCCGTAGTACCCCTGCTCCTGCCCTTGCCCCTGCCCCTGCCCCGGCTCGTATGCCTGCTGGCCCGGCACCACGGCCTGGGGGGTGATCGGCTGCGCGGTCGCGGGCGGCGTCGTGGGGGGCGGCGTAGATGGCGCCGCGGCGGGCTCTGCGCCGGAGTCCGTGCCGGAGTCCGTGCCGGACTCCTGGGCGGGCCGGGCCGCGCGGCGCCCGGTGCTGGGCAGCGGGTCGTTGAGCGGGTCGGCCAACTGCTCCACCACGGCGGCGAATTCGGCGGTGTCACCGAAGTGCCGATGCGCGGTCACGCAGTCACGCCCTGGTTCCGACCACAGGCGCGAGGCCCGCGGAACGCTCGACGGCGCCCTTGTCGCCGCATTCCACCAGCCAGTTGGCGAGCATCCGGTGCCCCCATTCGGTGAGCACCGACTCGGGATGGAACTGGACGCCCTCCACCCGGGCGCTGCGGTGCCGCAGTCCCATGATGATGCCGTTCTCCGTCCAGGAGGTGATCTCCAACTCCTCCGGCACCGTGTCCCGTTCGACCGCCAGCGAGTGGTAGCGGGTCGCGGTGAACGGCGTCGGCAGCCCCGCGAAGACCCCGCGGCCCTCGTGGGTCACCAGGGAGGTCTTGCCGTGCAGCAGCTCCGGCGCCCGGTCCACCACACCGCCGTACGCCACCGCCATGGACTGCAGTCCGAGGCAGACCCCGAAGACCGGGACGTCGGTGGCGGCGCAGTGGCGCACCATGTCGACGCAGACGCCGGCCTCCTCGGGGGTACCGGGCCCGGGGGAGAGCAGGACGCCGTCGAAGCCGTCCTGGGCGTGGGCGAGCTCCACCTGGTCGTTGCGGAGCACTTCGCACTCGGCGCCCAGTTGGTACAGGTACTGGACCAGGTTGAAGACGAAGCTGTCGTAGTTGTCGACGACGAGGATGCGCGCGCTCATCGGACGGCTGCCATCCCCTCGTCGACGGTCACGTCCCCGAACGGCAGCAGCGGCTCCGCCCACGGGAAGACGTACTGGAAGAGCACGTAGACGGCGGCGAGGACCAGCACCAGAGAGATGAGTGCCTTCAGCCACACGTTGCCCGGCAGATGCCGCCAGATCCAGCCGTACATGCGCCGCCTTCCTGCCCTCCGTGCCCGTGCCTCGCCCAAGATTAGCCCGACAAACCCTCCGGCATACCGCCCTCCACAGGGCGTGTGGATTCCAGGTGCCCCCAGGTGATGAGCCGGTGGCTGTGGCCCCACTCGGGATCGCACGTGGTCAGGGTCAGATAGCGGCCGGGAACGGTGTACCCGGACTTCACCGGGACGGGATCGATCACAGCGACGTCGGTGGGGACGGTGCGGTAGGGTGCGCGGTCGATCTCGTAGGTGTACCAGGTGCGCCCGTCGGTCAGGACGACCTCGTCGCCCTCGCGCAGCCTGGGGAAGTCCTTGAACGGGTCGCCGTAGGTGCGGCGGTGGCCGGCGACGGCGAAGTTGCCCACGGCGCCGAGCCGGGCGGTGTTCGCGTAGTGGCCGAGGCCCTTCTTCAGGGTGCCGGTGCCCGTCCCCTCCAGCACGGGCTTGTGCCAGGAACGGCCCAGCCGCGGGACGTACATCACCGCGAAGGCCGTGCCGTCCCGGTAGGGCGCCGCGGCCGGCCCCGACGGGGAAGGGGACGCCGAGGGGGTGGCACCGCCCGCGCCTTCGGGTGACGGATCGGCCGCGGCGACGGGCCCGGTCGCCCAGCGGTCCTGCAGCCGGTCGACCTCCCCGTCCATCGCGCGGTCCGCCCGTACGCCGGTCCAGAACAGCACGTAGCAGACGAAGAGGACGATCAGCGCGCCCACGGTGATGCACAATTCGCTCAGCGTCCGCACCACCAGGCGCATGCTCACCCCACAGGCTTGGCGTACTGCAGGTCCACTGTGCCGGAGTAGCCGGGAAGAGTCACCCGTCGTTCGTCCTCGACCTTCCAGCCGAGCCCGTAGGCCTGGACGTACTGCAGGTAGTTCTGGATCGCTGGGCTGGCGTCGAGCGCCTTGTGCAGCTTCTCCTGGTCGCCGACGGCCGTGATGGTGTACGGCGGGGAGTAGACGCGGCCCTGCAGGATGAGCGTGTTGCCGACGCAGCGCACCGCGCTGGTGGAGATCAGCCGCTGGTCCATCACCTTGATGCCGGAGGCGCCGCCCGCCCACAGGGCGTTGACCACGGCCTGCAGGTCCTGCTGGTGGATGACGAGGTCGTTCGGCTGCGGATTCGGCACGCCCGGGACGAGCGCCGTCGCGTCCGGCGGCGCGTCGTTCAGGGTGACGGAGACGGCGGGACCGGTGAGCTTGAGGGTGCCTGCCTCGGCGCCGAGCCGCGCCAGCTCCTTGCGGGTGGCGTCGCTGACGCCGCTGTCGGTGTGGGCGAGTCCGTCGACGTCCTCGCGCACCCCGGCGAGCTCGTTCTCCAGCTGCTCGTTCTGCCGGCTCTTCTCCTGGACACGGTCCGACAGGCGCAGCAGCGGGTCGTCGGTGCGGATGTCCAGGCCCTTGGCGGTGTCGAAACTCATCCAGAACAGCAGACCGGCCATCGCGAAGACCCCGGCGCTGAGCACGCGAAGCACCACAGACCGGGCGGATCGGGGGCCCGGGGAGGCGTCCACCGGATTGCTCACCGTAGCCTTATCTCCTTCCAACCCGCGGAAGCACTACGCTAACGGACGCCCGGAGGCGTGGGCCCCCCTGCCGTCGGGCCGCTCATACAAGACGTCACACGCGCGGTTACGCAGCGCATCGACAGGAGAGTCCCTCGTGCCGAAGTCACGGATCCGCAAGAAGGCCGACTTCACTCCGCCCCCGGAGAAGACCACCCCCATAAAGCTGAAGTCCGGCCGCGGCTGGGTGGCTCCGCTCATGCTGGCACTGTTCCTCGTCGGCCTGGCCTGGATCGTGGTCTTCTACGTGACGCAGGGCAGCTTCCCGATCGAGCAGCTGGGCAACTGGAACATCGCCGTCGGCTTCGGCTTCATCGCGGGCGGGTTCGTCGTGTCCACGCAGTGGAAGTAGCAGATCGCACAGTTATCCACAGGCGTCATCCACAGTGTTGAAAAGGTCGCATGATCTGTGGATAACCGTCAGCCGGTTGACACCGGTGTGACCGGTGGTCCGATGTACGGACCACCGGTCTTTCGTTGATCTTGCAGGTCAGACACGGTGTGTAGGGGCGCACGCACGGCTTGCCCACAGGATGCACAGGAGGCCGCCGCCCCTCTGTGGATAACGTCTGATCAGCGGTGCGCGTTACGGCCTAGCCGGAGATATTCGCGACCCCGGCCCACACCGTGACCGCCACGGCGAGCAGCATCGCCACACACGTCCCCCACTGGACCAGCGCCCGGCGCGAGCGCGGCGCGTACGCCATCGCGACGGCGATGATCGCCCCGGTGACGAGACCGCCGATGTGCGCCTCCCAGCTGATGTTCCCCCACGTGAAGGTGAACAGCAGGTTCAGCCCGAGCAGGATCAGGACGGGCCGCATGTCCATCCGCAGCCGCTTCACGAAGACGGCCGTGGCGCCGAAGAGCCCGTAGATCGCGCCGGAGGCACCCAAGGTCAGGGTCTCCGGGGCCAGCAGCACCACCAGCGCGCTGCCCCCCAGCCCCGCGACCAGGTAGAGCGCGGTGTAGCGGGCCCGGCCGAGCAGCGTCTCCAGCGGGCCGCCGATCCACCACAGCGAGAGCATGTTGAAGGCGATGTGCGCGATCTCCTGGTGGAGGAACATCGAGCTCACCAGCCGGTACCACTCGCCGGGTCCGCCCGCCACGCCGCACACCGCGGTGCCGGGGGCGTAGCACGGGACGAAGAGCCCCAGCTCGGTGACGAACTGCTTGCCCTCGACCCTGGCGAGCAGGAAGACCAGCAGGTTCAACCCGATCAGGATCTTGGTGACCAGCCGGGGGTCCCCGGCGACCGAACCGCCCGCCACCGTACGGGGTTCGGCGGCCTGGGCCGCACGACGGCCCTCCCGCACGCACTCCGGGCAGTGGAAGCCCACCGACGCGTTGATCATGCACTCCGGACAGATCGGCCGCTCGCAGCGGGAGCAGCGGATGCCCGTCTCCCGGTCCGGGTGCCGGTAGCAGCGGACGGCCTGGTCGGTCATGTGTCAGCCCTTCGCAGCGGAATCGCCCCGCCCGTCATACGCACGGGCGGGGCGTTCGGGTTCCCGGGACCCTAGCGACGCTCGATCACGACGCTCTGGATCACCACGTCCTCCAGCGGACGCTCGGTGCGCGGGTTGGTGGGGGCGGTCGCGATGGAGTCCACGACCTTCTGGCTGGCGGGGTCGGTGACCTCGCCGAAGATGGTGTGCTTGCGGGTGAGCCACGCCGTCGGGGCGACCGTGATGAAGAACTGCGAGCCGTTGGTGCCCGGGCCGGCGTTCGCCATCGCCAGGAGGTAGGGCTTGGTGAAACCGAGGTCCGGGTGGAACTCGTCGGGGAACTGGTAGCCGGGGCCGCCGGTGCCGTTGCCCAGCGGGTCGCCGCCCTGGATCATGAAACCGGAGATGACCCGGTGGAAGACCGTGCCGTCGTAGAGGTGCTCGTGGGAGGTCCGGCCGGTGTGCGGGTCCGTCCACTCACGGGTCCCCTCCGCGAGCTCCACGAAGTTCTTGACCGTCTTCGGCGCGTGGTTCGGCAGCAGCCGGACGGTGATGTCCCCGTGGTTGGTCTTCAGGGTGGCGTAGAGCTGCTCGGCCACGATCTTGCCTTCCATAGTCCTCACTGACAGGGGCAAATCCTCGCACGCCACGCCTTCCCGCACGCAACTGTCGCGCCGCAGGTCATCCGGTGGCATCGTCGGTGACGGCTCCCCTTGACCCGGATGCCCGTACGCACATGCCGTACCCCGCGGCGGCGGGCATGATTTCAAACCGGGTGGAAAGGCGAAAACCGAACGCCACCGAGGAGGAGGTTCTCGTGACCCGCATCGACAGCGTGCGCGACGCAGCCGAGAGGACGAGGGTCAGCGTGCGGCACGCCGCGGACGTGGTGGCGCCGTACGCCGACACAGCGAAGCTCAACGCCGCGCACTACACGGACGAGGCCAGGCTCTACCTGGCACCGCGGGTGTCGGCGGCCGGGCGTCAGGCCCGCGCGGCGGCCCGGACGCAGTACGACGCGCACCTGGCGGCGCGTCTCGACCAGGCCCTGGCGGCGGTGCCGCCGGGCGTCCAGCAGAAGGTGGGGACCGCCGCCCGGCGCACCCGTGACACCGCCCGTCTGGCGGCGGAGTTCACAGCGCCGCGGATGGGCCAGGCAGTGACCACCGTGCGCAGCGTCGCGGCCCCGGCCGCGGAGGAGGCGGCGGCCCGCAGCGCCGCAGCGGTCGCCGTGCTGCGCAGCCACGTCACGGCGGACGACATCCGCAAACTGGAGCGCCGCCGCGAGCGCCGGGCCCGCAACGGGCGGTTCGCCAAGGGCCTGCTGCTGGCGGGCCTCGTCGCCGGGGCCGGCTTCGCTGCGTGGAAGTGGTGGAGCAAGCAGACCAACCCCGACTGGCTGGTGGAGCCCGCGCCCGCCACCGAGGTCGCCGACCGCGCCTCCCTCAACGGCGGCGTCGAGGCCGACGCCTCGTTCGGCAAGGTCGACGGCTCGCCGGTGGACGCACTCGACCCGGAGGTACAGGCCAAGCAGGCGGAGTCGGACGCCGACGACCGCCGCGACCGCGGGGACACCTACCCGTGACGTGACGGCCCGGACACCAGCGACGGTGTGACACGACCGGCAGGAGGGCGGCGGACCCGTGACGGGTCCGCCGCCCTCCTGCCGTACGCACCCGTCACCGTCCGGACGGCGCGGGCAGCGGCAGGACCTCCTCCTCGGCCTCCGGGTCGGCGATCTCCGCGGGCACCCCGCGCAGGGCGTACAGCGCCACGACGGCGCCGACGGCGAGCAGCGCCGCCCCCACCACGGTGGTGACCTGGACGCTGTGGCAGAAGGCGTCCTTCGCGGCCGCCAGCAGCGCGGCCCCGTCCGCCCCCGGCACCCGGGCGGCGGCCTCGGCGGCCCCGCCCACCGACTCGCGGGCGGCGTCCGCGGCGTCTGCGGGCAGTCCCGCGGGCAGGGCGAGCGCGTCACGGTAGACCGCGCCGAGCAGCGAGCCGAGGACCGCGATGCCCAGCGAACCGCCCATCTCCATGGCGGTCTCCGAGACGGCGGCGGCCGCGCCCGTCCGCTCCTTGGGGGCACTCGCGAGGATCGTGTCGTTGGTGACCGAGACGATCAGGATGATGCCCGCGCCGTTGGCGACCAGCGGCGCCAGCAGCTCCCAGTACGGCGTCCCGGGCGTGGAGAGCCGGCCGAGCACCGCGGTGCTCGCGGCCAGCAGCACCAGGCCGAGGGCCACCACCCGCGCCCGGCCCAGCCGCGGGATCAGCGCGGTGGCCAGCGGAGCGGCGAAGGCCGCGGCCAGCGGGCCGGGGAGCAGCGCCAGCCCCGCGGTGAAGGGCGACCAGCCGCGGACGACCTGGAAGTACAGGGAGAAGGCGAGCGACAGCGTGGACGAGGCGAAGATCATGACCAGGTTGGCGCCGACGGCGCCGCTGAAGGCGGGGTTGCGGAACAGCCGCAGGTCGATCAGGGGCTCCTCGACCCGCACCTGGCGGCGGGCGAACAGCACCAGGGCCGCCGTCCCGATCGCCGCGGCGATCCACACCGGCGCGTGGTCCGCGCCGTCCCGGAAGCCCTCCTTGACGGCGTAGATGGCGCCCAGGACACCGACGACCGACAGCGGCACGCCGATCCAGTCCAGCCGTCCCGGCCGCGGGTTGCGGGACTCCGGCAGCACCAGGGCGCCGGCCACGAGGACGACCGCCATGAGCGGGACGTTGATCAGGAAGACCGAGCCCCACCAGAAGTGGTCCAGCAGCAGGCCGCCGACCACGGGTCCGAGCGCGAAGCTCGCGGCGGCGATGCCGCTGCTGATCCCGATCGCCGTGGTGCGCTCCTTGGGGTCGGTGAAGGCGTGGCGTACGACGGAGAGCGTCGAGGGCACCATCGCCGCCCCGGCGACGCCGAGCAGCGCGCGGCCGGCGATCAGCGCCCCGGGGTTCGGTGCGTAGGCGGTGAGCAGCGAGGCCACGCCGAAGGCGGCGGCGCCCAGCAGCATCATCCGCTTGCGGCCGAGCCGGTCGCCGAGGTTGCCCATGACGACCAGCAGGCCGCCCATGGCGAAGCCGTAGACGTCGGAGATCCAGAGGATCTCGGTGCCGGACGGACCCATGTCCTTCAGCAGCGACGGGATGGCGTAGTTGAGCACGCTGTTGTCGATGCCGAGGAGCATGGCGGCCAGGCAGCAGACGGCGAGTGCGGCCCAGCGATGGCGGGCGGGGGCCGCGGGCGTCACGGCCGCGGCATCGTGTGTGCGTGCGGGATTCGTCATGACCGACACGGTGCGCGCGGGCGCTGACCGGCCGCGCACCGCGCGCTGACCGGCGGCTGCCCGGGCCCGGTCAGCGCGCGGTCAGCCCGGTCAGTGCCCGCAGCGCCCGGTCGGCGGGGAGCCCCGCACCGCGCGCGTACGCCTCGTGGTGGGCCGGGTCGCCGAGGGCGGCCCGTGCGGCGCCCCCGGTGCGGGCGGCGTCGGGACCGGCCGGCACCTCGGTGCCGCGCAGCGCACTTCCCACGCCCAGCAGTTCCGCGGCCCGTGCGGGGTCGCCCTCGGCGAGCGCGAGGCCGGCGAAGGCGTCGGCGAGGTTCGCCGCCAGCGGCAGGTCGCGGGCCCCGTGCTCCACGCCCGCGGCCTCGCGGAAGTGCCCGCGGGCGCGGGCGGTGTCGCCCTCCTCCTGGGCGATCCTGCCGAGGGCGATGTGCGCCTCGGCACGGGCGCTCTCGCCGGTGTACCAGCCGTCCAGGGACTCGGACAGGGCCAGCCCCGACAGCCGCCGCGCCTCGGTGAGGTCGCCGGTCAGCCGGGCGCACTCGCCGAGGCCCAGGTGGGCCACGGCGAACATCTCCCGGGCGCCGCAGCCGCGGGCGAGCTCCAGCCCGCGCGTGAAGTCGGCCCGGGCCTGCTCGTACCGTCCCGCCCGCAGGCCGCACCTGCCGCGTTCGCCGAGCAGTTCGGCGACGCTCTCGGTGGCGCCCAGCTCGGCGGCGTGGCCGAGGGCCTCGTCGATGAGCGCCACGGCCCGCGCCACGTCACCGCGGGCGCCGGACAGCCAGGCCAGCTGCGTGAGGGCCATGGTGGCCCCCCAGCGGTCGCCCAGGGCGCGGAACCCGGCCAGGGCCCGGTCGAACTCCGTCTCGGCCGCGGCGATGTCACCGCCGACCATCCACGCGTGGAACCCCG
This sequence comes from Streptomyces sp. NBC_00510, assembly GCA_036013505.1. NCBI lineage: Bacteria > Bacillati > Actinomycetota > Actinomycetes > Kitasatosporales > Streptomycetaceae > Streptomyces > Streptomyces sp. NBC_00510. Next base: position 5,062,436 of record CP107851.1, on the reverse strand, counting down.
AGCCGACGTGGACCAGGGCCCGCTGCCAGGGCTCGACGAGGCTCGCCGCGCCGTCCGCGTACCGGGCGTACGTCAGTCGTCCGGCACTCCGGCGAAGGGCGCCCAGAGCAGGTTGAGCACGGGGTAGCGGCGGGCCATGCCGCCGAGCCCGGCGACGACGTCCGTGGCGGCCGCCAGGTGGACGGCGAGTTCGGCCTGGTCCGCGGTGACGGAGGCGGCGGTGATCACGCACAGCGCGTACTCCTCCGCCAGCCCCGGCGGCGCGCAGGGCCCGGTCACCGCCAGCAACTCACGGGCGGGCCGGGCGCCCTCGTAGCGCATGCCGCGCAGCATCCAGTACGTGCACAGGGCGGCGAGCAGCCGCAGCGCCACGGCGGTGTCGCCCGCGGCCACCGAACCGCGCAGCGCGGCGTGCAGGTTGTCGTGGTCGGCGGCGAGCCGGCGCAGCCACTCCAGCTGCTCGGCCCGGCGCAGCCGCGGGTCGGCGGTCAGCGCCAGGTCGAGGAAGTACGCGGCGTGCGCCCCGCGCAGCGTCTCCGACTCGCCCGCCTCGGCGAGACGTTCGGCGGCGTACGCCCTGATGGTCTGGAGCAGCCGGTAGCGCACACCGTTTCCGTCGCCGTCGCCGTCCGGACGGTCCACCACCACCAGCGACTTGTCGGCGAGGGAGGCGAGCAGGTCGAGCACGTCCTCGGCGTCGATGGCGTCATCGTCCGCCGAACCGGTCGCGGGCCCCGCGCAGATCGCCTCGGCCGCCGGGAGGGTCCAGCCCCCGGCGAAGACGGAGGCGCGGCGCAGCACGGTGCGCTCGTCCTCGGGCAGCAGCTCCCAGCTCCAGTCCACGACCCCGCGCAGGGTCCGCTGACGGGGCTGGGCGGTGCGGCTGCCCCGGGAGAGCAACCGGAAGCGGTCGCCGGGCCCGGCGAGCACGTCACCGAGCCGGTCGGCGACGTCGGCGGCGGACAACGACCGCAGCCGGGCGGCGGCCAGCTCGATGGCGAGCGGGAAGCCGTCCAGGGCCCGGCAGATCCGGGCGGCGGCCTCGGCGTCGGGCAGCCTGCCGGACGGACTCACGGCGGCGGCCCGCTCGAGGAGCAACCGGACGGCGGGGGAGCCGAGCACGTCCTCCTCGGGCGCGCCGGGGGCCGGCAGGGGGAGCGGTTCCAGCGGGCAGAGCGTCTCGCCGTTGACGCCGAGCGCCTCCCGGGTGGTCGCCAGGACCCGCACCCGCGGGCAGGAGGCCAGCAGCTCCGCGGTGATGCGGGCGACGTCGGCGATCAGGTGCTCGCAGTTGTCCAGCACGAGGAGCACGTCCCGGTCGGTCAGCGCGGCCGTGAGGCGGGCGAGCGGTGAGCCCTCCGGACCCGCGGCCTCACGCCCGGCGGCCCCGGGGAGCAGACCCGCCTCGCGCAGGCCCAGGGCCCCCGCGATCGCCTGCGGCACCTCGGAGCCGTGGGTCAGCCCGGAGAGGTCCACGAAACAGACCTCCCCTGCGTGCCGCCCGGCCGCCTCCACCGCGGTACGGGTCTTGCCCGCTCCGCCCGGGCCGATCAGGGTGACCAGCCGGGCGTCACCGAGCCGCGCCCCGATCCGTGCCAGCTCCTGCTCACGACCGATGAAGCTGGTCAGCTGGGCGGGCAGCCCGTGCCGGAGGAGCGGCGCGGACGGACTCCCGGCGGACGATGTTTCACGTGAAACACCCGAAGACCGGGCATCCGGCACGCCTCCGGTGCCCCCGGCGACCGCGGCCGGCGCGGTACGGGCGGGCACCGGCTCGCCGCGCAGCACCGCCAGATGCGCCTCCACCAGTTCCGGGCCCGGGTCGGCGCCGAGGGACTCGGCGAGTTCACGCCGTGCGTCCTCGTACACCCGCAGCGCCTCGGACTGGCGGCCGCAGCTGTACAGCGCCCGCATCAACTGGGCGCGCAGCCGTTCCCGCAGCGGGTACCGGGTGACCAGCTCCTGCAGTTCGGCGACGAGTTCCCGGTGGTGCCGGGCGTCCAGCGCCAGCTCGGCCGCGATGCGGTCCTCCACCGCCGCGATCCGCAGTTCGTCCAGCCGCGCCACCTGCGCCCGCGCGAAGGGCGCGTCGCCCACGTCCGCCAGGGCCGAGCCCCGCCACAGGTCCAGCGCACCGCGCAGCAGGCCCGCGGCCCGCCCGGGCTCACCCGCGGCCAGCGCCTCCCGCCCCTCGGCCGCGAGCCGCTCGAAGCGGTGCACGTCCACCTCGTCACGGGCGACCACCAGCCGGTAGCCGCCCGGATGGCGCTCGATGGGCACGGCGACGGTCGCGCGCAACCGCGAGACCTGGGACTGCAGCGCGTTGCCGACCCCGGCCGGCGGCTCGTCCCCGTACAGCCCGTCGATCAGTCGCTCGGTGCTGACGATCCGGCCCGCCTCCAGCAGCAGCATCGCCAGCAGCGCCCGCCGGCCCGGGCCTCCGACGGCGGCGGTGCCCCCGTCGTCCCGCAGCGCTCTCGTCTCCCCCAGAATGCCGAACCGCACGCCGCCGATTCTGCCGCACGGGTCCGCGGCCGGCACCAGGCCCCGGGAACACGACAGGCCGGGACCTCCATGAGGTTCCCGGCCCGGTCGGACGGTGTGGAGCCTAGGGGAGTCGAACCCCTGACATCCGCCATGCAAAGACGGCGCTCTACCAACTGAGCTAAGGCCCCGTGCCGCAGACCAGCGTACCGGCTGCGGAGAGGATCACCGACCGAGTATCGGGGGTCCGTAGGATGACGGGCAAGTTCGCGGCCGCAAAGGTCCCCCGTCAGGAGCCCGCAATGGACACCTCGCAGCCGGACGCCACCACCCGCGTCCAGGACATGCAGCGCACCTGGTACGGCGAGCCGCTCGGCGTGCTGTTCCGCCGCCTCATGGAGACCCTGGGGCTGAACCAGGCGCGGCTGGCGGGGGTGCTGGGGCTGTCGGCGCCGATGCTCTCCCAGTTGATGAGCGGACAGCGAGCGAAGATCGGCAACCCCGCGGTCGTACAGCGGCTCCAGGCGCTGCAGGAACTCGCCGCGGAGGTGTCCGGCGGAGCGGTGACCGCGGCGGACGCCGTACCGCGGATGGAGGAGATCCGCGGTTCCGAGGGCTCGCCCCTGCTCGGCACCACCCAGAGCGCGACCGGAGCGCCGCTGCCGCCCGCACGCAGGGTCGTCCACGAGATCCGCTCGCTGCTGCACGGGGTGGCCTCGCCCGCCGAGATCGCCGAGGCGGCCGATTCCCTCGCCCACCGCCACCCCCAACTGGCAGAGTTCCTCAGGGTGTACGGTGCCGGGCCGTCCGACGCGGCGGTCCGGGACTACGAGGCGCGGAAGCAGGGGGCAGACGCACGCCATGGGTGAGGTCTTCGCGGGCCGGTACGAACTGGTCGATCCGGTCGGGCGCGGCGGGGTGGGCGCCGTGTGGCGCGCCTGGGACCGGCGGCGCGGACGCTACGTGGCGGCCAAGGTGCTGCTGCAGAGCGACGCCCACGCCCTGCTGCGCTTCGTACGGGAGCAGGCGCTGCGCATCGACCACCCGCACGTCCTGGCCCCCACGAGCTGGGCGGCCGACGACGACAAGGTGCTGTTCACCATGGACCTGGTGCGCGGCGGCTCGCTGTCGCACCTCATCGGCGACTACGGCCCGTTGCCGGCGCGCTATGTCGGCGGCCTGCTCGACCAGTTGCTGTCCGGCCTGACGGCCGTGCACGCCGAGGGCGTGGTGCACCGGGACATCAAGCCCGCGAACCTCCTGATGGAGGCGACCGGCACCGGGCGCCCGCACCTGCGGCTGTCGGACTTCGGCATCGCCATGCGCAAGGGGGAGCCCCGGCTCACCGCGGCCAACTACGTCGTGGGCACCCCTGGTTACTTCGCCCCGGAACAGCTGCTCGGCGCCGAGCCCGACTTCCCCGCCGACCTGTACGCGACCGGGCTGGTCGCGCTCTACCTGCTCGGCGGCAGCAAGCCCGACGCGGAGGCGATCGTCACCCAGTACGCCCACGGCATGCCCCGGGCCCCGCAGGGCGTCCCCGGCCCCCTGTGGGAGGTGATCGGCACCCTGCTGCAGCCGGACCCGGAGGCCCGCTTCCGCACCGCCGCGGGCGCCCGCAAGGCCCTGGCGGCGGCGGTGGAGCTGCTGCCGGACCCTGAGCCGGACGAGGAGGCCGTCGAGGTCTTCGACCAGATCGGGCCGCTGCCCGCCGGCTTCTCCCCCGACGGACCGGTGGACGCGGCGCCGTCCGTGGAGGAGACCGGGAGCTTCCGGCTGCCGCCGCCCGCACCCGCCCCGCGGCCCGCCGCGACGGCACCGACGCCGCCCACACCGCCGACGCAGGGGCCGGTCACCCCGGCGCCCACGCGTCCGTACACGGCCACCGTGGCGGGTGCCGGTGCCCCGGTGGCCGCCTCCGTCGCTCCGCCGCCGCCCCCGCTGATCGCACCGGCCGTGCCGGCCGCCCGGGCCGGCGCACCGTCGCCGATGCGCCGGCCCGGCCCTCCCGCCAAGGTCGTCGTGCCGATGCTGCTCGTCGCGGCCCTTTGCCTCGCCTTCGGCTTCTGGGCCCTGTCAGCGTCCTCCTGAGACCGCGGCCGGCGCGCGCCGCGCAGCCACCGTCCAGACCGCGAGCGACAGCAGCAGCACGGTGCCGGCGCCCAGGCCCGCGAAGCCGAGGGCGCGCAGCAGTGGGTTCCCGGAGCCGGGCTCCCCGGGGAGGCCCAGGTCCTCGCCGGGGTCACCGTCGTACGACGGCCCCGCTTGCGCGGCGCCCTCGACGTTGATCCGCAGCGTGACCGGGACGGCGCCGTCGACGAAGCCCGCGACCTCCGGGTGCACCGACACCGCCAGGTAGTAGGAGCCGTCGAAGCGGGCTGCCGACACGGCGTTACCGCTCTCGTAGCGGTTGGCGTAGGCGACCTTCCCGGTCGTGGCGGTGACGGAGGTCTGCTCGCCCGAGTAGGAGGCCGTGTCGCCGCCGATGAAGGCCCAGCGCGGGTTGTAGACCTCCACGCGCACACCGGAGCCGCTGTAGCCGCCCGGCTTCGTCACGTCCGCGTTGGCGAAGTCCGCCGCGGCCCAGGCCTGTTGTCCCCAGCCGACCGGCACCCGGTAGAAGCGCGTCTGCCCGGGCAGCACCTCGTCCTTCCAGACCCCGGTGCCCAGCGTCCCGGCATGGGCGAAGTCCGCGCCGCCGGTGGCCCCGCGGGCGGTGCCGCTCGCGGGCACCGGCGTCTGCGTGCCCGGGCTGAGGGCGGGGCCGGGCGTGGCGCCGCCGGTGAGCCCCGGCTCGTGGGTGAACCGGATCTGCAGCGGCCAGGGCGCGGCGTCCGAGGTGCCCTGCGAGGTGCGGGTCACCTCCAGGACGTACGCGTGCGCCTCCTGGCACGGCCCGTCCTTGCCGATGGTCCGCTTGACCCAGGTGCCGATGGGCCGTGCCGCCCCGTCTGCGGAGAACGTCCGGCGGTCGCTGTCGCAGCGGGTGCCGTCGGTGCTCGTCAGCGTCAGCTCGATGCCGTCCCCGTACGCCACCTCGGAGCCCGGGCGGGGCAGCGCGAAGACCGCGAGGTAGGCCGAGCGCACCGCGTCCAGGTCGAGGGCGTAGTTCTTGCCGCCCTCGTCCGCCGCCAGACTGTCCCGGTACAGGACTCCGGGCTTGAGCTGCGGGGCGTCCGCGGTGCTCGCCCGGCCCCGCACCTCCTCGCCCTGCGGCTGCCAGGAGGGGACGGCCGGGTCGGCGTACGCCGCTCCCGCCGGTCCCGCCAGCAGCGCGAGCGCCGCCGCCACCGATGTGAGTGCTCTGCGGATCATGCCCCGTCCCTCCGCCTGCGGCCCAGCAGGGCCACCGTCCCGACCCCAACGAGCGCCACCGCGCCGCCCGCGGCCGCCGCCACCGCGTCGCCCGCCGTCATGAAGCCTCCGCCGTCCGCGGGGGCTGCGGCCGCCGTGGTGTCCACGGCCGCCGCCCGTTCCCCGCCGTCCCGGCCGGCGGCCGAACCGCCGCCGCGCGCGGGCGCGTCGTACTCCGGTCCGGCCAGTTCCGTCCCGGTCACGTCCACGCGCAGGACGACCCCCACCGCCGTGTTCCGCGCCAGCCCCGCCGCGCCCGGCCCGAGCGAGACCGCGACGTAGTGCTCTCCCGCCGTGCGGGCGCCCCGGGCGCCGCCACTGACGACCCAGCGGTTGGTCCAGGTCACGGGTACCGTGCCGAGCCCCACGGACAGCGGGCGCCCGTAGTAGCCGCGGCGTTGCGAGGCCCCGGAGTCGTCGCCCAGCGGCTGCCGTCCCGGCCCGTACGCGGCCGTCGCCACGAAGGACGAGGCCGTGGAACCACCCTCCAGGAGCGGTTCGTTGGCGAAGTCGGCGGTGTACGTCAGTCGCTGTCCCCAGCCGACCCGCACCTTGTAGAAGCGCGTCTGACCGGGCAGCAGCGTGTCCCGCCAGATGCCCCTGCCGACCCGGCGCGCGTCGTTGAACCCCGTGCCGCCCTCGACGTCCCGCGGTGCGCCCGTCAGAGCCGCCGGCGGGTCCCCGTAGCGGGTCGCGGCCGGTGCCGGGGTGGCGCCCGCCGGGAACGGCCGCTCGGAGCCGTACCGCAGTTCCATGGGCCAGCGGGCGCGGTCGGAGCCGGCGGCGCTGGTGCGGTGCACGGAGAGCACGTAGCGCCCCGCCCTGTCGCAGGCGCCGTCCCGGTCGTCGCCGGGAATCCGGCTGACGGCGCCGCCGACCACCATCGCGCCCTCGTCCTGCCCGAAGTGCGCGGTGTCCGAGCCGCAGGTGAGGGGGTACCTGCCGGTGCCCGCCAGCCGCAGCTCGACACCGTCCCCGTACGCGGCCTTCACCCCCGGCCGCGGCACCGCGGTCACCGCGAGGTCCGCCGTGGAGGCCGCGTCCAGCGTCATCGCGTACCAGCGGGTCTCGCCGGGCCCGATGTCGTCGACGTACTGGCCGGGGGACAGCCCGGGCGCACCGGTGGCGCTCGTCCCTCCGTCCACCCGCCGGCCCTGGAGGCGGTACGCGTCAGCGCTCAACCGGGAGGCCCGCGTCAGCTGCCGTACGAGCGAGGCGGCGTCGGGGGCGTCCCAGTAGCTGCCGTGACCCGCCTCGGCGATGCACTCCAACTGCTCGCGGGCACCGCCGCGCACCTGGAAGCCGATGGTGTCGATCCGCAGGTCCACGCCCTGCCCGGCCAGCCGTGCCGCCACCTCGCAGGGCTCGGGTGCCCCGCAGGTGTCCTCGCCGTCGGAGACCAGCACGATCGTGCGCCGCCCGTCCTCGGGCAGGTCGGCGGCCGCCTTCTCCAGCGACAGCCCGATGGGGGTGTCCCCCTGGGGCCGCACCCCGGCCACGGCCTGCTTCAGGGCGTCCCGGTCCAGCGGCCGCACGGGCTCCAGCAGACGGGTGTCGTCGCAGCCGTGCTCCTTGCCCGCGCCGTAAACCCGCAGTCCCGTCGGGTAGCCGTCCGGCAGCGCGTCCACGACGGCGCCGACGGCCTTCCTGGCCGCCGTCATGCGGGCGCCCGCCATGGAGCCGGAGGAGTCCAGCACCATGACCAGCCCGTCGCCGTCGTCCACGGCCTGGTCCTGGGCCTGGGCCGCCCCGGCCGGGCCCAGCAGGGCGCCCAGCACCAGCAGCCCGCACGCGGCCGCCCGCAGCGGCCCCACGGGCCCGCGCGGCAGCGCCTTCCCTCGTCGCATGTGCTGTTCCCCCTCGCACATCGTCGGCCTCAGCGAAGCTATTGATTTGCGACAGCAAATACAAGCGGATCACGTCACGGTCGGGCAACAACGGCCCGGGCGACCACGGGCGGACATGACGGGGCCCCGACCACATCGTGATCGGGGCCTCGGGAATCCTTCGTCCGGGCTGTGCCGTCTCAGACGCTCGCGCCGGAACCCGCCGGAACGGAGTCCGTGGCCTCCGTCCACAGGTCCTGCTCGGCGCGGTCCGCCTGGATCTGGCGGTACACGAGGAGACCGCCGATGGCGGCCAGTGCGACCAGGAGAAACTTCTTCACCGCGCGACCTCGTCCTTCTTGCGTTGGGGGTCTTCCGACGGGCCCGACTATACACACCGGTCGATATCGAACGGTGACCTGCCACCGGAACCAACTCCGCGGACGCGGACAAGGAAACGGCCCGTACGGATGATCCGTACGGGCCGTTCACGCGGTGGGGCTAACAGGACTTGAACCTGTGGCCTCTTCCTTATCAGGGAAGCGCTCTAACCGTCTGAGCTATAGCCCCGCGCTGCGTTGAAAGATTAGCGCACCCGGGGCCGTGGCCCAAAATCGGTTACTCGTCCTCCGCCAGCGTCAGCTCGATTCCGCCCACCATGCCGGCCGACATGTTGTAGATGAAGGCGCCGAGCGTCGCCAGCGCCGTGGCCAGCACGACGTCGATGACCGCGATGACCGCCGTGAAGGTCAGCACGCGCGACAGCGACAGGAACGACACCAGGTCGAACCCGCCGTCCGAGCCGGACGACGTGGCCTCGCTGAGCGTGCCGCCGACCGTGGTGAAGACGCCGATGGCGTCCATCACCATCCACAGCACCGCGACCGCGATGACCGTGCAGATGCCCAGCGCGATGGAGAGCAGGAAGCTGACCTTCATCACCGACCACGGGTCGGCCTTCGCCACCCGCAGCCGCGCCTTGCGCGTGCGCGGGACGGTACGGGCCGCCGGACGCGGCTGGCGGACGCCCGCGGTCGCGGGGGGGCCGGCCGGGGGCGCGTACGCCTGGGGCGGCTGGTGCGGGTCCTGGGTCGGCTGCGGCGCCTGCTGCGGCTGCTCGGCGACCGGGCCACCGGGCCCACCGCCGTAGGTCTGCTGGTGCACAGCGTGCTGGTGCTGCGCTGGACGGGTGTCGGTCACGGTGATTCCCCCCTGGTGCGGGCCGTTGTCCGTACGTGGGCCAGGGGCACCGCCGATCGCGTCCGGAACGGCAGCCGGCATCGGCTGCCCTCCGTCCGCGCCCGTCCCACCCGCGGCGCCCTCGGCTCCACTCACGGCTTCTTACTCCTCCGACTCGGCGGCCACGGGCTGCTCGCCCTCGGCCTCTTCGGCGGCGACGACCTCTTCGGCCTCCGCCCCCGCCTCGGCATTGCGGGCGACGCCCACGACTGCATCCTTTTTACCGAGGTTGATCAGTTGGACGCCCATGGTGTCACGCCCGGTTTCCCTGATCTCGTTGACACGGGTGCGGATCACACCGCCGCCGAGGGTGATGGCGAGGATCTCGTCGGTCTCCTCCACCACCAGCGCCCCGACCAGGGAACCCCGGTCCTCGACGATCTTGGCCGCCTTGATGCCGAGTCCGCCGCGCCCCTGGACCCGGTACTCGTCCACACTGGTGCGCTTGGCGTACCCGCCATCGGTGGCGGTGAAGACGAACGTACCCGGTCGCACGACATTCATCGAGAGCAGTTCGTCCCCTTCGCGGAAGCTCATGCCCTTCACGCCCGAGGTCGCACGGCCCATCGGCCGCAGCGACTCGTCCGTCGCGGTGAACCGGATGGACTGCGCCTTGCGGCTGACCAGCAGCAGGTCATCGGCCGGGCCGACCAGCTCGGCACCGATCAGCAGGTCCTCGCTGCCGTCCTCGGTCTCCCGCAGGTTGATCGCGATGACACCGCCCGAGCGGGGGGAGTCGTAGTCCTTCAGCGATGTCTTCTTCACCAGGCCCGACCGGGTGGCGAGCACCAGGTAGGGCGCCGCGTTGTAGTCGCGGATGGCCAGCACCTGGGCGATCTGCTCGTCCGGCTGGAAGGCCAGCAGGTTCGCCACGTGCTGCCCGCGGGCGTCGCGGCCGGCGTCCGGCAGCTCGTACGCCTTGGCGCGGTAGACCCGGCCCTTGTTGGTGAAGAACAGCAGCCAGTGGTGCGTGGTGGTGACGAAGAAGTGGTCGACGATGTCGTCTTCCCGCAGCTTCGTGCCGCGCACGCCCTTGCCGCCACGCTTCTGCGAGCGGTAGTCGTCCGTCTTGGTGCGCTTGACGTAGCCGCCACGGGTGATCGTGACGACGATGTCCTCCTCGGCGATCAGGTCCTCGATGGACATGTCACCGTCGAAGGGCACCAGGGCCGAACGCCGGTCGTCGCCGAACTTCTCGACGATCGCCGTCAGCTCCGTGCTGATGATGCCGCGCTGCAGCTCGGGCGAGGCCAGGATGCGGTTGTACTCGTTGATCTTCGCCTGGAGCTCGTCGTGCTCCTGGACGATCTTCTGCCGCTCCAGGGCCGCCAGGCGGCGCAGCTGCATCTCCAGGATCGCGTTGGCCTGGATCTCGTCGATCTCCAGCAGGCCCATCAGGCCTTCACGCGCCACGTCCACGGTCGCGCTGCGCCGGATCAGGGCGATGACCTCGTCGATCGCGTCCAGGGCCTTCAGCAGACCGCGCAGGATGTGGGCGCGCTCCTCGGCCTTGCGCAGCCGGAACCGCGTCCGGCGGACGATGACCTCGATCTGGTGGGTCACCCACTGCTTGATGAACTGGTCCAGCGAGAGCGTGCGCGGCACGCCGTCCACCAGCGCCAGCATGTTGGCGCCGAAGTTCGTCTGCAGGTCGGTGTGCTTGTACAGGTTGTTCAGCACGACCTTGGCGACGGCGTCGCGCTTGAGCACGATCACCAGGCGCTGTCCGGTGCGCGAGGAGGTCTCGTCGCGCACGTCGGCGATGCCGCCGACCCGGCCGTCCTTCACCAGGTCGGCGATCTTCTGCGCCAGGTTGTCCGGGTTGACCTGGTACGGCAGCTCGGTGACGACCAGGCACTGCCGGCCCTGGATCTCCTCGACCTCGACGACCGCGCGCATCGTGATGGAGCCGCGGCCGGTGCGGTACGCCTCCTCGATGCCCTTGCGGCCCACCACCAGGGCGCCGGTCGGGAAGTCGGGGCCCTTGATGCGCTCGATGAGGGCTTCGAGCAGCTCCTCGTTGGACGCCTCCGGGTTGGCCAGGTACCACTGGGCGCCCTCGGCGACCTCGCGCAGGTTGTGCGGCGGGATGTTGGTCGCCATGCCGACCGCGATGCCGGCGGAGCCGTTGATCAGCAGGTTGGGGAAGCGCGACGGCAGGACCGTCGGCTCCTGGTTGCGTCCGTCGTAGTTGTCCTGGAAGTCGACGGTGTCCTCGTCGATGTCCCGGACCATCTCCATGGACAGCGGCGCCATCTTGCACTCGGTGTACCGCATGGCGGCGGCCGGGTCGTTGCCCGGGGAACCGAAGTTGCCGTTGCTGTCGACCAGCGGCATGCGCATCGACCACGGCTGGGCCAGGCGCACCAGCGCGTCGTAGATCGAGGAGTCGCCGTGCGGGTGGTAGGTACCCATGACGTCACCGACGACACGGGCGCACTTGTAGAAGCCGCGCTCCGGGCGGTAGCCGCCGTCGTACATCGCGTACAGCACGCGGCGGTGGACGGGCTTGAGGCCGTCCCGGACGTCGGGCAGCGCGCGGGACACGATGACGGACATCGCGTAGTCGAGGTAACTGCGCTGCATCTCCGTCTCGAGGCCCACGGCCTCGATCCGCGTCGTGGTGTCCGCCTCGGCGGCGCCCGCGGCGTCCTGCGGGGTGCCGGGCGTGACAGGGGTGTTCTCGTCGGCCATTGCTGGTCAAAGTCCTTTCGGGCGGCGGCTGATGGGGGCCGACTCAGATGTCGAGGAAGCGGACATCCTTGGCGTTGCGCTGGATGAAGGAGCGCCGGGCCTCGACGTCCTCGCCCATCAGCACCGAGAACAGGTCGTCGGCGAGGGCCGCGTCGTCCAGGGTGACCTGGCCGAGCACGCGGTGGTCGACGTCCATCGTGGTGACCCGCAGTTCCTCGGCGTTCATCTCGCCGAGGCCCTTGAAGCGCTGGATCGAGTCCTCGCGCACACGCTTGCCGTTCTGCCGGCCCAGCTCGATCAGGGCGTCGCGCTCGGAGTCGGAGTACGCGTACTCGAAGTCGTCCCGACCCCACTTGATCTTGTAGAGCGGGGGACGGGAGAGGTACACGTGGCCTGCCTCGACCAGCGGCCGCATGAAGCGGAAGAGGAAGGTCAGCAGCAGGGTGTTGATGTGCTGGCCGTCCACGTCGGCGTCCGCCATCAGGATGATCTTGTGATAGCGCAGCTTCGAGATGTCGAAGTCCTCGTGCACACCGGTGCCGAAGGCCGAGATCAGCGCCTGGATCTCGGTGTTCTGCAGGATCTTGTCGATCCGCGCCTTCTCCACGTTCAGGATCTTGCCGCGGATCGGAAGGATCGCCTGGTACTGCGGGTTGCGGCCGGACTTGGCCGAGCCGCCGGCGGAGTCACCCTCGACGATGAAGATCTCGCACTTGGCGGGGTCGTTGGACTGGCAGTCGCTCAGCTTGCCCGGCAGCGACGCCGTCTCCAGCAGTCCCTTGCGACGCGTCAGGTCGCGCGCCTTGCGGGCCGCCACCCGGGCGGTGGCCGCCTGGATGGACTTGCGGATGATGTCCGAGGCCTCGTTGGGGTTGCGGTCCAGCCAGTCCGTCAGGTGCTCGTGCACGACCTTCTGGACGAAGGTCTTCGCCTCGGTGTTGCCGAGCTTGGTCTTCGTCTGGCCCTCGAACTGCGGCTCGCCCAGCTTGACCGAGATGATCGCGGTCAGACCCTCGCGGATGTCCTCACCGGTGAGGTTGTCGTCCTTCTCGCGGAGCAGCTTCTTCTCGCGCGCGTACTTGTTGACCAGCGTGGTCAACGCGGCGCGGAAGCCTTCCTCGTGGGTGCCGCCCTCGTGGGTGTGGATGGTGTTGGCGAAGCTGTAGACACCCTCGCTGTACTGGGTGTTCCACTGCATCGCGACCTCGACGGAGAGCAGCCGCTCCTTGTCCTCCGCGTCGATGTCGATCACCGACGGGTGGACCGGCTCGCCCTTGCGCGAGTTCAGGTACTTCACGAAGTCGACGATGCCGCCCTCGTAGTGGTACGCGACCGAGCGCGGCTGACCCTCGTTCTCCACGTCCGCGTGCTCGGGACGCTCGTCGGTCAGCGAGATGGTCAGGCCCTTGTTGAGGAAGGCCATCTCCTGGAAGCGCCGCGACAGCGTCTCGAAGGAGTACTCGGTGGTCTCGAAGATGTCACCGTCGGCCCAGAAGGTCACGATCGTGCCGGTCTCCGCGACCGGCTCGTTCTTCTGCAGCGGGGCGGTGGGAACACCGAGCTTGTAGTCCTGGGTCCAGCGGAAGCCCTCACGCTTGACCTCGACCGCGACCTTGTTCGACAGCGCGTTCACGACCGAGACGCCGACGCCGTGCAGACCGCCGGAGACGGCGTAGCCGCCGCCGCCGAACTTGCCGCCCGCGTGCAGCACCGTGAGCACGACCTCGACGGCGGGCTTTCCCTCGGACGGGACGATGTCCACCGGGATGCCGCGGCCGTTGTCGACCACGCGCACGCCGCCGTCGGGGAGGATCGTGACGTTGATGGTGTCCGCGTGACCGGCCAGTGCCTCGTCGACGGAGTTGTCGACGACCTCGTACACCAGGTGGTGCAGGCCGCGCTCGCCCGTCGAGCCGATGTACATGCCCGGGCGCTTGCGAACCGCGTCCAGGCCCTCAAGGACGGTGATCGCGCTGGCGTCGTACGCCCCACCGGTGGCGGGCGCGGCGGAGCCGTCAGCTGCGGACGTATTGATCTCGTTGGGGTTGCCGGAATCGGCCACGAAGCGCCCTTTCTGGCACAGCATGAGCCGGGTCCCGCGGCGCGGAACCGGCTGCATCACTCGACATCGTTCGACTGGTCCCGCTGGGGTCCCCCGGTGCCGGAGGCCAGGGGCGGGCGGTACTGCCACCAGTCTACCGGTAGCGCCGACATAGATGGGGCTTTGGCGGTACCTGAGTTCCCGTGTGCCCGACGGAAGTACCTCCAGCCGACTCCCCACACGCGGACCGGGTCCCAAAACGGCTCACGCGGGCGCACAGGGCTTCGACCCGATTACGCACAGCAGGTTCCCGGCCTATCCGTACGTATCGCCCGGCCCACGGCTCCCGGGGGCACGCAGACGCCCGTACGAACGCACCGGTCCTCCCGGCCCCAGGACCTTGATCAACTTCACGGTGCCGTGCCCGAGATCGGCGTTCAGCCTGGCCACGAGCGTCGGGGCGAGCAGCCGCAGCTGGGTCGCCCAGGCCGTGGAGTCGCACTGCACCGTGAGGACCCGGTCCTCCTCGTCGTACCGCTGCGGCTGGCAGTGCAGGGCCACGTCGTCGCCCACCAGCTCCGGCCAGCGGCCCATCACGCCGCCCACCGCCGCGGGGGCCTCCCAGCCGCGCTCGGTGATCAGCCGGCTGATCGCGGCGCCCAGGGGCAGCGGGTCCCGCCCGTCCGCCCGCGCACCACTGCGCAAGCCCCCGCGCCGGGCCTGCTTCTTCTGCTGGGCGGCCGCGCCCCTCGCGCGGGCCTGCTCCTTGGCGGCTCGCAGCGCGACCCTGGCCAGGTCGACGCCGGACACCGGCTTGTCCTGGGCGCCCGTCTCCTGCCCCGGCTGCGGCGCCGGCTGCTGCTGATCCGTCATGCCCGCTCCACGCCGCCGTCCTCCACCGCGTACCGGGCGCCGACCAGCACGTCCGGTACGTCGTCGTCCACCGCGGCCGTCACCAGCACCTGCTCACCGGGGGCCACCAGCTCGGCCAGCCGGGTGCGGCGCCGGGCGTCGAGCTCGGCGAAGACGTCATCGAGCACCAGCACCGGTTCGCCACCGTCGGCGCGCAGCAGGTCGTACGAGGCCAGGCGCAGCGCCAGGGCGTACGACCAGGACTCGCCGTGGCTCGCGTACCCCTTGGCGGGGAGCTGTCCCAGCTTGAGGGAGAGGTCGTCCCGGTGCGGGCCGACCAGGGTCACCCCGCGCTCGATCTCCTGCTTGCGGGCCTCGCCCAGGGCCTCCAGCAGCAGTCCGTACAGCTGCTCGCGGCCCGACGCCCCGGCGATCCGTTCGCCGATCGAACTGCGGTACTCCAGGACGACGGGGCCACCGCCCGGTGCCAGCTGCTCGTACGCCTTGTCCGCCAGCGGCTGCAGGGCCTGGGTGAGGTCCAGACGCTGGGCCAGCAGCTCGGCGCCGGCCCTGGCCAGGTGCTGGTCCCAGATGTCGAGCGTGGACAGGTCGGCGCCGCGGCCGCCGTGGCGGCGGGCCATGGCGGCCGACTTCAGCAGCGTGTTGCGCTGCTTGAGGACCCGCTCGTAGTCGCTGCGGACGCCCGCCAGCCGGGGCGCCCGGGCCGTGAGCAGCTCGTCGAGGAAGCGCCGGCGCTCCCCGGGGTCGCCCTTGACCAGGGCCAGGTCCTCGGGGGCGAAGAGCACCGTCCTGACTATCCCCAGCAGGTCGCGCGGGCGGACCTGGGAGGAGCGGTTGAGCCGGGCCCGGTTGGAGCGGCCCGGATTGATCTCCAGCTCGATCAGCTGTTGGCGCTCGCCCTGCACCACGGACGCCCGCACGATCGCCCGGTCCGCGCCCATCCGCACCAGCGGGGCGTCGCTCGCGACCCGGTGGCTGCCGAAGGTCGCCAGGTAACCGACCGCCTCGACCAGATTGGTCTTGCCCTGGCCGTTGGGGCCGACGAAGGCGGTGACGCCCGGGTCGAGCGGGACCTCGACCCGGGCGTAGGAGCGGAAGTCGGCGAGCGACAGATGCGCGACGTGCATGGCTGCGCGCCGCCTCCTTCCCGTGGGTGTGACTAGTGCTTCTCGACGGCGTGGCCGCCGAACTGGTTGCGGAGCGCGGCGATCATCTTCATCTGCGGGGAGTCGTCCTGGCGGGACGCGAAGCGGGCGAAGAGCGACGCGGTGATCGCGGGCAGCGGCACGGCGTTGTCGATGGCCGCCTCGACGGTCCAGCGGCCCTCGCCGGAGTCCTCCGCGTACCCCTTGAGCTTGTCGAGGTGCTCGTCCTCGTCCAGGGCGTTGACGGCCAGGTCCAGCAGCCAGGAGCGGATGACGGTGCCCTCCTGCCAGGAGCGGAACACCTCGCGCACATCGGTGACCGAGTGGACCTTCTCCAGCAGCTCCCAGCCCTCGGCGTAGGCCTGCATCATGGCGTACTCGATGCCGTTGTGGACCATCTTGGCGAAGTGGCCGGCGCCGACCTTGCCCGCGTGGACGGAACCGAAGTTCCCCACCGGCTTGAGGGCGTTGAAGACCGGCTGCACCCTTTCGACGTGCTCGGGCTCGCCGCCGTACATCAGCGCGTAGCCGTTCTCCAGGCCCCAGACGCCGCCGGAGACACCGCAGTCGACGAAGCCGATGCCCTTGGCGGCCAGCTCCTCGGCGTGCTTCTCGTCGTCCGTCCAGCGGGAGTTGCCGCCGTCGACGACCACGTCACCGGGGGAGAGCAGCTCACCGAGCTCGTCGATCGTCGCCTGGGTCGCGGCGCCGGCCGGCACCATCACCCACACCACCCGCGGGGCCGCGAGCTTGTCCACAAGTTCCTGCAGGCTGTGGACATCGGCGAGATCCGGGTTGCGGTCGTAGCCGACGACAGTGTGACCGGCCTGGCGGATGCGCGTGCGCATGTTCCCGCCCATCTTGCCGAGACCGATGAGACCGAGCTCCATCGTTGATCCTTCGTTCGAAGCCTGCCTGACCTACGTCGAGCCTACGTCGGTACCTGCAGGGCGACGCGACCGGACAGGCCTCGCGTCAGCCGGACAGCCGGACCGGCATGATCAGGTACTTGTACGCGTCGTCGGCCTCGGCGTCGACCGCCGGACGGCCGCTGAGCAGCGCGGGCTTGGTCGACGTGGTGAACGACAACTGCGCCACCGGCGAATCGATCGCGCTCAGGCCGTCCAGCAGGAAGGTCGGGTTGAAGGCGATCGAGATGTCGTCGCCCTCCAGCTTGGCGTCCACACGCTCCACAGCCTGTGCGTCGTCGCTGGAACCGGCCTCCAGGGTCAGCACGCCCTGCTCGAAGCTCAGCCGGACCGGCGTGTTGCGCTCGGCCACCAGGGCAACGCGCTTGACGGCCTCGACGAACGGAGCGGTCTCGATCACCGCGACGGAGTTGAACTCGGTCGGGAAGAGCGTCCGGTACTTCGGCAGGTCGCCCTCGAGCAGGCGGGTGGTGGTGCGGCGGCCCGCGCCCTCGAAGCCGATCAGGCCCTCGCCCGCGCCGGAGCCGGCCAGGGCGATGGCGACCGAGTCGCCGTTGGTGAGGGACTTGGCGGTGTCCAGCAGCGTCTTGGCGGGCACCAGGGCGACCGCGGAGATGTCCGGGGTCTCCGGCTTCCACAGGAACTCGCGGACCGCGAAGCGGTAGCGGTCGGTGGCGGCCAGGGTGACCGTGTCGCCCTCGATCTCGATCCGCACACCGGTGAGCACCGGCAGGGTGTCGTCGCGGCCGGCGGCGATCGCGACCTGGGCGGCGGCCGCGGCGAAGACCTCGCCGGGGACGGTGCCGGAGGCGGTCGGCATCGCGGGCAGCGCCGGGTACTCGTCCACAGGCAGGGTGTGGAGTGTGAATCGCGAGCTGCCGCAGACGACGCTCACGCGCACGCCGTCGGTGGCGATCTCCACAGGCCTGTTGGGGAGCGCCCGCGAGATGTCGGCGAGCAGCCGGCCGGAGACCAGGACGGTGCCGTCCTCCTCGACGTCCGCCTCCACGGAGACGCGGGCCGAGACCTCGTAGTCGAAGCCGGACAGGCTCAGCTGGCCTTCCTCGGCCTTCAGCAGCAGGCCGGCCAGGACCGGCACCGGGGGACGGGCCGGGAGACTGCGGGCCGCCCAGGCCACTGCCTCCGCGAGTACATCGCGCTCCACCCGGATCTTCACCGGAACCGCCTCCTGCTGTTGCTGGCTGTCTGTGGCCGACTGTCTCTTGGCCCTGCTGGCCCTCTTGCCGGAGAACAGTCTGACAGCCGCCACGGACATGCGGTGCGGGTTGCGGTCAAGCCGGAGGGCGGGGAGGCGGACGGCCCGCGGCTCGGTTGTGCACAGGCCCCACTTCGAAGCAGATTCCCCGGTAACTATCCCTGGTCGTAGTAATAGGGGGTGTGGATACCGTGGATAAGTGGTCCCGGTGCAGGTCAGGCCCTGTTTTTTATCCACCGCGCCTGTGGGCGGAGCCCGTGGACAACCCAGCCGATCTGTGGACGCCCGGAAGTTGTGCACACGCGATTCACAGGGACGCTCCGGTTCTCCCCAGCGCTGTCCCCAGGAATACCCAGGTTCTCCCCAGCCCAACCCACCACGTTGGTGTGATGCGGTTCACTCCGATCGGTGAGCGGGTCTGTTCCGTTGCCGAACAGTGGACAGGACTGTGGAGAAGTGGTCCCTGACTGGGGACAACGTGCCCCTGCCTGTGGGCGGCCGGTGGACAACCGGGAGGGTGGCCTTGTGGGCGGCGGGAGCGTCCACAGTCTGTGGATCAGGGTTGCCCACAAATCCACACGGCCTCCAGCAGCCCGGATGAGTATCCCGCGGTCGTGCCTGTGGACACGTTCGGGACAACCCGGGCATCCCCAGGCTGTGGACGGGGGAAAACCGCCCCCGCCTGTGGAGAGACGTTCCTGTCCCCAAGACGCGGCCGGCGCAGTCGAACAACGAGAAGCGCCCCGGGAGTTGGCCCGGGGCGCTGTGGAGGTCTCGGCGGACGCCGAGGGCGCTGCGCTCAGCTCTTGATGCGGTTGGTGAGCTCGGTGACCTGGTTGTAGATCGACCGCCGCTCGGCCATCAGGGAGCGGATCTTGCGGTCCGCGTGCATGACGGTCGTGTGGTCGCGGCCGCCGAACAGGGCGCCGATCTTGGGCAGCGAAAGGTCCGTGAGCTCACGGCACAGGTACATGGCGATCTGCCGGGCCGTGACGAGCACCCGGCTGCGGGAGGAGCCCGAGAGGTCCTCCACGTCCAGACCGAAGTACGAGGCCGTCTCCGCCATGATCGCCTGCCCGCTGATCTCGGGGACGGAGTCCTCCCCGCCCGGGATCAGGTCCTTCAGCACGATCTCGGTGAGCTGGAGGTCCACCGGCTGCCGGTTGAGGCTGGCGAAGGCCGTCACGCGGATCAGCGCACCCTCCAGCTCGCGGATGTTCCGCGAGATCCGGGAGGCGATGAACTCCAGCACCTCCGGCGGGGCGTTGAGCTGCTCCTGCACGGCCTTCTTGCGGAGGATCGCGATCCGGGTCTCCAGCTCGGGCGGCTGGACGTCGGTGATCAGGCCCCACTCGAAGCGGTTGCGCAGCCGGTCCTCCAGGGTCACCAGCTGCTTGGGCGGCCGGTCCGAGGAGAGCACGATCTGCTTGTTGGCGTTGTGCAGGGTGTTGAAGGTGTGGAAGAACTCCTCCTGCGTCGACTCCTTGCTCGCCAGGAACTGGATGTCGTCGACGAGCAGGATGTCCATGTCGCGGTAGCGCTTGCGGAACGCGTCCGCCTTGCCGTCGCGGATGGAGTTGATGAACTCGTTGGTGAACTCTTCGGAGCTCACGTAGCGCACCCGCGTCCCCGGGTAGAGGCTGCGGGCGTAGTGCCCGATCGCGTGCAGCAGGTGCGTCTTGCCGAGGCCGGACTCCCCGTAGATGAACAGCGGGTTGTACGCCTTGGCCGGTGCCTCCGCGACGGCGACCGCCGCGGCGTGCGCGAAGCGGTTGGAGGCGCCGATGACGAAGGTGTCGAAGAGGTACTTGGGGTTCAGCCGCGCCGTGGGCTCGGCCGGGCCCACGGAACCACCCGAACCGCTCGCGCCGCCCGTGGGGGAACCGACACCACCGCCGCCACCGGTGCGCGGCGTCGGCATGGTGGGCATGGTCGGCCTTTGCGGCGGCACCGGCTCCGGACGCCCCTGAGGCTGGTGCGGCGGGGGGATCTCGTAGCGGGAGGCGGGCGGCCGGTACGGCTCGCGATCCTGGTAGTCGCCGAAATGTTGTTGCTGCCAGCGGTCCTCGGGCTCGTGGGGCGGCCAGCCGCCGGCACCGCCGGTGGGCCCGACCGCGTGGTCGGGGTAGGCCGGGCGCATCCGCGGGACCTCGCCGTAGCCGTGCGGCTGCTCGCCGTACCGGGCGGGTTCCGCGCCGTACCCGGGGGGCTGCGGCTGGGCCTGGGACTGCGGCTCGGGGGCGACCGGGGCCGGCGGCGCGGGCGCCGCTTCCGGCTCGCCGCCCGAGGCCACGGCGATGGCGATGCCCACGGGGTGCCCGAACTCACGGCTGAGGACATCGGTGATCAGCGGGAGGAGCCGTCCCTCCAGCACGCTCTTGGCGAACTCGTTGGGGGCGGACAGCACCGCCGTGCCCGCGACGAGCGCCAACGGCTGCGTCCGCTGCAGCCACTCCGCGTCCTTCGGCTTGAGGTCGTCGCTTTCGGCGAGCAGTTTCTGCAGGACCCTGGGCCACACTGAGGCAAGATCGGCAGTTACGTCAGCCACAGTGCACGCTCTCTCGTCGGTCGCTGGTTGGTGCCGATGGGTCCCACGAAGGTGTGGTTCTTGGGACGGACGGGAATGTTTCGGGGTTTGGCCACGGTAGTCAGCGCGGGCTACCTGGTTCAAGTCGTTGTCCACAGGGTGTGCAAAACCACGTCCGGATGGCGGTGCACCACGGCCCGCGCCCCAGCGGGTTTGACCTGATGCCGCGGCCCCGCGTACCGTAACCAGGTCGAGTTGTCGATGGCTGCTGCCGCCTGCCTACCGATGGGCGAGGATCACCAAGGTGATCGTCAAGCGGTGCACACCTGAATGTTCCGCGAGCTTCTCGTGGGCGCACGGTGACAGCCAGGCGACGCCCCGCCAACACCCGATTCATCCTGGAGCCCCCGAGTGAGCAAGCGCACCTTCCAGCCGAACAACCGTCGTCGCGCCAAGACCCACGGCTTCCGGCTGCGTATGCGTACGCGTGCCGGCCGCGCCATCCTCGCGACCCGCCGCAGCAAGGGCCGCGCCCGTCTGTCCGCCTGATCGCACCGAAGCGCGAGGTGTGAGTCGTGCTGCCCACCGGTAATCGGCTGAGGCGGCGCCAGGACTTCGCGACGGCGGTACGTCGAGGACGCCGGGCCGGACGGCCGCTCTTGGTCGTCCACCTGCGCACCGACAGTGACACAAGGGACCCGCACGCGGCGGGGGGGAGTGCCTCCCCGGCGCGTGCGGGTTTCGTCGTGAGCAAGGCCGTCGGCGACGCCGTGACCCGGAACCTGGTCAAGCGTCGGCTTCGTCACCTCGTCCGCGAACGTCTGTCCGTGCTGCCCCCCGGTAGCCTGGTAGTCGTACGAGCGCTGCCCGGTGCGGGTGACGCAGACCATTCACAGCTGGCCCGAGACCTGGATGCCGCCCTCGGGAGGCTCCTGGGGGTGGCGCTATGAAGTACCCGTTGCTGGCCTTGATCAAGATTTACCAGTGGACCATCAGCCCGTTGCTCGGTCCGGTCTGCAAGTACTACCCCTCGTGCTCTCACTACGGGTATACGGCGATCGATCGGCACGGCGCGATCAAGGGCACTGCCTTGACCGCGTGGCGGATCCTGCGTTGCAACCCGTGGTCGCTCGGCGGTGTGGACCATGTCCCCCCGCGCAAGCGACCGCCGTGGCACGCTCGCCTGCGCGAAGCCCTCCGGGGTGACGCACCAGGCGGGTCCGTTACTCCCGAGCCCGTCGAGACGCCTCATGCCCAAGGAGCCTGACCGTGGGGATCTTGAACCCCCTCTACGCCGCCGTTTCGTGGATCATCGTCCAGTTCCACTCGCTGTACGGTCTTGTCTTTGACAAGGACGGCGGCCTGGCCTGGGGTCTGTCGATCGTCTCTCTGGTGGTCCTGATCCGGATCTGCCTGATCCCGCTCTTCGTGAAGCAGATCAAGTCGACCCGGAACATGCAGGCGCTCCAGCCCAAGATGAAGGCGATCCAGGAGCGCTACAAGAACGACAAGCAGCGCCAGTCCGAAGAGATGATGAAGCTGTACAAGGAGACGGGCACCAACCCGCTCTCCTCGTGCCTTCCGATCCTGGCGCAGTCCCCCTTCTTCTTCTCGCTGTACCACGTGCTGAGCTACATCGCGCAGGGCAAGCAGGTCGGCGTGATGAGCCAGGACCTGGTCAACAGCGCCCAGAAGGCGCACATCTTCGGCGCCCCGCTCGCCGCGAAGTTCACCGACAGCGCTGACAAGCTCGCCTCGCTGGGCGCCTCGGTCACCGACGTCCGCGTGGTCACCGTCATCATGATCATCCTGATGTCGGCCTCGCAGTTCTACACGCAGCGCCAGCTGATGACGAAGAACGTCGACATGACGGTGAAGACGCCGTTCATGCAGCAGCAGAAGATGCTGATGTACGTCTTCCCGATCATGTTCGCCGTCTTCGGCATCAACTTCCCCGTCGGTGTCCTCATCTACTGGCTGACCACCAACGTGTGGACCATGGGGCAGCAGATGTTCGTCATCCGCCGGAACCCGACCCCCGGCAGCCTCGCCTTCCAGCAGCGCCAGGAGCGCCTGAAGGCCAAGGGCAAGCTGAAGGACGAGCCCGCCGCCGACAAGGAGCTGCAGGACGCGGCGCCGGTGAAGCGCAGCCAGCCCAAGCGCCAGACCAAGTCCCAGCGCCAGACGGGCGGTCCCGCGCAGCCGGGTGCTGCTGCCGGCGGCACCAAGCCGAAGCCCAAGCCGGGCGGCGGAGCGACCGCGGGCACCAAGCCCAAGCCGAGCAGCGGCGCGGACAAGCCGAACCTGTCGAAGAAGAAGTAGTAGAGGAGTCCTGCCGTGACGGACGGCAACACCACCGACGCGCTCACCCGCCTCGAGCAGGAGGGCGAGATCGCGGCCGACTACCTCGAGGGGCTGCTGGACATCGCCGACCTCGACGGTGACATCGACATGGACGTCGAAGGGGACCGCGCCTCGGTCTCCATCGTCGGCGACCCGTCGAGCCGTGACCTCAACAAGCTCGTCGGCCGGGACGGCGAGGTGCTGGAGGCGCTCCAGGAGCTGACCCGGCTCGCGGTCCACCGGGAGACCGGCGACCGCAGCAGGCTGATGCTGGACATCGCCGGCTTCCGGGCGCAGAAGCGGGCCGAGCTGACCGAGCTGGGCGAGAAGGCGGCCGAGGAGGTCAAGGGCTCCGGCCAGCCGGTCAAGCTGAAGCCGATGACGCCCTTCGAGCGCAAGGTCGTGCACGACGCCGTGGCCGCCGCGGGGCTGCGCAGCGAGTCCGAGGGCGAGGAGCCCGAGCGCCGGGTGGTCGTCCTTCCGGCCTCCTGACCTCCCCCGGTCTCAGCGGTACTCACTCGGCCCCGTCTGTTCGCAGGCGGGGCCGAATCTTGTCAGCCTGGAGAAGGCCCGTAACAACGGAAGGACGGTTCTCGTGACGGAGGCAGCGGCGGAGCTCCCCCCGGCGCCGGAGGCGGCACGTGAGGTGTTCGGGGAGCGCTTCGCGGACGCGGTGCGGTACGCGGAACTGCTGGCCGACGCGGGCGTGCGTCGCGGGCTGATCGGTCCGCGGGAGGTGCCCCGGCTGTGGGAACGCCATCTGCTGAACTGCGCGGTGCTCGCCGAGGTGATCCCCCAGGGCGTCTCGGTGTGCGACGTGGGCTCGGGGGCGGGGCTGCCGGGCATCCCGCTGGCACTGACCCGGCCGGACCTCAGCATCACCCTGCTGGAGCCGCTGCTGCGCAGGACCACCTTCCTCGAGGAGGCCGTGCGGCTGCTGGGGCTGTCCAACGTCGTGGTGGTGCGTGGCCGGGCCGAGGAGATGGTGGGCAAGGTGCCTCCGGTGGACGTGGTGACCGCGCGCGCCGTGGCCCCCCTGGACCGGCTCGCCGGCTGGGGACTTCCCCTGCTCCGTCCGCACGGGGAGATGACCGTCCTCAAGGGCGACACGGCCGAGGAGGAGCTGAAGGCGGCGCGTGCCGCGCTGAGCCGTCTCGGTGCCGTGGAGACCTCCGTGGTCCAGGTCGGCGAGGGGATCGTGGATCCGCTGTCGACCGTGGTGCGGGTGCTCGCGGGGGAGAGCCCCGGTGGTGTCCGTGCGGCGACCCGGAGGGCCAAGGCGGCCCGGGAGAGCCGCCGGCGCCAACGCTGATCGCGGCTGGGGTCGTGTGCTCCATACAAACGGCCATACGTACACAATCCGGAGTGTCGTGTAGGAAACGGTCGCCGCGCTGCGCATCGTGTTTCACGTGAAACGGCGCTCTCTACTTCCAGGAATCCTCGGCCGCGCCCGTGCCGCGGCCGAATCGCTCTCTCATCGGGCCGTCGAGATGACCCATTCAGCGACCCAACCGGTGGATTCATCCACAGGAGAACGGCCCTCACTGGTTCGTGACCCCGAAAGCATGGCAGGCTCTGTTCATTGCGAGCTTGTAGTCGAGGAGAGTGAATCCTTGCGGTCCGACGCCAACATCGCGGGACCGATGGCCGATCCGGTCCCCGGTCCCCGCACCGAGTCGTTCGGGGATGATGTTTCACGTGAAACACCGCCCCCGATGGACGACACCCCCATCGGCCGTGCAGCCCAACTGGCCGTGGAGGCGCTGGGGCGGGCCGGTGAAGGACTCCCCCGCCCACCCCAGACCCGAGTGGTCGTGGTCGCCAACCAGAAGGGCGGGGTCGGCAAGACCACCACCACGGTCAACATGGCCGCCTCCCTGGCCCTGCACGGGGCCCGGGTGCTGGTCGTCGACCTCGACCCCCAGGGCAATGCATCCACCGCCCTAGGGATCGACCACCACTCCGAAGTCCCCTCCATCTACGACGTCCTGGTCGAGAGCAAGCCGCTCTCCGACGTAGTCCAGCCGGTGCCGGACGTGGAGGGCCTGTTCTGTGCCCCCGCCACCATCGACCTGGCCGGTGCCGAGATCGAGCTGGTCTCGCTGGTAGCCCGGGAGAGCCGGCTGCAGCGGGCCATCGAGTCCTACGAGCAGCCGCTGGACTACATCCTCATCGACTGCCCGCCCTCGCTCGGTCTGCTGACCGTCAACGCCATGGTCGCCGGTGCCGAGGTCCTCATCCCCATCCAGTGCGAGTACTACGCCCTGGAAGGACTGGGCCAGTTGCTCCGCAACGTGGAACTGGTGCGTGGCCACCTCAACCCGAAGCTCCACGTCTCCACCATTTTGTTGACCATGTACGACGGCCGGACCCGGCTCGCCTCGCAGGTCGCCGAAGAAGTGCGCACCCACTTCGGCAAGGAGGTGCTGAGCACGAGCATCCCGCGCTCGGTCCGCATCTCGGAGGCCCCCAGCTACGGCCAGACGGTGCTGACCTACGATCCGGGTTCGAGCGGAGCGCTGTCGTACCTGGAGGCTGCACGCGAGATGGCCCTGCGCGGGCTGGGGCGCACCCAAGAAGTCAATGAGCAGAACACCTCGGAGGGGATCCAGTGAGTGAGCGACGCAGAGGACTCGGCCGTGGTCTTGGCGCGCTGATTCCCGCCGCACCGAACGGTGTGGACGCGGCGGCCGCGACCGCGGTGGCGACGGCGGCGAACGCCGCCCCGGTCCTGGCGCCGGAACGAGGGGTCGCCGTCGCCAAGGTGGCGGCCCTGGTGGAACAGCAGGGTCGTGAGGGCACCGCTGCGATCCCGGTTTCACGTGAAACCCCCGAAGCCATCGCGGCCCAGGAGCCGCCGATGGTCGCAGGGGCGTACTTCGCCGAGCTGCCGCTGGACGCGATCATCCCCAACCCGCGTCAGCCGCGTGAGGTCTTCGACGAGGACGCGCTGGCCGAGCTGGTGACCTCCATCAAGGAGGTCGGCCTCCTGCAGCCGGTCGTCGTCCGTCAGGTCGGACCGGAGCGCTACGAGCTCATCATGGGTGAGCGCCGCTGGCGGGCCAGCCGTGAGGCGGGCCTGGAAGCCATCCCGGCGATCGTGCGGGCCACCGAGGACGAGAAGCTCCTCCTGGACGCGCTGCTGGAGAACCTGCACCGTGCCCAGCTGAACCCGCTGGAGGAGGCGGCCGCCTACGACCAGCTCCTCAAGGACTTCGCCTGCACGCACGAGCAGCTCGCCGACCGCATCGGCCGCTCCCGTTCCCAGGTCTCCAACACCCTGCGCCTGCTGAAGCTCTCCGCGCCCGTACAGCGCCGTGTGGCGGCCGGTGTGCTCTCCGCCGGGCACGCACGGTCCCTGCTCGCCCTGGAGGACGTGGAGGACCAGGACCGGCTCGCCAGCCGGATCGTGGCCGAGGGGCTCTCGGTGCGCGCGGTCGAGGAGATCGTGCATGTGATGAACTCCGAGTCCCAGCCGACGAGGAAGGCCCCGTCCCCCCGGGCCGGCAAGCGGATGTCTCCCGCGCTGACCGATCTGGCGCTGCGGCTCTCGGACCGCTTCGAGACCCGGGTGAAGGTGGACTTGGGGCAGAAGCGCGGGAAGATCGTCGTGGAGTTCGCCTCGATAGAGGACCTGGAGCGCATCCTCGGCTCGATGGCCCCTGGTGAGGGCGAGGTTCTCGAGCGGTCGCTCACCGAGGAGACCGACGAGGAGGAGTGATCCCCTCCCCGTCATGTGACGGGCCGCAACTTCTGGGCGGGTCGCATCCCGAGCGGGATGTGACCCGCTTTTTGCTGGGCCGTTCGCGTTGCTCCGGTGTCGGACTTGTCCGCCCGCGGATACGATGCGTACGGGATGGAGCACTACCTCCGAGGAGGGGCTCATGCGATCGGTGCGGCGCGTCGGAGTGGAGCACGATTGGCAGAAGGCCGCCCTCCTCGCAGCGGGGCTTGGGCTGGGCGCCGTGGGTGGCTTCGTCGGCAGTTGGGTCCACGACAGAAACGAGGGTCAGACCTCATGGGGCGTCGGCTCGTTCCGCTCACGCTGGACAACCTCCCGGATCTCCCCAACCGCTGCCGCGCGTGCGTCTTCTGGGAACTCGATCCGGTAAGCGGTGAGGCCGCCGTCCAAGCCGGCAAGCCCGAGCTCGAGAAGGAGGCCTGGATCTCCGCGGTCCTCCTGGAGTGGGGTTCCTGCGGCCGTGTCGTCTACGTGGACGAGGTGCCGGCCGGTTTCGTGCTGTACGCCCCGCCGGCCTACGTGCCGCGCTCGACGGCCTTCCCCACGAGTCCCGTCTCCCCCGACGCGGTCCAGTTGATGACCGCCCGCGTCCTCCCGGGCTTCCAGGGACAGGGACTGGGCCGGGTCCTGGTGCAGTCCGTGGCCAAGGACCTGGTGCGGCGGGGCTTCCGGGCGATCGAGGCCTTCGGTGACGCGCGCTGGGAGGAGCCCGCGTGCGTGCTCCCCGCCGAGCACCTGCTGGCGGTCGGGTTCAAGACGGTGCGGCCGCACCCGCGGTTCCCCCGGCTGAGGCTGGAACTGCGGACGACGATCTCCTGGAAGGAGGACGTCGAGATGGCGATCGACCGGCTGCTCGGCGCCGTGCAGAAGGAGCCGGCGCTGCGGCCCCTGTGACGGACGAAGGGCCCGCCCCTCACGGGGGCGGGCCCTTTCGTGTCCGTCTGCGGTGCTCAGCCGATGAAGTCGGACAGGTCGCGCTCGATGGCGGCCTTCGGCTTGGCGCCGACGATGGTCTTCACGACCTCACCGCCCTTGTAGACGTTGAGGGTCGGGATCGACATGACGCCGTACTTGGCGGCGGTGACCGGGTTCTCGTCGATGTTCAGCTTGACGATGGTGATCTGGTCGCCGTGCTCCGCGGCGATCGCCTCCAGGGAGGGGGCGATCTGGCGGCACGGACCGCACCACTCGGCCCAGAAGTCGACGAGCACGGGCTTGTCGCTGGACAGGACCTCCTCGTCGAAGGTCGCATCGGTCACGGTCTTGGTGTTGCCGGCCACGGCTGTCTCCTCGGTGTGTAGGACGGGTACTTGCTTGTGCGGTGCGGTCAGACGACCGCGGCGGCGGTCTGCTCGGGCTCGCGGGTGTGCTCGCTGCCCGCGTCGCTCAGAGCGGCGAGGTAGCGCTCGGCGTCCAGGGCGGCGGAGCAACCGGTGCCCGCGGCGGTGATCGCCTGGCGGTAGGTGTGGTCCACGACGTCGCCGGCGGCGAAGACCCCGGGGATCTTCGTACGGGTGCTGGGGGACTCGACCTTGAGGTAGCCCTCCTCGTCCAGGTCGAGGATGCCCTTGAACAGCTCGGTCCGCGGGTCGTGGCCGATCGCG
Source organism: Streptomyces sp. NBC_00510 (assembly GCA_036013505.1). NCBI lineage: Bacteria > Bacillati > Actinomycetota > Actinomycetes > Kitasatosporales > Streptomycetaceae > Streptomyces > Streptomyces sp. NBC_00510. Next base: position 5,034,419 of record CP107851.1, on the reverse strand, counting down.
ATGAAGAGTCCGGTGACCGGCAGCTCGGAGGTCTCGCCGGACTTGGTGTTCCGCAGGACCAGGCCGGAGAGCTTGCCGTCGCCGTTGATCTCGGCGACCTCGTTGTCCCAGACGAACGAGATCTTCGGGTCGGCGAAGGCACGCTCCTGCATGGCCTTGGAGGCGCGGAGGGTGTCCCGGCGGTGGACGACCCTCACGCTCTTGGCGAAGCGCGAGAGGAAGGTCGCCTCCTCCAGGGCGGTGTCGCCACCGCCGATGACGGCGATCTCGTGGTCCTTGAAGAAGAAGCCGTCACAGGTGGCGCACCACGAGACGCCGCGACCGGAGAGCTGGTCCTCGTTGGGCAGGCCCAGCTTGCGGTGCTGGGAACCGGTGGCGACGATGACGGCCTTCGCCCGGTGGACGGTGCCCGCGGAGTCGGTGACGGTCTTGATGTCGCCCTCGAGGTCGACCTCGACGATGTCGTCCGGGATCAGCTCGGCACCGAACCGCTCGGCCTGGGCCCGCATGTTCTCCATGAGGTCGGGGCCCATGATGCCGTCGCGGAAGCCGGGGAAGTTCTCCACATCGGTCGTGGTCATCAGAGCACCGCCGGCCGTGACCGCCCCTTCGAAGACCAGGGGCTTGAGGGAGGCGCGGGCGGTGTAGAGCGCGGCTGTGTATCCCGCCGGACCGGAACCGATGATGATCACGTTTCGGACGTCGCTCACGGGTGCTTCCTCGTCTCTGCTGTGCCGACTCGCCGGGTGCCTCGGCGACGGGACCATTGTCATCCCGCCTAACGGATCCTACGGTCCGGGCATTCCCATCGGCGCGGCGCTAGCGAGGGTATGTCTCCTCACGGAGGAGGGTGCCCGTGACGGGGGGCTGCGCGGTGGCGCACGAGGCGTCCACGACGTAGGCGTCGACCAGCGCGGGGTCGCCCTCGTGCGGCATCACGACCAGGTAGGAGTCCATGCCCTCGTACCGGCCCCGCTGGAAGGCGATCGGGGCCTCCCGGCGGTCGACGGCCCCCAGGACGCAGGACGGCGCGGCGCTGTCCATGCCGACCATGGGGGACTGCCCCTGGGGCTTGCTCTCAGTGCCCTTGCTCGTGCGGTCTGTCAGCAGATCGTGTACCTGCACGCCGAGCATGTCGGCGTCAGCCTTGACACCCGCATCGGAGGCCGACGACGACTGGCTGTCGGAGCTTCCCCCGGCGTTCCAGCCGGACTGGGCGAGGACGGTCCCGAGACCGAGCACGGCGGCCACGGAAGCGGTGATGAGGATCCCCTTCCCCCAGCGGCGACGGGGCCGGGTGCCCGGGCGGCCGGGCCCGCTGGGACCGGTGCCGCGGCCGGAGGGCCTTCCGTCTGCCGGGGCCGATGTTTCACGTGAAACACGGGGCGGCTCCGTGGTCTCTGTTTCACGTGAAACATCGGCCCCGCTCGCGGCGAGCAGTGCCTCGGCGGCGAGTGCGGCGTCGATCCGGCCCGCGATGTCGGCCGGCATCCGGGGCAGGCCGGGGAGGGTGCCCAGCAGCCCCCGGATCTCGTCCAGCGAGGCGTGGACGTCGGCGCAGAGCGCACAGCCGTCGATGTGCCCGCGGACGTCGGCCGAGCGCTCGGGCGGGAGGATGCCCTCGGTGAGCGCGGAGATCTCGGCGACCTCGGGGTGCTCGTCCGTACCCGTCGTCGACGTCATGGGTGTCCACCTCCGCCCTTCGTGAAGCCGTGGCCCGGCCGGGCCTCCGTCTCTGGGACGGATGCGTTCTCCGTCCGGTTCCTTCCCCCTGGGTGATCGCCGCTACTCCCTGACGCCTCCCGTAGATGGGAGAGGAGCGGCAGCAGTCGTGCCCTGCCGCGGGCACATCTGCTCTTGACCGTCCCCGTCGGCACGTCCAGGACGGCGGCGGCCTCGGCCACGGGGTAGCCCTGCATGTCGACCAGGACCAGGGCGGCCCGCTGCTCCACGGGGAGCGTCCCGAGCGCCCGCAGCAGTTCCCGGTGGAGCTCGCCCCGCTCGGCGGGGGCCGCGGCGGACTCATGGGGTTCGAGCAGTTCCTCGAACTGCTTCTCGTCCGTGACCGGAGCGGTGCGGCGTGAGGCGGCCTTGCGTGCCCGGTCCAGGCACGCGTTCACGGTGATGCGGTGCAGCCAGGTTGTGACGGCCGACTGCCCGCGGAAGGTGTGGGCGGAGCGGAAGGCCGAGACGAGCGCGTCCTGCACGGCGTCCGCGGCTTCCTCGCGGTCCCCCAGGGTCCGCAGCGCCACCGCCCACAACCGGTCGCGGTGCCGGCGGACGAGTTCCCCGAAGGCGTTCGGGTCCCCCGCGACATGACGGGCGAGGAGGTCGCTGTCGCTGACCTCCCCGCCCGTTCCTTGCGTGCCCACCGTCCCCCTCCCCGCGGGGCTACTGCCCCTCGAACCTCACGTCGGTGATGGCCTGCTTGTACCCCGACTGGCTGAAGTTGTCCGCCGGAGAGTTGGGCATGGCCGTCAGCCAGACGAGAACGTACCGCGTCTCCACGGGTTGCTTCGTCGTGAGCTTGGCGGAACGACCGGAGGTCTTGACCGTGGCGATCTTCTTCATGCCCGAGAGGTCGGCCGACGAGGACAACGAGTCCGTTGCGTAGAGCTCGACCGTGGTGTGGTCTCCGCCGTAGTAGAGGCCTATCGTCGCCGCGCTCAGCTTCTTCACGGCGCCGAGGTCGTAGACGATGCCGACCCCCTTCTTGTAGGGGGCGAGCACCGGGCCCTTCTGGAAACTCCTGCTGCGCCAGTAGCTCCCGGCGTCCTGGTCGTAGGTGAGCTTCACCTGCTCGGTGTGCTGCGGCGTGCCGTCCGGGTAGTACTCGGCAGCGTCCTGGACCGGCAGCGGCTTCAGCGTCACTTGGTTCGCGCCGCCGTTGTCGCTGCCGCCGTCGCCGCCCGTGTTGTGGGAGGTGGAGGTCCCTCCGGACTTCGCCTGGTTCTCGCGGTCCATCAGCGTCTCCGCGAGCTGCCAGCTGCCGAGGCCGAGGGCGACGATGAGGAGGGCCGAGACGGACCACTTGAGGGCCTTGCCGGTGCGGCCGGGCAGGGCCGGGGGCGGCGCGGCGGGGAGGGATGCCGTGGCGCCGGGGGACGCGGGGCCCGCGCCGGTCTGGCGGTAGGAGCCCTGCTGGTAGGTGGTGCGCGAGTAGGGCGCCATCGCCGGCTCGGGCGGCCGGATCTTGGGGATCGCGGTGACGGCCTTGGCCAGCTCCTCGGGGGTGGTGCAGGGCTCCGGCTCACGGGAGGCCGTCGCCCCGTCGTTGACCAGGGCACGCATGGCCAGCTCCGACAGCCCACGGTGGACCCCTGCCCGCACCTGGTCGGGCGCGACCAGGCCGACGTCCTTGGGGAGGCCGGTGAGCCCGTGGTCGTCCTCCGGGTACGGCCAGCGCTGGGTGAGCGAGGCGTACAGGAGGGCTCCGATGGCCTCGGTGTCCTCCCGCTGCGGGCGCTCGGAGGAGATCCCGCGCAACGCGGCGGCGACGGCCAGACCGCGGATGCGGTACTGGCCGGAGTCGGTGCGCAGCACGGCGTCGGGGCCGAGCCGCAGATGGGCCAGGCCCTCACGGTGGGCGGCCGCCATGGCCTGGGAGATCTGGCTGACCATCTGGTAGGCCTCGTGCGGCTCCAGCGGGTCGGCGGTGATCAGGGCGGTCAGTTCGCGCGCGTCCGGGAGCCACTCGTGGATGACGTAGACGAGGTCGTTCTCCTCGACCGCGTCGAGGACCTGGACGAAACGGGGGTCACCGAGCAGGGCGGCGGAGCGGGCCGCAGCCAGCACCGAACGGGCCCGGCCGTGGTCGGCGGGCAGGGTGTGGATGCCCACGGCGCGGCGCAGCTTCTCGTCGACGGCCCGCCAGCTGCTGAAGCCGTCGGAACGGGTGAGGCACTCTTCCAGGCGGTAGCGCTTGGCGAGCTTGTGGCCGCTGTGGAGCTCCGGCGGCTCGGACTTGGTCGGTGCTGTCTCCTCGGGGATGGTCTGCTCTGGCGCGTCCTGCTCTTCGCTCCGGTCCGTCGCCTCGTCGGCCGTGGCCCCGTCCGTGTGGGCGGCGAGCTGCTCTTCGCCGCCCTCGTTGGCCACTCCGACGGCAGCCGTGCTCCGTTCCGCCACCGTCGTTCCTGCCTCCCCATCCGTTGCAAGATCTGACAACACAGCCGAGGACAATTGTGCCAACAGTCCACCGCTATGCACGACACACGACGGCCCACGAAGGTTGCGCGCTGGGCGCCGTCAGCGGCCCAGACGGCCCCTGACCATGCCGACCATGGCCGTCAGTTCCTCGACGCGCATGCGCTTGGCGGCGATGAAGAAGATCCCGCCCAGCACAAGGGCGCCGAGCACCAGCGACAGCAACGATGCGGCAGCGCCGTGACCCAGCGATTGCGAGACACCGTAGACGACGGCGCCGGCGCCCGCAGCGGCGGGGATGCACGCACCGAAGAGCCTGGCGTACGTGCGGACCACGCGCTTGCCGTCGATGTCGCCGCCGAGGCGCCTGCGCAGCCGCTTGACCGCCACTCCGACGCCGATCGTGTAGGCGAGGCCGTACCCGGCCGCCATGCCGACCACGGCCCAGCGGGCGGGGAGCACGAAGTAGCAGACGGCGGCCGCGACGGCGTTGCAGGCGGCGACGATGACCGTGTTGTAGAAGGGGGTGCGGGTGTCCTCGTACGCGTAGAAGCCGCGCAGGACGATGTACTGCACCGAGAACGGGATCAGCCCGAGGCCGAAGGCCATCAGGATGTAGCCGATGTTCAGGGCGCCCTCTCCGGAGCTGCTGTAGAGCAGGGTGGCCATGGGGAGGCCGAGGGCGAGGAAGGCGAACGCAGCGGGCACGACGGCCACGCCCGAGGTCCGCAGGCCGTAGGAGAGGTCGTCGCGGACGGCGGCGGCGTCACCGTCGGCCGCGGCGCGGGAGATCCGCGGCAGCACGGCGGTCATCACGGAGACGGTGATGATGGCCTGCGGCATCTGCCACAGGAGCAGCGCGTAGTTGAAGCCGGTGATGCCGGCGCCCTCGTGGCCCGTCTTCTCGGCCGCCGCGCCCGCCGCCGTGGCGAACTGGGTGAGGACGATCATGCCGACCTGGTTGGCGAGGACGAAGAAGAAGGTCCACTTGGCCAGCTTCGCCGCGTGGCCGAGGCCGTGGCCGCGCCAGTCGAAACGCGGCCGGATCCGGAAGCCGGCGTCGCGCAGGTAGGGGAGCATCGCCAGCGCCTGCACCGCCAGGCCCAGCAGGGTGCCCAGGCCCAGCAGCCGGACCCCGTCGGGGGTGATGGTCCCGGAGGAGACGCGCGTGTCGGTGAAGGAGCCGAAGGCCCAGATGAAGGCGCCGAAGGTGGCGATGATGACGACGTTGTTGAGGACCGGAGTCCACATCATCGCGCCGAAGCGGCCGCGGGCGTTGAGGATCTGCCCAAGCACGACGTGCACCCCCATGAAGAACATGGTGGGGATGCAGTAGCGGGCGAAGGTGACCGCGACCTCGAACCTGACCGGGTCCGAGGCGATGTCGTGGGACATCGCCTGGATGAAGACCGGTGCGGCGACCACGCAGACGGCGGTGACGGCCGCCAGGCCGACGACGACCAGGGTGAGCAGGCGGTTGGCGTACGCCTCGCCGCCGTCGTCGTCGTTCTTCATGGCCCGTACGAGCTGCGGGATGAAGACCGCGTTGAGGGCGCCGCCGCCGACCAGGATGTAGATCATCGTGGGCAGGGTGTTGGCGACCTGGTAGCCGTCGTTCAGCGTGCCGACGCCGATCGCGGCCGCCATGACCAGGGTGCGGAGGAATCCGGTGACCCGGGAGACCAGGGTGCCGGCCGCCATGAGCGCGCTGGACTTGAGGATGCTGCCGGCCCGTCCGCCGGACTTCCCGGCCACGGGCTCCGCCGCGGGCTCGGGCTCCGCCGGGGCCGTCTGCACCGGCTCGTCACGGAAGAGGTGGGCGTACTCGTCCGGCCGCGCCGGCCTCCCGTCCTCGTCCGGAGCGTGGGAGACCAGCTCGTCGACGCCGACGTACCGGGTGTTGGCGTCGTCGGCGTAGGGCATGCGGTACGGCTCCTGGTGCGCGTACGGCGGCCCGTAGGCATGGGGCTGGGCCGGCGGGTGCGCGGTTCTGTCGTACAGCGCCTCGCCCACCGGGTCCTGCGCGGTCGGATCCTGCCGCTGGTACGGGTCGCGGGCGTAGGTGTCCTGCAGGTACGGGTCGGGCGCGGCAGGGTGCTGCCCGGGCTGCTCGGGGAACCGCTCCCCGGCTTCCCGTTCGCGCTCACCGTCGTACGGTGCGTTCATCTCTGCCCCACCTCATCGGCCATGGCTCGCTGGCTATCGGTCCACCTTCTCACCCGTCCCGGACGGGTCCGTACTTTCCGGGGAGGTGTCCGGCGCCAGGTCACCCGGCTGCTCGTCCTCGACGCCCTCCCGGTCACCCATGGTGCCCTCTGCGGCGTCGTCCTCGTCCTCGCCCGTGTTCCCGTCCCCGGACGGGTCCGCGTCGTCCCCGGGCGGATCCGTGTCGTCGTCCTCGCCCCCGGCGGCCGCGCGGCGCTTGCGCTGGTGGTACATCCGGACGCCCGCCAGCACGAGCAGCAGGAGCCCGGCGGCGATCACCAGCATGACGGTGGATGTGATCGAGGTGACATCCACCTGGAACGTGATGGGGTAGCCGAACTTCGCGCCGTCCGCCGTGTAGAGCTGGGCGGTGATCGTGTTCAGTCCGTTGCGGGCGGCGGTGCCCTCGAACTTCAGGGAGCGGGTGTGGCCGCCCTCCACGGTCACGGGCTGCGCGTCGCCCGGGTCGAGGCTGTTGCCCTGGCTGGACGTGAGGCGCAGCTCCAGGCCCTGCACGGTCTGGCCGAGCTCGTTCTTCACGGTCACCGGGATGGTGCCGCTGCGGCCCGACAGCGTGAGCGTCCCGGTCTTGGGGAGCAGGTAGACCAGGCTCATCAGGTCGGACAGGTAGTCGAAGATGGCCGTGCGGTAGGCGGCCGACCTCCAGGAGGAGCCGCGCCACTCGGTGGACATCGAGCGCATCAGCGCGTTGCCGAAGGGGGTCCGCACCCGGTCGGGCTTGCTCAGGAGGGCCATGAAGTCGTCGAGCTCGCCCTGGGTCGCCTGGATCTGGCGGAAGGCCGCGGTGCTCAGCTCCTGCTTGCGCAGGCGCTTGGGGTAGGACCCGGTACCGGGCACCGTGCGGTTGGCCTTGGGGTCGGGGGTGGCCTTCGCCGCCGCGGAGAAGGCGATGGTCTCGGCCCAGCCGCCGGCGGCGACCTCCGTGATGGCCTGGGCCATGGCCTGCGCCTGTGAGGCCTTGGCCATGCGCTGCGGGGCGACGACGACGCTGCGCTGCCGGTCGGGCGCCTGCATCGTGATCATGAGCGTCTGGGCCAGGTACTTCTGCACCGCGAGGGTCGAGGTCCCGGCCGACGTCATGTCGCCCTGGAAGGCCTTGGAGAGCCCGGAATCGGCGACCACCGCCGTGGTGCCCCCGCCGATGGGCCGCGCCGAGGTGGGGGTGTACCTGAGGCCGCCGGGCTCGCCGAGGCTGTCGCTGCGGGCGATCACCTTGTCGGCGCCGGCCGAGGTGGCCACGTCGACGATGGAGGGGTCGACGGCGCCCTCCACGGGCCAGGAGACGTCCGTGTCGGGGGTGACCACGCCGTTGAGGACGGTCTCGACCGTCGTGGTCGCGAGCTCCGTGGCGGTCTTGAGGTGGTTCAGGGTGCCCGGGACGCTCTTGCCGTGGTGCGCGATCGAGGCGAGGTCGGGGTCGGCGAAGGGTAGGGCGACGACCTCGTCCCCGGCGACGGCCTCCTTGAGGCTGTTCAGCCAGCGCTTCGCGTCGTCGGTGCCGGTGCCGGACGTGGTGTGGTCGAGATCACCACCGGGCCCCGCGACCTGGTACCGGCGCGTCATCGCGTCGACCGTGGCGAGCAGGTCCGGGTCGATGACCCACGTGACGGGCAGGTCCCGGCCGAGCGCCACCATCTGCTGCAGACGGCCGCCGGGCGCCAGGTCCCCGGCGAGGTCGTCGTTGAGGAAGATCGGGCTCTGCTGGTCGTCGCTCTCGCTGCGCACGGCGAGGTGCGGGCGGTCGATCAGCGGCCACAGGAAGGTGTAGCGGGTCGGCTTGGCGTCCCCGTCCGGGTACCAGGGGAGGAAGGTCCGCTCGATCCCCAGGTACTCGTCGTAGCCGCGGTCCCTGGTCTGCCCGGTCAGGGAGACGCCGAGCTGGTAGACGCCGTCCCGGCCCAGGTCCAGGTCCTTGACCGGGACCTCCAGGGTGAAGCTGCGGCTGATGCCGGACGGCAGGTCGTCGACGGGCACGGTGTGCCCGGGGATCTCCTGGCCGTCGGCCGGGGTGTGGGGCGCGCTGGTGGAGGTGCCGCTGATGGCGCTGCGGCTGCCCAGCGGGCCCTGAGGGGCGATCTCCACGCCCACGTGGGCACCGCTGACGGTGTGCTTGCTCTTGTTCGTGACGGTGCCGGTCACCGTGAGGGTGTCGCCCTTGGCGGGCACGGTGGGGGACAGTGAGTTCACCGACACGTCCACGGCCCGGCCGTCGGAGCTCTCCGCGTACGCCGCGGGGGCCGTACGGGCCTGGACCAGGCCGGCGAACAGGGTGGCGCCCACGAGCAGTGCCGTGGCCCGGCGCAGCCTCGAACGGGCCGGAGTGCCTCCGGGGTGCTGTGCCGCCTCGCCCACGCGCTGGCCGTCCCTCGTCGTCATCGGATGTGCGTCCTGGAATGGTAACGATGCTCGATGACCCAAAGTGCTGTGAGTGGGCCACAAGATCGATACAGTCCGGGGGCGCGGAGGCGTCGGCAAGATCGCGGATGCCGGTAAACCGGTCCGCCGCGGGGCGCATGGCCACGTACCCTTTTCTGTTGTGCCGAATGCCAACAACGCCCCCCAGACCCTGAAGACCGCGCCCGTGATCGCGCCGGTGGCCGAAGAGCTCGGCCGTCGCTTCAAGGACGCCGGATTCCGGCTTGCCCTCGTCGGCGGCTCGGTCCGCGACACCCTGCTCGGCAGGCTCGGCAACGACCTCGACTTCACGACCGACGCCCGGCCCGACCAGGTACTGAAGATCATCCGCGGGTGGGCGGAGGCCGTCTGGGAGGTGGGCATCGCCTTCGGCACGGTCGGATGCCGCAAGTACGGCTACCAGATCGAGGTGACCACCTACCGCTCCGAGGCCTACGACCGCACCTCGCGCAAGCCGGAGGTCTCCTACGGGGAGACCATCGAGGAGGACCTGGTCCGCCGGGACTTCACCGTCAACGCGATGGCGGTCTCCCTGCCGGAAGCGGAGTTCGTCGACCCGTACGGCGGGCTCGGTGACCTCGCCCAGCGCGTGCTGCGCACTCCCGGCACCCCGGAGGAGTCCTTCTCCGACGATCCGCTGCGGATGATGCGCGCCGCGCGCTTCGCCGCCCAGCTGGACTTCGAGGTGGCTCCCGAGGTCGTGACAGCCATGACGGAGATGGCCGACCGCATCGAGATCGTCTCCGCCGAGCGGATCCGGGACGAGCTCAACAAGCTGGTCGTCTCCGACCACCCCCGCAAGGGCCTGCAGTTGCTGGTGGAGACCGGCCTGGCCGCACGGGTCCTCCCGGAGCTGCCGGCGCTGCGCCTGGAGCGTGACGAGCACCACCGCCACAAGGACGTCTACGAGCACACGCTGACCGTCCTGGACCAGGCGATGGCGCTGGAGACGGAGGGGCCGGACCTCGTGCTGCGCCTCGCTGCGCTGCTGCACGACATCGGCAAGCCGCGGACCCGGCGCTTCGAGCCCGACGGGCGGGTCTCCTTCCACCACCACGAAGTGGTCGGCGCCAAGATGACCAAGGGACGGCTGACCAAGCTCAAGTACCCGAACGACACCATCAAGGACGTCGCCCGGCTGGTCGAGCTGCACCTGCGCTTCCACGGCTACGGGACCGGGGAATGGACCGACTCCGCCGTCCGGCGCTACGTCCGGGACGCCGGACCGCTGCTCGACCGGCTGCACAAGCTGACCCGCTCCGACTGCACGACCCGCAACAAGCGCAAGGCGGGGGCCCTGTCGCGCACCTACGACGGGCTCGAGGAGCGCATCGCGCAGCTGAAGGACCAGGAGGAGCTGGACGCGATCCGGCCGGACCTGGACGGCAACCGGATCATGGAGGTCCTGGGCATCCCCCCGGGCCCCCAGGTCGGCAAGGCGTACAACCACCTGCTGGAGCTGCGCCTGGAGAACGGCCCGCTGGGCGAGGAGGCCGCTGTGGCCGCACTGAAGGAGTGGTGGGCCGCGCAGGGCTGAGCGTCACCCCGTCCGGGCCTCGGACGCACCGAGGGGGTCGTGTTTCACGTGAAACACGACCCCCTCGGCCTTAACGGCCGTCCCATCACTTGCTGATGGTCTGCAGGCAGAGCACCACGTTGTTGAAGTCGGTCCCGGACTGGGTGTAGTAGACGTCCGACTCGGTGACGGACTCACACTGCTTCTGGTCGGTCGAGTCGTCGAACTTCTTGACGATCTTGAACTGCGCATCCCCGGAGGAACAGTCGACGTCCACCAGGTCCGGGCTCTTCTCGGTGCCCTTGTTGTGGAGGCAGCTGCCGACCTTCGACGTCTCGGCGTCGGTCTGGTCGAACTGGGAGAAGGCGAACCGCACGCCGATGATGACCACGATGGTGACGATCACGCCGATGATGCCCTTGCCGATGTTCTTGCCGCGCCGCGGCGGGGCGGCAGGTGCCGGGAAGGCGCCGGGCTGACCCTGCGGGGGCGGGAAGGCGCCGGGCTGACCCTGAGGCGGCGGGAAGGCGCCGGGCTGGCCTTGCGGGGCCGGAATGTTGGTGTTGTCGGACGGCGGAGTCGCCATGGTCGTTCCCCTCCCTGGGATGAACCTGTCAGTTCCTGTGAACGCGCGAACGTTACTGGAGGGGTCGGACAGCCCATCCGCCGGGGCGTGTGTTTCACGTGAAACGGGCGGACGCGGGGTGATCTTCGTGTTTCACGTGAAACGACGCGGAGTCCTGGCGGTGCCGACCGCCACCGCCGCGTAGACCACGGAGAGTCCGAGAAGGAGGCCCACGGAGCGGCCGTCCGGCGGGAGGACCAGCGCGCAGATGGCTGCGGCGCCGACGAAGGCGACGTTGAACAGCACGTCGTAGATCGAGAAGATGCGCCCCCGGTAGGCGTCGTCGATCGAGGACTGGACCACCGTGTCGGTGGCGATCTTCGCCCCCTGGGTGGCCAGCCCGAGCACGAAGGCCGCCGCCAGTACCGGCGCCGGCTCGAAGGGGAGGCCCAGTGCGGGGAGCAGGACGGCGGCCGAACCCGCGCAGACGGTGATCCATCCGAAGGTGCCGAAGCGGCCCGTGGCCCAGGGGGTGAGCACGGCCGCCGCGAAGAAGCCCGCACCCGAGACGGCGACCGCCAGCCCGAGCAGCGCCAGTCCGTCCGCCGTTCCACGGCCGGTCCCGTCGGATCCCGCCCAGGCGTAGCGGCAGAGCATCAGCACCGTCACCGTGAGCCCGCCGTAGCAGAAGCGCATCGCCGTCATCGCGGCCAGGGCGCGTGCGGCGCGTGGCCGCCGGCGCAGATGTCCCAAGCCGTGCACCAGACCGCGGAAGGTGCTGAGCAGCGCCTCGCCCACCCGCGGCTGGATACGGGACGGGTCCGGCCCCAGCAGGTCCCGCCCCAGGGTGAGTGCGGCGAGTCCGGCACAGAGGTAGAGGACAGCGCCCAGCACCACGACCAGGACGTCGGAGCGGGTGCCCTCGGCCATCACCAGGTGCACCAGGAAGGCCGCTCCCCCGCCGGCGGTGGCCGCGAGGGTGCCGGCGGTCGGGGACAGCGCGTTCGCCATGACCAGGCGCTCCCCGTCGACGACCCGGGGCAGGGCGGCCGACAGGCCCGCGAGCACGAAGCGGTTGATGCCGGTGACCGAGAGGGCGGACAGGCAGAAGAGCCAGTCCGGGACGCGCAGCAGCATCAGCACGGCGGTGCCGATGGAGAGCGCCGCCCGCAGCAGGTTGCAGTAGAGGAGGACCTGCCGGCGCCGCCAGCGGTCCAGCAGGACGCCCGTGAACGGCCCCAGGAGCGAGTACGGCAGCAGCAGGACCGCCATCGCGGAGGCGATGGCGGCCGGCGAGGTCTGCTTCTCCGGGGAGAAGACCACGTAGGCCGCCAGCGCCACCTGGAAGACCCCGTCGGAGAGCTGGGACAGCAGCCGCACCGTCAGCAGCCGGCGGAAGTCCCGGAAGCGCAGCAGCACACGGAGATCACGGACAACGGGCATGCGCACAGCCTCACATGACGCACAGGCCCCCGGGTGCCATACCCGGGGGCCTGTGCGGTCGCGTCGTACGACGAGTGGTGACGGGGGTTAAGCCGCTGTTCAGCGCTCGACCTCGCCGCGGATGAACTTCTCCACGTTCTCGCGGGCCTCGTCGTCGAAGTACTGCACCGGCGGGGACTTCATGAAGTAGGAGGACGCCGAGAGGATCGGGCCGCCGATGCCGCGGTCCTTGGCGATCTTCGCCGCGCGCAGCGCGTCGATGATGACACCCGCGGAGTTCGGGGAGTCCCAGACCTCGAGCTTGTACTCCAGGTTCAGCGGCACGTCGCCGAAGGCACGGCCCTCGAGACGGACGTACGCCCACTTGCGGTCGTCCAGCCAGGCCACGTAGTCCGAGGGGCCGATGTGGACGTTCTTCTCACCCAGGTCGCGGTCGGGGATCTGGGAGGTGACGGCCTGCGTCTTGGAGATCTTCTTGGACTCCAGGCGCTCGCGCTCGAGCATGTTCTTGAAGTCCATGTTGCCGCCGACGTTCAGCTGCATGGTGCGCTCGACGATGACACCGCGGTCCTCGAAGAGCTTGGTCAGCACGCGGTGCGTGATGGTGGCGCCGACCTGCGACTTGATGTCGTCACCGACGATCGGCACACCGGCCTCGGTGAACTTGTCCGCCCACTCCTTGGTACCGGCGATGAAGACCGGGAGGGCGTTGACGAAGGCGACCTTGGCGTCGATGGCGCACTGCGCGTAGAACTTCGCCGCGTCCTCGGAACCCACGGGCAGGTAGCAGACGAGCACGTCGACCTGGCGGTCCTTGAGGATCTGCACGACGTCCACCGGCTCCTCGGCGGACTCCTCGATGGTCTCGCGGTAGTACTTGCCGAGACCGTCCAGGGTGTGGCCGCGCTGGACGGTCAGGCCCTTCTGCGGCACGTCGCAGATCTTGATGGTGTTGTTCTCGCTGGCACCGATGGCGTCCGCGAGGTCGAGGCCGACCTTCTTCGCGTCCACGTCGAAGGCCGCCACGAACTCGACGTCACGCACGTGGTAGTCGCCGAACTGCACGTGCATGAGGCCGGGCACGCGGGTGCCCGGGTCGGCGTCCTTGTAGTACTCGACACCCTGCACCAGCGAAGCGGCGCAGTTGCCCACGCCAACGATGGCTACGCGAACCGAACCCATTCCGGTTGCTCCCTGTGTAATCGTCACGCGGGTCCCCGGCGCGTGCCGGGTCCGCCGTTTTCCTGTTGGTTGTCCTGCTCGGCATCGGCGGACGGAGCGGCCGGGGGCTGCTTGTCACGCCCCGCCCGCTCGGTCTCGATCAGCTCGTTCAGCCAGCGGACCTCTCGCTCCACCGACTCCATGCCGTGCCGCTGCAGCTCGAGCGTGTAGTCGTCGAGCCGCTCACGGGTACGCGCGAGGGACGCGCGCATCTTCTCCAGGCGCTCCTCGAGGCGGCTGCGCCGCCCCTCGAGGACACGCATCCGTACGTCCCTGGACGTCTGGCCGAAGAAGGCGAAACGAGCCGCGAAGTGCTCGTCCTCCCACGCGTCAGGCCCGGAGTGGGCGAGGAGCTCCTCGAAGTGCTCCTTGCCGGCCGCCGTCAACCGGTACACGATCTTGGCCCGTCGGCCGGCCAGCGGCGCGGCGAGCGGATCGGGGTCAGGGCCGGTCTCCTCGACCAGATAGCCCTGGGTGACCAGTGTCTTGAGGCAGGGGTAGAGGCTGCCGTAGCTGAACGCGCGGAACACACCGAGCGAGGTGTTGAGCCGCTTGCGCAGCTCGTAACCGTGCATCGGGGATTCGCGCAGCAGGCCCAGGACGGCGAACTCGAGGATGCCGGAGCGTTTGCTCATGTCCTCGTTTCCCTCCCGTCCGTGCCTTCGTCGCCTCTTATCTCGCCGTGATGTATCGACTCGATACATCGAGACGATAGAACGAGTTCTCCGGTACGGCAAGACGGCTCACGGTGACCGGCGTCACATCACGAAATCCGTCCACCGTCAACCGCCCGGAATGTGATGAACATCTGGCTAGAACCTCTTTTGACCGTGCGTACTCTGTTCGCCATGCAGAGCACCGGGAACCGTGTGACGCCAGTGAGCGTCCTTGTCCCTGGTGCAGTGCGGTCATCGCACGCCGGGGGGACCGGAAATCAACTGCCGCTTTCAGGCGATTCCGCCTGTCCTAGGAGTAGCTGTTCATGAGCGAGCACCGTCGCAAGCCGCCGCAGTCGCCCGGCGACGGCCGGGCCGCCGCCCGGCGCGGCGCGCAGCAGCCGCCCCCGCCGCCAGGCGGCCGGCGGGCCGCTGGGCCGCCCACGCCGCAGCCGTACGGCACGCACGGAACCGGTTCGGGGCAGGGCCACGGCCCGCGCCAGGGCATGGGACAACCCCCCCGTCAGGGTGCGGGTACGGGCGCGGGGGGCCGCGCGGGTGCGGGAGGCCGGTCCCGCGGGGCCGAGCCGCCGTACCAGGGGCGGGCAGCCGCGCGCCGTGCCGCCCAGGCCACGCAGAAGGGCGGCCGCCGCCGTGGCGCCACGGACGCGCAGGGCGGCCGTGGCGGGGGCCAGCCCCCGAAGAAGCGCATCATCGATTACCCCCGTTGGGGGAAGGACGGATGGCGCCGCTGGATGCCGTCCTGGAAGCTCGCCTCCGGGCTGTGCCTGTTCTTCTTCGGCAGCCTGGTCGCGGTCGCGGGCGTCGGCTACGCGATGGTGGGCATCCCCAACGAGAACGACGCCGCCAAGTCGCAGAACAACGTCTTCTACTGGGCCGACGGCAGCCGCATGGTGGCGACCGGCACGGGTGCCAACCGGCAGAACGTGACGCTCTCCGACATCCCCAAGGCCATGCAGAACGCGGTGATCTCCGCGGAGAACAAGAGCTTCTACGAAGACTCGGGCGTGGACCCCATGGGCGTCGGCCGGGCCCTGTTCAACATGGCGAAGGGCGGTGACGCGCAGGGCGGTTCGACGATCACCCAGCAGTACGTCAAGAACACCTACCTGAGCCAGGACCAGACGGTCAGCCGTAAGTTCAAGGAGCTCTTCATCTCCATAAAGGTGGGGACGAAGCTCGAGAAGCCCGACATCCTGCAGGGCTACCTGAACACCTCGTACTACGGGCGGAGCGCCTACGGCATCCAGGCGGCCGCGCAGACCTACTACGGCGTCGACGCCGACAAGCTCACCCCGAGCCAATGCGCCTTCCTCGCCGCGCTGCTCAAGGGCCCGACGTACTACGACCCGGCCGGTGCCGCGAACATCGACAGCACCGCTACGGCGAAGGCGAACCGGGCCCGCTCCGAGGACCGCTGGAAGTGGATCCTCGGCGAGATGTACAAGGACGGCAAGCTCAACAAGGACGAGTACACCGAGGCCGTCAGCAAGTACCCGATGCCGCAGGGCCTCAAGGCGACCGCCGGCATGAGCGGTCAGATCAGCTACCTGGTCGACACCGCCAAGAGCTACGTTCTGAGTCACTCGGACATCAGCCAGAGCCAGCTGGACAAGGGCGGTTACGAGATCCACACGACCTTCGAGAAGAAGAAGGTCGACTCGCTCAAGAAGGCCGTCGACGAGGTCCGCAAGAAGAACATCAACCCCAAGAAGCGCGAAGCCGACAAGTTCGTACAGTTCGGCGCGGCTTCCGTGGTGCCGGGTGACGGCAGGATCGTCGCCATCTACGGCGGCGAGGGCTACGAGCACGGCCAGTTCAACAACAACGCCAACACCACGGGTGTCCCCGTCGGCTCCACCTGGAAGCCGTTCGTCCTGGCCGCGGCGATGCAGTACGGCACCAACCAGACCGACGGCGTCGGGCTGTCGCCGCAGAGCAAGTACAACGGCAACGACCTGCTCAAGATCAAGGACCATGAAGGCAACTGGGTCCTGAAGAAGGACGGCAGCGTCTTCAAGCAGAAGAACGAGAGCGGATACCCCTGGGGTTACATCTCGCTGCGCAAGGCGATGGAGCAGTCCATCAACACCCCCTTCGTGCAGCTCGGCGAGGACGTCGGGTTGCCCAAGGTGGCCGAGATGGCGAAGAACGCGGGCGTGCTGGATTCGAGCTTCGAGTCCCTGAACGCCTCGTTTTCGATCGGTACGTCCAAGCCGTCCGCCATCCGCATGGCCGACGCCTACGCGACGTTCGCCTCGTCGGGCACGCAGGCCGAGCCCTACTCCGTCACCAAGGTGGTCGCGGACGGCAAGGACGTGCCGGGCTTCGGCAAGCCGAAGATCAAGCGGGACGCGATCGACAGCAACGTCGCCGACAACGTCACCGACGTGCTGCAGAACGTGGTCAAGAACGGCACCGGTCAGAAGGCCCTGGCGGTCGGTCGCACAGTGGCGGGCAAGACGGGTACGACGGACAGCGAGAAGGGAACCAGGTCCGCCTGGTTCGTCGGCTACACCAAGCAGCTGTCGACCTCGGTGGTCCTGTTCCGGGAGAACCCCAAGAAGCCCGGTCTGATCGGCATGGCGGGCACCGCGGGGAAGGACTCCGCGCACGGTGGTGAGATGCCGGCGGAGGTCTGGGCGAAGTACATGACCCAGGCGCTCAAGGGGAAGGACGACAACGGCTTCCCGGATCCCGGGAAGATCGGCGAGGTCAAGGACCAGGTCGGCGCCCCGTCGCCGAGCCCCTCGGTCTCGGCCAGCCCGACCGAGTCGGCGACCACGAATCCGACCCCGACCATCTCGCAGCCGCCGACCACGCCGACCCCGACCGACTCCGGGAACTGCAAGCCCTGGCAGTGGGGTTGCCAGGACGGCGGCGGTGGCAACGACGGTGGAGCCACCGACGGCGGCACGGGCGGGACACCGTCGTCGACCCCGTCGTCCAGTACCACGGGCAAGGGCAACGGAGGCAACGGCAACGGCGGACTCATCGCAGGGCCGGGCGGTTGATCGCCCCGCGTTGGGTAGAGCAGTGATCCGCGGCCGCGGAGGGCAGCACGCCCTCCGCGGCCGCGTGCGTTCCCGCCGGGTGGAGGGCCGCATGGGGATCCGACGCTCCGCACGTGGCGATGTAGGGCAGGATGTGGCCCATGACGATCGTGCGCGAAGACCCCCACCACGAGGCCTCGGAGGCCGAGGCGGTCGTGCCCCCGACCCGCGAGGACCCGGTCGCCGTGGCCGGGAGCGAGGTCATCGGCGGCCCGCTCGGCCGCTTCGCTGCCGTGGGGCGGCGGGGCTGGTGGAACCCCCTGCGCGTGGTCGTGCTGGTCGCGATCGGGATGTTCGCGCTGGGCATGGTGCAGAAGGTGCCGTGCTACGACAGCGGCTGGTTCTACGGGGCGAACGCCCAGTACAGCCACGCCTGCTACTCCGACATCCCGCACCTGTACTACGGCCGGGGCTTCGCCGACGACCTCGTCCCGTACTTCGACCGGATCCCGGACACGGTCTCCGGCGGCATGGGTTACCTGGAGTACCCGGTCCTGACGGGGCTGTTCATGGAGGTCGCCTCCTGGCTCACCCCGCACGGCGGCACGATCCAGCACCGGGAGCAGATCTACTGGCTGGTCAACGCCGGGATGCTGCTGGTCTGCACCGCCGTCATCGCGGTCTGCGTCGCCCGGACCAACCGGCGCCGCCCGTGGGACGCGCTGCTGGTCGCGCTGGCGCCCGCGTTCGCGCTGACCGCGACCATCAACTGGGACCTCTTCGCGGTCGCCCTCGCGGCGGCCGGGATGATGCTGTGGTCGCGCAACCGGCCGCTGGCCGCGGGCATCCTGATCGGGCTGGCGACGGCCGCCAAGCTCTACCCGGTGCTGCTACTGGGGCCGTTGTTCCTGCTGTGCCTGCGGGCCGGGAAGCTGAAGGCCTGGGGCGCGGCGGTGGGCGGTGCCGCGGTGGCCTGGCTCGTGGTGAACCTTCCCGTGATGCTGCTCGCCCGGGACGGCTGGGCGAAGTTCTACACCTTCAGCCAGGAGCGGGGCGTCGACTACGGCTCGGTCTGGCTGATCATCTCCCAGCAGACCGGCAAGTCCATCGACGGGGCGAACTCCTACGCCATCGCGCTCATGCTGCTGTTCTGCGCCGGCATGGCGGGGCTGACCCTCTACGCCCCGCGGCGCCCGCGCTTCGCGCAGCTGGCCTTCCTCGTCGTGGCCGCCTTCATCCTGACCAACAAGGTCTACTCGCCGCAGTACGTGCTGTGGCTGGTGCCCCTCGCGGCGCTCGCCCGGCCGCGCTGGCGGGACTTCCTGATCTGGCAGGCGGCCGAGGTCATGTACTTCCTCGGGATCTGGTCGTACCTGGCGTACACGACGGGCGGCAACAGCAAGGGCCTGCCCCAGGACGGCTACCACCTGGCCATCGCGGCGCACCTGATCGGGACGCTGTACCTGTGCGTGGTCGTCGTCCGCGACATCGTCCTCCCCGAGCGCGACGCGGTCCGCCAGGACGGCTCGGACGACCCCTCGGGGGGCGTGCTGGACGGGGCGGAGGACGCGTTCGTGCTGGGGCGGTCCTCGCACCAGCCGCGGCACGCGGCGCCGCTGCAGGGCGGGCCCGAGGACGGTCACGGCTACGGCGAGGCGCTCCCGGTGCAGTGGGGCGTGGACCCGGCGCCGCCGGCCCCGCCCCACTGAGCGGAGGGGACGCCCGGGGCGCTCAGCGGTCGACGACGCGGTCGAACGTGGTCGTCGTGTGCCGCAGGTGCGCCACCAGCTCGTCCCCGACCGCCGGGGGCGCCACGTCGCCCGGCAGGAAGAGGATCGACACCTGCATGTGCGGGGGCTCGGCGAACCAGCGCTGCTTGCCGGCCCACACGAAGGGCGACAGGTTGCGGTTGATGGTGGCCAGACCGGCCCTCGCGACGCCCTTGGCGCGCGGCATGACGCCGTGCATGGCCTTGGGGGCCTCCAGGCCCACCCCGTGCGACGTACCGCCCGCCACGACGACCAGGTGGCCGTCTTCGGAGGCCTTGTTCTGGCGGTAGCCGAAGCGCTCGCCCTTGGCGATGCGGGTGACGTCCAGGACGGCGCCCCGGTACTCGGTGGCCTCGTGGTCGCCGAGCCACAGCCGGGTGCCGATCCGGGCGCGGAAGCGGGTCTGCGGGAACTGGTTGCGCAGCTGGGTCAGCTCGCCGGCCTTCAGGTGGCTGACGAACATGGTGTGCAGCGGCAGCCGGGCCGCGCGCAGCCGCTCCATCCAGCGGAAGACCTCCTCCACCGCGTCGGAGCCGTCGGTGCGGTCCAGCGGCAGGTGGATGGCGAAGCCCTCCAGGCGGACGTCGTCTATGGCCGAGTGCAGCTTGACCAGGTCGTCCTCGCTGACGCCGTGGCGCCTCATGCTGCTCATGACCTCGATGACCACGCGGGCGCCGACCAGGCCGCGCACGCCCTCCACGGAGGACACGGAGCGGATGGCGCGGTCCGGCAGCGGCACCGGCTCCTCGCCCAGCCGGTACGGGGTCAGCACCAGCAGGTCGCCGCCGAACCAGTCCTTGATCCGGGCGGCCTCGTACGTCGTGCCCACGGCGAGGACGTCCGAGCCGAGCCGGATCGCCTCCTCGGCCAGGCGCTCGTGGCCGAAGCCGTACCCGTTGCCCTTGCAGACGGGGACCAGCCCGGGGAACTGCTCCGCCACGGACTGCTGGTGCGCACGCCAGCGCGCGGTGTCGACGTACAGGGTGAGCGCCATGGCCGGAACGAGGACCTTTCTGCGGTGTCTGCGGTCGGTCGGGCAGGTGGGTCAGCGGCGGGACATGTAGATGTCGAGCGCCTTGTGCAGCAGCTTGTTGAGCGGGAAGTCCCACTCGCCCAGGTATTCGGCAGCCTGCCCGCCGGTGCCCACCTTGAACTGGATGAGACCGAAGAGGTGGTCGCTCTCGTCGAGCGAGTCGCTGATGCCGCGCAGGTCGTACACGCTCGCGCCGAGCGCGTAGGCGTCCCGCAGCATCCGCCACTGCATGGCGTTGCTCGGCCGGACCTCGCGCTTGTGGTTGGCCGAGGCCCCGTACGAGTACCAGACGTGCCGGCCGACGACGAGCATCGTCGCGGCGGCGACCGCCTCGCCCTCGTGCTGGGCGAAGTACAGCCGCATGCGGTTGGGGTCCTCGGAGTTGAGGACCTGCCACATGCGCTGGAAGTAGGACAGGGGCCGCGGGCGGAAGTGGTCGCGCTCGGCGGTGACCTCGTACAGCTGCTGCCACACGGGGAGGTCGTCGTAGCTGCCCTGGACGACCTCGACGCCGGCCTTCTCGGCCTTCTTGATGTTGCGCCGCCACAGCTGGTTGAAGCCCTTCTGGACGTCGTCCAGGCTGCGGTTCTCCAGCGGGACCTGGAAGACGTAGCGGGGCTGCACGTCGCCGAAGCCGGCGCCGCCGTCCTCGCCCTGCTGCCAGCCCATGCGGCGCAGCCGGTCGGCCACCTCGAAGGCGCGGGGCTCGATGAAGGTGGCCTCGACGTCGCGCAGGCGCTTGACGTCCGGGTCGGCGATGCCGGACTTGATGGCGGCCGCGTCCCAGCGGCGGATGACGACCGGCGGGCCCATCTTCACGGAGAACGCGCCTTGCTGCTTCAGGTGCGCCAGCATCGGGCGCAGCCACTCCTCCAGGTTGGGCGCGTACCAGTTGATCACCGGGCCCTCGGGGAGGTAGGCGAGGTAGCGCTTCACCTTGGGCAGCTGCCGGTAGAGCACCAGGCCGGCGCCGACCAGCTCACCGGTCTTGTCGTCGAACCAGCCGAGGTTCTCCGAGCGCCACTCCGTCTTGACGTCCGCCCAGGCGGGAACCTGGCAGTGGCTTGCCGAGGGCAGGCTCTGGATGTACGCCAGGTGCTGTTCCCGACTGATGGTCCTCAGGGTCAAGCTCATGCGGGGCGCTCCCCATCGCTGCGGCTACGGCATTGCTGACTGCATTACTGCGCCGAAGCCTACTGCGAACGGCGAACGCCCCCACGAGGGCTGTGGACAACTCGGTCCGCGGCTTCGCCCGGCGGGGGCCGGGAACGGAGGGGCTAGGACACCACCCCGCCGAAGAGACCGCCGTGGGCCATGCCGATGTAGAAGCCGACCGCGGCCAGCCCCATGCCGATGATGAAGAAGAAGCGCTCGGCCGTGGTGGCGGAGCGGTACTGCCCGACGGCGCCCACGAGGATGCCGACCAGGCCGGCCCAGGAGCTGAGCAGGTGCAGCCCGCTCCAGAACGCCGCGATGGCGGAGATCAGGCCGAGCACGACGGTCGCGACGGCCAGGGTGTTCTCCACCGGGTGGGGTCGGCCGTCCGAGTTGAGGGTGCTGAGGATCCGCTGGTAGAGACGGCTGCCGGTGGTGGGTCGCACTGCCTGTGCCATGGGGCACCTCCGTGATGGAGAGGTGGCGCATCGTAGCGCCGGACACACCCGATGTGTACAGATTGCGGGCTTCCGGGGCCGGATTTCAACCGGAAGCCACGAGGCGGGTAGTGTGTACCGTCTGCACCGGTGTCTGTGCAGGTCCACACGACGGTTCCGAAAGGCCTTCGGGGAGCGATCCCCGGAACGCCGCGGGCGTTGTCGGTGGGCCGCGATACCGTTGCGACGCGATGCAAACCCTCCTGCCACGGAAACGCCGTGGCCGCTGAGTCCAAAGGAGGTGGGTTCCACATGCGTCACTACGAGGTGATGGTCATCCTCGACCCCGATCTCGAGGAGCGTGCTGTCTCCCCGCTGATCGAGAACTTCCTCGGCGTCGTCCGCAATGGCGGCGGCAAGGTCGAGAAGGTCGACACCTGGGGCCGTCGTCGTCTTTCGTACGAGATCAAGAAGAAGCCCGAGGGCATCTACTCGGTCATCGACCTCAACGCCACTCCTGAGGTCGTCAAGGAGCTCGACCGTCAGATGAACCTGAACGAGTCGGTCCTCCGGACCAAGGTCCTCCGTCCCGAGACCCACTGAGCCTGACGGCTCAGGCAGTCGGGAAACCGAGAAGCCAAGCAAAGCCGAGAGGTCACTCACCATGGCAGGCGAGACCGTCATCACGGTCGTCGGCAATCTCGTCGACGACCCCGAGCTGCGCTTCACCCCGTCCGGTGCGGCGGTCGCGAAGTTCCGTGTCGCGTCCACTCCCCGCACCTTCGACCGGCAGACCAACGAGTGGAAGGACGGCGAGAGCCTCTTCCTCACGTGCTCGGTCTGGCGGCAGGCGGCGGAGAACGTGGCCGAGTCGCTCCAGAAGGGCATGCGCGTCATCGTGCAGGGCCGTCTGAAGCAGCGCTCGTACGACGACCGCGAGGGCGTCAAGCGGACGGTCTACGAGCTGGACGTCGACGAGGTCGGCGCCAGCCTGCGCAGCGCGACCGCCAAGATCACCCGGGCCAGCGGCGGCGGCGGTGCCTCGCGCGGCGGCCAGGGCGGTTACGGCGGCGGTGGCGGCCAGGGCGGCGGTGGCGGCGGCTGGGGCGGTGGCCCCGGTGGCGGCCAGGGCGGTGCGCCCGACGCCGACCCGTGGGCGACCGGCGCTCCGGCCGGTGGCGGCCAGGGCGGCGGTGGCGGCGGCTGGGGCGGTGGCTCCGGCAGCGGCGGCGGTTTCTCGGACGAGCCGCCCTTCTAAGGGCGGCGGCGTACCAAACTTCTTGATCACACTGGAGAGAGACAATGGCGAAGCCGCCTGCTCGCAAGCCTAAGAAGAAGGTTTGCGTGTTCTGCAAGGACAAGATCACCTACGTCGACTACAAGGACACGAACCTGCTGCGGAAGTTCATCTCCGACCGCGGCAAGATCCGTGCCCGCCGGGTCACCGGCAACTGCACCCAGCACCAGCGCGACGTCGCCACGGCCGTGAAGAACAGCCGTGAGATGGCGCTGCTGCCCTACACCTCGACCGCTCGCTAAGGAAGGGTGACCGAGCAATGGCGAAGATCATCCTCACCAACGAGGTCAGCGGCCTCGGTGCCGCCGGCGATGTCGTCGAGGTCAAGAGCGGCTACGCCCGCAACTACCTGATCCCGCGCGGCTTCGCGATCGCGTGGACCAAGGGTGGCGAGAAGGACGTCGAGCAGATCCGCCGCGCGCGCCGGATCCGTGAGATCGCGACCGTCGAGCAGGCCAACTCCTTCAAGGCGCAGCTCGAGGGCGTCAAGGTCAAGCTGTCGACCCGCGCGGGCGACGCCGGCCGGCTGTTCGGTTCGGTGACCCCGGCCGACATCGCCGCCGCCGTCAAGGCCGCGGGCGGTCCGGACGTGGACAAGCGCCGGATCGAGATCGGTTCCCCGATCAAGACGCTGGGCTCGCACAAGGTGTCGGTGCGTCTGCACCCCGAGGTCGAGGCCGCTCTCGACGTCGAGGTCGTCGCTTCCTGACACTCGCGCACCGCGTGAACGCCGGGCCCGGAACCGCGAGTTCCGGGCCCGGCGTCGTTCCACGTGCGGGAGGTGTGCGGGAGGCGTACGGGAGGGCCCGCGGGTCAGGCGCGTACGGCGCCGGTGACGGCCCACTTCCCCGAGCGGGCGCGCCAGTGCAGGCCGGCCAGCCGGGTGAGCATCATCAGCCCCATCGCCCACCACAAGGCGGTGAGTCCCCCGCCCAGGGCGGGTACGGCCAGCGCCACGGGGGCGAAGACGGCGAGGGTGACGACCGTCGACCAGGCCAGGTAGGTGCCGTCGCCGGCGCCGATGAGGACCCCGTCCAGCACGAAGACCACGCCGCAGACCGGCTGGGAGAGCGCCGCCACCAGCAGGACGGTCGTCAACTGGGAGCGCACGGCCGGGTCCGGGGTGAACAGCGGGGCGATCAGCGGCCTGGAGACGGCCAGGAGCAGGCCGATCACCACGCCGGAGGCGATGCCCCACTGCACCATGCGGCGGCACGCGGCCCGGGCCCCGGCCACGTCGTCGGAGCCGAGGTAGCGGCCGATGATGGCCTGACCCGCGATGGCGATGGAGTCCAGGGCGAAGGCCGCCAGCGACCAGAGGGCGATGGTGATCTGGTGGGCGGCGACGGAGGCGTCCCCGAGCCGGGCCGCGACCACGGTGGCGAGCAGCAGGACGGCCCGCAGGCTCAGCGTGCGGATCAGCAGGGGCGTCCCGGCCTGGGCGCAGGCGCGGATGCCGGCGGGGTCGGGCCGGAGCGAGGCGCCGTGCCGGCGGGCGCCGCGGACCACGACGACGAGGTAGACGGCCGCCATCGCGTTCTGGGCGATGACGGTGCCCCAGGCGGAGCCGGCGATGCCGAGGCCGGCGCCGTACACCAGCACCACGTTGAGCACGGCGTTCACGGCGAAGCCGCCGACGGCGACGTAGAGCGGGGTACGGGTGTCCTGCAGTCCGCGCAGCACACCGGTGGCCGCGAGGACGACGAGCATCGCGGGGATGCCGAGGGCGCTGATCCGCAGGTAGGTGACGGCGTACGGCGCCGCGGTGCCCGAGGCGCCGAACAGGTCGGCGAGGGCGGGTGCCGCGGGGACGGCGACGGCGACCGCGGCGGCGCTGATGAGGAGGGCGAGCCAGATGCCGTCCATGCCCTGGCGGATCGCCGCGGGCAGGTCGCCCGCGCCGACCCGGCGGGCGACGGCGGCGGTGGTGGCGTAGGCGAGGAAGACGAAGACGCCGACGAGGGTGGTCAGCAGGGCGCCCGCGACACCGAGCCCGGCGAGCTGCGAGGTGCCGAGGTGGCCCACGATCGCGCTGTCGGCCATGAGGAAGAGTGGTTCGGCGACCAGCGCGCCGAAGGCGGGCAGCGCGAGGCCCATGATCTCGCGGTCGTGGCGGCGTACGGCCTGCTGGGGGGAGTGTTCGGCGACCTGGGGCACCCGGCCAGGGTAATCATCCACATGTAAGGGATGCAAGGCAATTCTGCCTCTTACTTCCGGCTGCGCAGGGTGATCTCCTCCGTGCCGTTTGTCGTGATCTTGAGCCGAGCGGGCAAGTTTTTCTTGTCCACAGCGGGTGGATGAAGAAAGCGCAGGTCAACCGCGTGATCATTGGGTGATTGTGTGCTTGTCCACCGCGCTGTCCCCCGCCCTGTACACAGCTGGAGCGGGCTTCTCCACAGGTAGGGGCGGTTCTTCAACAGGTCATCCCCAGCCCCTGTGGATAACCGTCTTGGCTGTGGGCCCCGCGGACCCCTACCGTGGGGCGTCGCCCGACGTGCCACAGGTGTGTCCGGGCGGCTGATTGTCAGAGCCGTGGCGTAGGAAATGGAACACGACGCAGCGGTCCGCGCCGGACGGGAGGAGGTGGCAGGGGGGTGAGCCAGCCCGAACCCGCGGACGACCACTGGGGGAGCGAGCCGCCGTTCCCGCCGGACGGTCCCGGCGACCGCCTGCCCGTCTCCCGCTTCCGCCGGAGGGACGAGCGGGACCGCGACCGCGACCGTGACGACGACCGCGGAGGGGCCGGCTTCGAACGCGTACCCCCGCAGGACCTGGACGCCGAGATGTCGGTGCTCGGCGGCATGCTGCTGTCCAAGGACGCCATCGCCGACGTCGTCGAGGTGCTCAAGGGCGCCGACTTCTACCGGCCCGCCCACGAGACCATCTACGCCGCGATCCTCGACCTCTACGCCCGCGGTGAGCCCGCCGACCCCATCACCGTCGCCGCCGAGCTGACCAAGCGCGGTGAGCTCGTGCGCGTGGGCGGGGCCCCCTACCTGCACAGTCTCGTCAACGCGGTGCCCACCGCCGCCAACGCCGAGTACTACGCGGAGATCGTGCACGAGCGCGCGGTCCTGCGCCGGCTCGTCGAGGCGGGCACGCGCATCACGCAGATGGGGTACGCCGCCGACGGCGACGTCGACGAGATCGTCAACTCCGCGCAGGCCGAGATCTACGCCGTCACCGAGCAGCGCACCAGCGAGGACTACCTCCCGCTCTCCGAGATCATGGAGGGCGCCCTCGACGAGATCGAGGCCATCGGCTCGCGCAGCGGCCAGATGTCCGGGGTGCCCACCGGCTTCGCCGACCTGGACTCCCTCACCAACGGTCTGCACCCGGGCCAGATGATCGTCATCGCCGCCCGTCCCGC
Source organism: Streptomyces sp. NBC_00510 (assembly GCA_036013505.1). NCBI lineage: Bacteria > Bacillati > Actinomycetota > Actinomycetes > Kitasatosporales > Streptomycetaceae > Streptomyces > Streptomyces sp. NBC_00510. The sequence continues at coordinate 5,008,159 of CP107851.1, read as the reverse complement.
GATGGGCAAGTCCACGCTCGCGCTGGACTTCGCCCGTGCCTGCTCGGTCACCAACGGCATGCCCAGCGTCTTCTTCTCCCTCGAAATGGGCCGCAACGAGATCGCGATGCGCCTGCTGTCCGCCGAGGCCCGGGTCGCCCTGCACCACATGCGCTCCGGCAACATGACCGACGACGACTGGACGCGACTGGCCCGCCGCATGCCCGACGTCTCCGCGGCGCCCCTCTACATCGACGACTCGCCGAACCTGTCGATGATGGAGATCCGGGCCAAGTGCCGCCGGCTCAAGCAGCGCAACGACCTCCGCCTGGTCGTCATCGACTACCTCCAGCTGATGCAGGCGGGCGGTTCGCGCCGGCCCGAGAGCCGTCAGCAGGAGGTCTCCGACATGTCCCGTAACCTCAAGCTCCTGGCGAAGGAGCTCGAGGTGCCGGTCATCGCGCTCTCCCAGCTGAACCGTGGCCCCGAACAGCGCACGGACAAGAAGCCCATGGTCAGCGACCTGCGCGAATCGGGCTCCATCGAGCAGGACGCGGACATGGTGATCCTGCTGCACCGCGAGGACGCCTACGAGAAGGAGTCCCCGCGTGCCGGCGAGGCCGACCTGATCGTCGCCAAGCACCGCAACGGCCCCACGGCCACCATCACCGTGGCCTTCCAGGGCCACTACTCGCGCTTCGTGGACATGGCCCAGACCTGAGCCGCCCGGGGCGGGGATCCGCCGTGCGACCTTCGCGCGGCCGGACGGCGGCTCAGCCCAGGGCCACCATCAGCGGTGCGTGGCGGCGGTGTTCGTCGCCGGGCAGGTCACGGTCACCGAGCACCATGAGGGTGTTGGGGAAGACGGGGGCCACGCCGTGCTCCGCGGCCCAGCCGTCGAGACCGCCGGGGGTGCCGGTGCGCAGGTCGAGGCGGACGGGTGTGCCCGCGTCACGGGTGACCGCGGTGATCAGTCGCTTCGCCGCGGCCGTGCTCCCGGCGACGACGGGGCCCACGACCAGGGTGTCCGCGTTGAGCCAGGCCGAGGCGTAACCGGTCAGGACACCGTCCTCCCCGGCGACCAGGAGGCGTTCGGCGAACCGCGGCAGGTCGCGCAGGAGGGGGGAGCGGTCCGCGCCGAACACCTCGGCGTCGAGGGCGAGCAGGGCGGGCAGATCGGCTTCGGTGAAGGGCCGCGGTTGGGCGGCGCCGGGACGGTCGGGGGCGGGCACCAGCGGGGCGAAGCGTCCGCGGTGGGTGACGACGGTGCCGACCGCCCGGAAGCCGAGCTTCTCGTAGAGGGGGCGGCCGCGGTCGGTGGCGTGCAGGGTGACGGTGTCGTCGCCCGCCTCGGCCAGGACGTGGGTCATGATGCGCCGGCCGAGGCCCTGCCCCTCGTACCGGGCCGCGACCAGGACCATGCTGACCGCCGCCAGGCCGCCCGCGTAGCGCGTCAGGACGGTGGTGGCGGCCAGGCCGTCGCCGTCGGGGGCGTCGATGCCGTAACCGGCGCCGTGGGTGAGCAGGAAGCGCCACTTGTGCTCCTCGGCGCCCCAGTCGCGGCTGACGGCCAGCGCGCTGCAGGCGGGGAGGTCGGCGGGGGTGAGGCGGCGCACGGGGGCCGTGGGGGATGTCATGCGGGCAGCGTGCCGTGGCGGCGGCGGGCGACACCCATAGTTTTCCCCTATGGCCATCGGCCGGGGCCTGGCTATCCTCCGGGAGTGACGCTGACCTTGCCCGGCCTGCGGGCGTTCGTGGCGGTGGCGCGTACGGGCTCGTTCTCGGCGGCCGCTCGGCAACTCGACGTACGGCAGCCCACGGTGAGCGAGTCGGTGCGCCGACTGGAGGCCGCCGCGGGGCGGCCGTTGCTGGTGCGGAACCGCGAACGGGCCGAACTGACCGACCTGGGGCGGCGGATCCTGGCCCACGCGGTGGCGGCGGTCGACGCCGCGGACGAACTCGAGGGGCTGCTGGACGGGGCGTCCCGGCCGTTCACCGTGGGCTTCCTGGGGGAGGCGGCGGCCGGCCGCACCCGGGAGCTGCTGGACCTGGTCCAGGCCCGCGCCCCGGGCGACGTGCGGCTGCGGCGCTACGACTTCGACGACCCCTCCTGCGGGCTGCTCGACGGGCATTCCGACCTGGCCATCGTGTGGCCCCCGTTGGACGCCCCGGGACTGGGGATGGTGACCGTCTCCAGCGACCGGCGCTGCGTGGCGCTGCCCGCGACGGACCCGCTGGCCCGCAGGACCGAGGTCGCGCCCGATGAACTGGGCGGCAGGACCTGGGTGGTGCCGCGGACCGGGGACGCGGCCTACGCCGGCTTCCGCCATCCGTCGGCCGTGGGCGTCGCCCACGTGGCCGGGACGGTGCCGTCGGGATCGCTGGAGGAGACGCTCGAACTCGTGGCGGCGGGGCGGGGTTGCGCACTGGCGAGCACGGCGACCGACGAGCACTACGCGCGGTCGAACGTGGTGATCGTGCCGCTGGCCGGGGACGTGCGCTGCACGGTCGCGCTGGCCTGGCGGGCGGCGGACCGCAGGCCCGCGGTCCGCGGGGCGGCGGAGGACGCCGCCCGGCTGTTCGGAGGGACGCCGCCGGGGACCGGCCGGGCGGCGGGTGACGAGGGAGGGACCGCGTGGGACGGCTGCACATCTTCGACATGGACGGGACGCTGATGCACGGCTCCTCGGCGAGCATGGAACTCGCCCGGGAGCTGGGGCTGGTGGCGGAGTTCCGCGAGCTGGAGCACGCGCTCGGGCGGGGTCTGCTGGATTCGCCGGGCTACGCGGAGCGGGCGTACGAGCTGTGGCGGGCGCTCACCCCGGCGCAGGTGGCGACGGCGTTCGAGGGCGCCCCGTGGCTGGCCGGGATACGGGAGGTGTGGGCGGACATCGCCGCCCGCGGGGAGCACTGCGCGGTGGTGTCGCTCTCCCCGGACTTCTTCGTGCGCCGGCTGCTGGAGTGGGGGGCGCACGAGGTGCGGGCGTCGGTCTTCCCGGAGTTCCCGTTCGGCCCGGCGGCGGGACTGGACGTGGCGGGCATCCTGCTGCCGGAGACGAAGGTGACGGCGGCGGACGAGCTGTGCGCCCGCTACGGGGTCAGCCGCGCGGAGTGCGTGGCGTACGGGGACTCGCTGTCGGACACGGCGCTCTTCGCGGCGGTGCCGGTGTCGGTCGCGGTCAACGGGGACCACCACGTGAGCGGGCTGGCCAGCCATGCGTACACGGGGCGCGATTTGCGTGAAGCGTATGCGCTGGTCGTGGGCTGAATACGTGACGATGGAACTGTGGTGATCGTCACGGGAATTGAGTGGCGGTTGTGAAAGCAGTGACTCGGGGTAGGGTCGTCAGGGTTCCGCGGCAGCGGGGCTTCACATTCGGCTGAGCTTAACCGGATCCGTATCGGCGTTTCCCGTACTTCCGGCTATTTGTCCGGGCGGCGTGAAGTCCTGGCAGGCTTTCCGCGCAGGATGTGTGGCCGATGTACGGACACCGACCGGGAGAAGCTCGAGGCGAAGCTGACCATGGACGCTCTGACCACGAACGCGGCCGAACCGGGAAAGGGAGCCGGGGCTGGGTCCTCCGGATGGTTCACGCCGCACACACCCCCTGACGGGCCGAGACCCCACCACGAGGGCGGGGGCGGCGGCGAGCCGAGCCGCCCGGTACGGCCCATAAGGCCGGTGGGCACGGGAGCCGGGCGGAACGCCGACCCCGGCCCGGCGCTGCCGCGGCCCGGCCCCCCGCAGGACGCGCCGGGGCCGCGGCACCACCCGGAGCCGCCGGACCGGCAGCCCCCGCCCCGGGCGGAGGCCCGGCCGCGGTCGCGGCAGCCGAGCGCGGACGCACTGCTCATCCGGCGGACGATGGAGGAGGTCGCGCCCGTAGCCGACAAGACGACGTCGTATTTCTATGCACTTTTGTTCATACGGCATCCGGAGTTGCGCGAACTCTTTCCGGCCGCGATGGACGCGCAGCGCGACCGATTGTTGAAAGCGCTCCTCACCGCCGCGGAGCACATAGACGACGCCGAGATACTCACCGAATACCTGTCCCACCTGGGCCGCGGCCACCGGAAATACGGCACCCGGCCCGAGCACTATCCGGCCGTGGGGGAATGCCTGATCGGGGCGCTGACCCGGTACGCCTCGGCGGTCTGGAACGACGAGGTCGAGGCGGCCTGGGTGCGCGCCTACACGGCGATCTCGCAGATCATGATCGACGCGGCGGCGGCCGACGAGAAGCACGCGCCGCCCTGGTGGCAGGCGGAGATCGTCAGCCACGAACCGCGCACCTCCGACATCGCGGTGCTCAGCGTCCGCCCCGACCAGCCCTACCCCTTCCTCGCGGGCCAGTACACGACGCTGGAGACGCCCTGGTGGCCGCGGGTCTGGCGGCACTACTCCTTCGCCAGCGCCCCCCGCCCGGACGGCCTGCTGGTCTTCCACGTGAAGGCCGTGCCGGCCGGCTGGGTCAGCGGGGCGCTGGTGCACCGCGCGCGGCCCGGCGACGTGCTGCGGCTCGGTCCTCCGGGCGGCTCCATGGTCGTGGACCACAGCACCGACAACGGACTGCTCTGCCTGGGCGGCGGCACCGGCATCGCCCCCATCAAGGCCCTGGTCGAGGACGTCGCCGAGCACGGCCGCCGCCGTGCCATGGACGTCTTCTACGGCGCCCGCAGCGACCACGACCTGTACGACCTGGACACCTTGGTGGGGCTCGCCCGGCGCCACCCCTGGCTCTCGGTGCGCCCCGTGGTCTCCCACGGCCGCGGCGAAGTGGGGCTGCACGGCCCGCTCCCCGAGATCGTGCGGCAGTACGGCCCCTGGCCCGAGTACGACGCGTACCTCAGCGGGCCGCCCGGCATGATCCGCAGCGGCGTCGACACCCTCGTGCGCAGCGGCATGCCCTCCCAGCGCATCCGGCACGACCTGATCGAGGAACTGGTCGCGGCCGGCGACTGAATCCGCTCCGCCCACGCCCCCCCCGGGCCCCCACCACCCCCCACAAGGAGAAACGTTGCCGCAGGAACGTCCCGGAAGCGCGGGAGAGCACCGTGTCCAGGAGGAGATGGGCACGGCCGACCGCGCGGACCGCTTCTACACCGAACAGGTGCTGGACCACCTCAACCCGCTGATGCGGGAGTTCACCGAGCGGCAGGAGATGTTCTTCCTGTCCACGGCGGACGCCCGGGGGGAGTGCGACAGCACCTTCAGGGCCGGCCCGCCCGGCTTCCTGACCGTCCTGGACGAGCGGACCCTGGTCTACCCCGAGTACCGGGGGAACGGCGTGATGGCCTCGCTGGGCAACATGCGCGAGAACCCGCACGTGGGCATCCTGATGCTCGACTTCACCCGGGACCGGATCGGACTGCACGTCAACGGCCGCGCGCGGGCGGTCCCGGACGGCGCGATGCGTGCCCTGCACCCCTCGCTCCCGGTGGACGCGGTGCCCGGCCGCAGGCCTCAGCTGTGGGTACGGGTGAGCGTCGTGGAGGCGTACGTCCACTGCTCGAAGCACATCCCGCGGATGGCGAAGGTGCCCCTGCAGGGCGGCCGGGCCTGGGGCACCGACGACGTGCGGCGCAAGGGCGGCGACCACTTCCGGGCGGCCGCCGACGCCGCGCACTCCCGCACCGCGCGGCCCGGCGGCGCGGGCCCGGGCTGGTTCGGCGTCTGAGGCCGCCCCGGGGCCGGCCGGGTCGCCCCGGGGTCAGCCGAGGTCGGCCGAGAGCAGTCCCAGCACCCCTTCGATGTTGCCGTCCAGGTAGTGCCGCAGGGTCAGCGGAACGATCTCCACGGAGGCGAGCCCGACCCGGCTGAAGGGCACGCGGACCACGTCGTACGTCCCCGAGGGCTCCTCCACCTCGGGGCCGTGCCGCCGCGAGGGGTCCATGGAGGCCAGCCGGCACACGAAGAAGTGCTGCACCTTCACGCCGTGCGAGCCGTCCTCGCCGATGTGCTCGACGGTGTCGACGAAGGCCGGGACGACATCGGTGACCTTGGCGCCGAGCTCCTCGTCCAGCTCTCTGTGGAGCGCCTCGACGATGGTGGCGTCCTCGACCTCGACCCCGCCGCCGGGGGTGATCCAGTACGGGTGGAGCCCGGGCTTGGTGCGCTTGATGAGCACGAGGGAGTCGCCGTCGAGCAGGATGGCACGGGCGGTGCGCTTGACCACCGGCCGGGTGGCCGGGGCGGTCGGTGCACCGGGTGTGGCAGGTGCTTCGATGTCCGGGGGCATGCCTGAGATCTGCCGCGGCGCGGGAGGCGGCAAACGCCTCCGGGACGGCGAATCGGAACGCCGCGTTCTCGCGGAGGTCACCCGCCGTACGCCGGGCGCGCGGTCACCAGGCCGCGGAGGAGCGCATCAGCTGCTCGTGCACCCGCGCGATGTGCGGCAGCGCGAGCGTTCCGGCGCGCACCGAGACGAAGTACGTGCGCAGGGGTGGCACCGGCGGCTCCAGGAGCGCCTTGGCGGCGCCCGCCGTGATGGCCTCGCAGCACAGGTAGCGCGGCAGGACGGCCATGCCGACCCCGGCGACCACGCACTCCAGGACCGCCCTCAGGTCGGGCACGACCACGGCCGGGACGATGGCGGGGGTGGTGTCGAAGACCGCGGACCAGTAGTGGTCGATCAACGGCATGCCCTCGTCGTAGGAGATCACGGGGATGTCGTCGAGGACCTGTGCCCCGTGGGTGCGCACCGCGAGCGGGCCGCCGATCCGCTCCTGCCAGACGGGGGCGGCCACGAGTATCTGCTCCTCGTCCCACAGGGCGCTGGCGGTCAGCAGCCGGTCGCGCGGCCGGAGGGTGCCGATGGACAGGTCGTGGTGGCCCGCGGCGAGGCCGGCCAGGGCCTCGTCCTCGCCGGCCAGCGCGATCCGCAGCTGCAGGCCCTCGGCGACCAGCGGGGCGAGGGCGGGAAGGGCGCGCAGGGAGGTGAAGGTGGGCGGCCCGGCGAGGTGCAGGGTGCGGTTGCCGGACTCCTCGTCGAGGTCCGCCTCGGTTATCTCCAGGAGGGCGTCGAGGTGCGGGGCCACCCGGTGGGCCAGGTCGTCCCCTACGGGGGTCGGGGCGACGCCGCGCGGCAGGCGCAGGAACAGGGGGCGGCCCACCTGCCGCTCCAGGCTGCGGATCTGGCTGGTGACGGCGGGCTGCGACAGTCCCAGCAACTGGGCGGCCCTGGTGAAGGAGCCGGCCCGGTGCACGGTGACGAACGTGCGCAGCAGAGCCAGATCCATGGAACCGCTCCCTCCCAGCCACCGGTACGACCCCAACATATAAATATATCGATAGGTCTGTATCGCAACTGTGATTGGACACTGACGCAGAGTCAACTAGCCTTGTTCGAGCGGATCTCCGCGCGTAAAGCCAGGGTGGTCCGAGCCACGAGGGGGGAGGCTCGGGCCACCCATTCTGCGTAGGGCCCACTACGTAGATATATCTGTCCGAGATGAACGGACGGGGTCAGCGCGCGGCGGCGTCCAGGGCCTGCGTCACGTCCCGCAGGATGTCGGCCGCGTCCTCCACCCCGACCGAGAAGCGGACGAAGCCCTCGGGGACCGCGTCGCCGCCCCAGCGTGCCCTGCGTTCCGCGGTGCTGGTCACGCTTCCGAAGCTGGTGGCCTCGGTCGTCAGCAGCAGTTCGGACAGGAAGCGCTCGGCGTGCTCCTTGTCGGGCAGCGTGAAGGACACGACGCTGCCGAACCGGGTCATCTGCGCGGTCGCGACGGCGTGCGCCGGGTCGTCCACCAGACCCGGGTGCCGCACGTCGGTCACCTCGGGGCGCCGGCGCAGCGCGGCGGCGAGCTCCAGGGCGTTGGCGGCCTGCTTGTCCACCCGCAGCGCGAGCGTGGACAGCGAACGGTGGGCCAGCCAGGCCTCCATGGGACCGGGGATCGCGCCGACGGTCTTGCGCCACATCCGCACGCCGGCGGCGAGCTCGGGCCGACGGGTGGTCACGTAGCCCAGCAGCAGGTCGCCGTGGCCGGACAGCGCCTTGGTGCCGCTCGCCACCGAGAAGTCCGCGCCCAGGTCCAGCGGACGCTGGCCGAGCGGGGTGGCGAGGGTGTTGTCGACCGCCACGAGCGCGCCCGCGGCGTGCGCGGCGTCGGCCAGCCGGCGGATGTCGCACACGTCGAGGCCCGGGTTGGACGGCGTCTCGATCCACAGCAGCCGGGCGCCCTCCAGCACCTTCAGCTGGGCGTCGCCCGCGGTGGGCGCCAGGCGCACCGAGACCCCGTAGTCCTCCAGGCGGCCCTGGAGGGTGCGGGTCGCCTGGTAGCAGTCGGAGGGCAGCACCACGGTGTCGCCGGAACGCACCTGCGAGAACAGCACGGAGGAGATGGCGCCCATGCCCGAGGAGAAGGCCAGCGTCTGCGCGGGGACGTCCGGGGACTCCAGGGCGGAGATCGCCTCCTCCAGCCGGGTCCAGGTGGGGTTCTCGTCACGGCCGTAGGTGTACGGGCCGGTGACGTCGCCCGGCAGGTGGAAGTGCGCGGCGAACACCGGGCCGGGCAGCGCCGGCTCGTGCGGCCGGGCCGGCGGGCGGCCCGCGTGCACACTGCGGGTGCTGTCCCCGGGTCTGCTCTCGTACTCCGTCATCGCCCTCTCCTCGCTCTCCCCGTCTTCGCGAACGTACAGGCGGAAGATACCGGTGTACGGGCCAACGAACACGGCCGTCCGCTAGGCGGACGCGAGGGCCTCACGGGCGGCCCGGCCCGCGGCGGCCCCGTAGCCCGCCCCGAACAGGACGGCGTGCACCAGCAGGGGGTGCAATTGGTGCAGCGGCACCCGTTCCCGGCGGCCGGGCAGCGGCCGGACCTCCTCGTACGCGGCGAGCACCCGCTCCAGGTGCGGGCAGCCGAACAGCTCCAGCATCGCCAGGTCGGCCTCGGGATGCCCGCCCTGCGCCGCCGGGTCGACGACGCGGGCGCGGCCGTCGGCGGCGTACAGGACGTTGCCGGACCACAGGTCGCCGTGGATCACCGCGGGCGGCTGCGGGGGGCCGCCGATCAGCGGCAGCGCCTCGCAGACCCGCTCGACCGCGCGGACGTCGGCCGGGGCCACGGCCCCGTCGTCGGCGGCCTGCCGCAGGAAGGGCAGCAGCCGCCGGCCGGCGTGGAAGGAGGGCCAGTCCCCGCAGGAGCCGGACGCCTGCCCGGAGCCGGGTGACGGCAGGGGGAGCGAACCGATGTAGGCGGGGTGCGCCGTCCCGTACCCCGGGGCGGGGAACCGGTGGAGGGCGGCGAGTTCACGGCCCAGGCGCTCGGCGGCGGCCGGGGTGGCCGGGCCGGGCTCGACCCACTCCAGGACGAGCGTGCGGTCGTCGGCGGCGAGCACCTCCGGTACGGCGACCGTGCCGGTCCCGCCCAGCAGCCGCAGGCCCGCGGCCTCGGCGGCGAAGAAGCCCGGCGGCGCGTCCGCGAGGGTCTTGGCGAAGACCGTGCCGCCCGAGCGGCGCCGCAGCCGTACCGCCCGGCAGATGGAGCCGCCGCCCACCGGGCCGAGCTCGGTCACCGGCTCGCCCAGCAGGGCGGCGACCCGGTCCGCGAGTCCGGCCGGACGGGTCACGGCGTGGGCGCGGGCTCGCCGAGGGCGTCGCGTACGGCCTCCAGCAGGCCGTCGGCGGCGGCCTCGCACATCCCCAGGCACTCCTCGAAGCCGCCGATGTCCCCGTAGTAGGGGTCGGGCACGTCCAGGCCACGGCCGTCCGCGCCGGCGTCCGCACCGGGGTCGTAGGAGCGCAGCAGCCGTACCTTGGCGGCGTCCTCCGCGGTCGGCGCCAGCCGGCGCAGGTCCCGCAGGTGGCCGGAGTCGAGGGCGATCACCAGGTCGAGCCCGGCGAACCACTCGGGCTGGAACTGGCGCGCGATGTGCTCGTGCCCGTACCCGGCCGCGCGGAGCACGGCCACGGTGCGGTGGTCGGCGCCGTCGCCCTCGTGCCAGGAGCCGGTCCCCGCGCTGTCCGCGACGACCAGGGCGCCGAGTCCGGCCTCCTCGACACGGGCGCGGAAGACGGACTCGGCCATCGGCGAACGGCAGATGTTGCCGGTGCACACGAAGCACACCCGCAGCGGGGTGCGGGAGGACGGAGCGCTCATGGGCTCCATGATGCAGCCCCGGGGTCAGTCCTCGTCCGGCAGGACCATGTTCAGGGCCCAGGAGACGATGCTGATGATCAGGCCGCCGAGGAACGCCGCCCAGAAGCCCTCGACGTGGAAGTCCAGGTCGAGCTTGCCGGAGATCCAGGAGGTGAGCAGCAGCATCAGGGCGTTGACGATCAGCGTGAACAACCCGAGGGTGAGCACGAGCAGGGGCAGCGAGAGCAGTTTCACCAGCGGCTTCACCAGCCAGTTGACCACGCCGAAGACCAGGGCGACGAGGATGAGGGTGAGGGCCTTGTGCGCGGTGTCGTCACCGGTGAGCGTGATGTTGCCCACGAGCCAGATGGCCACCAGCAGGGCCCCGGCGTTCGCGAGCGTCTTGACGACGAAGTTCATCATGGCTGAGATCGTCGCAGAAGTGATCCCACAGGCACAGGGGCGAGAGGGAGCGGGTAAGTGAAGGTGTTCCGGCTGGACGACCTGGAGGCCGAGCGGGCCGCCAACGAGGGCGCGTACCTCGGCTTCCTGCGCGAGCGGAACATGTCCGCCGGGCTCTACGCCCTGCGGGCCGGGGAGCTCGACCCGCAGAAACCGCACGCGCAGGACGAGATCTACCTGGTCGTGAGCGGCCGGGCGCTGATCACCGTGGGGGAGGAGACGACGCACGTCGCGCGCGGCAGCGTGGTCTATGTCCCGGCCGGGACGCCGCACCGCTTCCACCACGTCACCGAGGACCTGAACGTCATGGTGGTCTTCTCGCCCCCCGAGGCGTGAGGGCCTTTGCCCCCGGGTTCCCGTAGGGGGAGGGTCAGGGACGGATGGGGACCGCGAGGCCTCCGCAGGGGGCCGTCGCGGCCCTAGCCTGGGAGCGGAAGGACGACAAGGAGGAGGAAACGGTGAAGCTCTTCGAGGGCCTGCCCTGGTGGGTCAAGTGGGTCGCGGTGCCCGTGATCGCGATCGTGGTCTTCGGCGGCATGATCGCCAGCGCGATCGGGTTCCTGTTCTGGCTGCTGTTCAAGGTGCTGGTCTTCGTGGCACTGGTCGGCGGTCTGGTGTACGTGGTCAAGAAGTTCACCTCGTCCTCGTCCGACTCCCGCGACAAGTGGTGACCCCGTGGGGCCCGGTCACCGGGCCCCACGGGAGGTGCGCCGCTCAGTCCTGGAGCCGCACGCGCTCCGGGCTCCGCGGCGCCGCACCGTTCGGTGAGGCGTCGCCGCCGGCGCCGGTCGCGCCGTTCATCTGGGCGAGCAGCTGACGGGCCAGGCCCAGGCCCGTACCACCCATGGTCAGCGCCTTGGCGAACATCTCCGACATCCCGTCGGCGCCGTTCAGCAGCACCATGTGGTCCACGTTGCCGAAGGCCTCGGCGCCCGCCCGGACGATCTCCGGCCAGTTCTCGGCCAGCTGCTGGGCGACGACCGCCTCCTGGTTCTCCGCCAGGGCCGCGGCCCGCGCCTTGATCGACTCGGCCTCGGCCAGGCCCTTGGCCTTCGCGGCCTCGGCCTCCGCCAGACCCCGCGCCTGCGTCGCGGCGGCCTCGGCCTCACCTGTGGCCCGGGTGGCCGCGGCGGCCGCCTCACCGCCGATCCTGGTCTGCTCCGCCTGCGCCGCCGCGGCCGTCTTGACGCGGTTGGCCTCGGCGATGGCGGCCAGTTCCGTCTCGCGGGCCTTCGCCTCGGCCGCCGAGATGCGCGCGTCGCGCTCGGCCTCCGCCAGCGTCCGCTTCTCGTACGCGGAGGCGTCCGCCGGCTTGCGGACGTCCGCCTGCAACTGCTGCTCGCGCCGCTGCGCCTCCAGTTCGGCGACCCGGGTCTCCTGGACGACGACCTCCTGCCGGGCCGCCGCCTCCGCGAGCGGGCCCGCCTGCCGGGAGGACGCGGTGGCCTTGTCCCGCTCGGCCATGTAACCGGCCTGCAGGATCTGGCTGTCCCGGGTCGCCTCCGCCATGCGGGCCGCGGCCTGCTGCTCGGCCTCGGTGGCCAGCCGGTCCGCCTCCGCCTGCGCGATGCGCGCGTCACGCTGGACGGCCGCGGCGTGCGGAGCGGCCAGGTTGTTGATGTAACCGGTCGGGTCGACGATCTCGTGGATCTGCAGCGAGTCGATGATCAGACCGAGCTTCTCCATCTCCGAGCCCGAGGCGGCCCGGGTCTCGGCGGTGAGCCGCTCCCGGTCCCGGATCATCTGCTCCACCGTCAGCCCGCCCACGATGGAGCGCAGATGACCGGCGAAGACGTTGTGCACCCGCTCGGGCATGAACTTCTGCTGGTCCAGGAACCGTCGTGCGGCGTTGGCGATGGAGACCATGTCGTCGCCGACCTTGAAGATGACCACGCCGTGCACCTTCAGCGGGATGCCCTGCTGGGTGACGCAGTCCACGTTCAGCTCGGCCTCGTTGAGGTCGAGCGAGAGCCTGCGCACCGCCTGCACGCCGGGCAGGACCAGGGTCCCCCGCCCCGTGACGATGCGGAACCCCATGCCCTCCCCCACACCGTCCGTACGGTGCTTGGAACCTGAGATGACCAGTGCCTCGTTGGGCTCGGCGACCCGCCACATGAGCCGGAACAGGCCGATCAGGATGATGACCGCGACGAGCGCCCCGCCCGCCGCAACGCCGATGAGCATCGGCATACGCCCCCTTACGAATGGCCCCGATCGGGGCCGCGTACGGGAGTGTGCGCCTGTGGGTGACGGTCCGGTAGGTCCTGGCGGATCCTTGTCGCTTTCTTGACGTGGAGCGGAGCGATCCGCTCAGCCGTACGCGGGCGCCACGTACACGGTGCGCGGCGGCAGGTGCTCCACCACCACCACGACCGTGCCCTTCTCGATGCGCTCCCCGGCGGTCGCCGGGTACGCCAGGAACGCCTCCGCACCGCCCCGCACGTGCACGATCACCTCGCCGACCAGCCCCGGCCCGACCGTCCCGGTCACCCGGCCTTGCAGTCCGACCACGTCCCCCGCCCCTCCCGGCTCACTTGGCGCGGCGCCGGTGCCCGCGACCGGTGCCCGTGGGAACAGTGTCGCCGCTGCCGCGGTCCGCCGACACCACCAGCGCGGCCAGTGCCGTCGTCAACGGCACCGCCACCACCAGGCCGATGCTGCCCACCAGGGTGCGTACGATCTCCTCGGCGACCAGTTCGCTGCCCGCCACCGCCAGCACCCCGCGCTCCGCGATGGAGAAGAGCAGCAGCAGCGGCAGCGCCGCACCTGCGTACGCCAGCACCAGGGTGTTGACGACCGAGGCGATGTGGTCGCGGCCGATGCGCATCGCCGCCGAGTACAACTGCCGCGGGCCGGCCGACGGGTTCGCCTCCCGCAGCTCCCACACGGCCGAGGTCTGGGTGACCGTCACGTCGTCCAGGACGCCCAGCGAACCGATGATGATGCCGGCCAGCAGCAGACCGCGGATCTCGATGTCCGGGTAGAGGGAGTGGATCAGCCCGGTCTCGTCCGAGGTGTTGCCGCTGAGCAGCGCCCAGTCGATGAAGACCGAGCCCAGGACACCGATCAGCAGCAGCGAGCACAAGGTGCCCAGGACCGCCACCGAGGTGCGGGCGCTCAGGCCGTGGCACATGTAGAGCGCGATCAGCATGATGGCGCTGCCGCCGACCACCGCCACCAGGAGCGGATTGCTGCCGTGCAGGATCGCCGGGAGGATGAACAGCGTCAGCACGGCGAAGCTGATGACCAGTGCGGCCAGCGCCAGGATCCCGCGCAGCCGCCCGACCACGACCACCACCGCGGCGAAGATCCCGGCCAGCAGCCACAGGGGGAACGCCCGGTCGAGGTCGGTCACCGAGTACTGCAGTTCGCGCGGCGCCTGGGGCGCGTACGCCAGCAGCACCTTCTGGTCCTTCGTGTAGTGCCGGGTCTGGGTCGGCTGCACGATCTCGGTGAAGGTGCGGCCCGCGTCCTTGCCCGAGGTGACCTCGATGGTCGCGCGCTGGCAGACCGCAGGACCGGACGGCGCCGCCGACGGCCCGGGGGAGGGAGCGGCGCCGGCGCCCGGTTCGGCGTTGACCTCCGAGCACTTGACGTCCTCGACCTTCACCACCCGCCCGGACTGCGTCTGCTGGTCGAAGCCGACGCCGGTGCGGTCGTGCTCCGGCACACCGCCCGGCCACAGCACCACCAGGCCGGCCACGACGGCCGCGACGAAGGGGACGAGGACGGCGGCGATGACCTTGCGCAGGTGCCGGGAGACCGGCGGCACCGGGCCGTGACCGTGTCCGTGACCATGGCCGTGCGCGTGCGGGTGAGTGGAGTCCACCACCCGATCATCGCAACACCCCCTGGTGTGCGTCAGCGAGGACCCGCTAGCGTTGAGGCACCTTTGCAAACGCGGGAGCTCGGAGCACCGGGCTGAGAGGGCGCTGACCGGCCGAGGGGCCACCAGCTGCGCCGACCGCTGAACCTGTTACCGGGTAATGCCGGCGTAGGGAGTGGGTCTCATGACCATGCAGGATGCACACGCGCGCGAAATCGGCTGGCACAAGGGGTACGTGACCGGGTCCCGCCCGGACATCCAGGTCCCCGTCCGCCGGGTGCACCTGACCAACGGCCGGGACGTGACGCTGTACGACACCTCCGGCCCGTACACCGACCCGAACGTCACCACCGACGTCCGCCGCGGCCTCCCGCCGCTGCGGGAGAACTGGATCGTCGCCCGCGGCGACACCGAGGAGTACCCCGGCCGCCCCGTCCGCCCCGAGGACGACGGCGTCAAGCACACCTCACCGCGCGGCGGACTGCGCAACCTGGACGCCGTCTTCCCCGGCCGCCCCCGCCTCCCCCGGCGCGGCCGGCCGGGACAGCCCGTGACCCAGCTGGCGTACGCGCGCCGGGGCGAGGTCACCCCGGAGATGGAGTACGTCGCGCTCCGCGAGAACGTCTCCCCCGAGGTCGTCCGCGAGGAGATCGCGGCGGGACGCGCCGTCCTGCCGGCGAACGTCAACCACCCGGAGATCGAGCCGATGGTCATCGGCAAGCGGTTCCTGGTGAAGGTCAACGCCAACATCGGCAACTCGGCCGTCACCTCCTCCATCGAGGAGGAGGTGGACAAGATGACCTGGGCCACCCGCTGGGGCGCCGACACGGTCATGGACCTCTCCACCGGCCGCAACATCCACACCACACGCGAGTGGGTGCTGCGCAACTCCCCCGTCCCCATCGGCACCGTCCCCCTCTACCAGGCCCTGGAGAAGGTCGACGGCAAGGCCGAGGAACTGACCTGGGAGATCTACAAGGACACCGTCATCGAGCAGGCCGAGCAGGGCGTCGACTACATGACCGTCCACGCCGGCGTGCTGCTGCGGTACGTCCCGCTGACCGCGCGCCGCAAGACGGGCATCGTCTCCCGCGGCGGGTCGATCATGGCGGCCTGGTGCCTGGCGCACCACCAGGAGAGCTTCCTCTACGAGAACTTCGAGGAGCTCTGCGAGATCCTCGCCGCCTACGACGTCACCTACTCCCTGGGCGACGGCCTGCGTCCCGGCTCCATCGCGGACGCCAACGACGAGGCCCAGTTCGCGGAGCTGCGCACGCTCGGCGAACTCAACACCGTCGCCAAGCGGCACGGCGTGCAGACGATGATCGAGGGGCCGGGGCACGTCCCCATGCACAAGATCAAGGAGAACATCGACCTCCAGCAGGAGATCTGCGAGGAGGCGCCGTTCTACACCCTCGGCCCGCTCACCACCGACATCGCGCCCGCCTACGACCACATCACCTCGGGCATCGGCGCCGCGATGATCGCCTGGTGGGGCACGGCCATGCTCTGCTACGTCACCCCCAAGGAGCACCTGGGCCTGCCCGACCGCGACGACGTCAAGACCGGCGTCATCACCTACAAGATCGCCGCCCACGCCGCCGACCTCGCCAAGGGCCACTCCGGCACCCAGGAGTGGGACGACGCCCTGTCCGACGCCCGTTTCGAGTTCCGCTGGGAGGACCAGTTCAACCTGGCCCTCGACCCGGACACGGCGCGGGCCTTCCACGACGAGACGCTGCCGGCGGAGCCGGCCAAGACCGCGCACTTCTGCTCCATGTGCGGGCCGAAGTTCTGCTCCATGCGGATCTCCCAGGACATCCGCCGCCAACACGGCGGCACGCCCGAGGAGATCGAGGTCGGCATGGCGGAGAAGTCCCGCGAGTTCGCCGCCTCGGGCAACCGCGTCTACCTCCCGATCGCCGACTGACCCGGCTGATCCGGCCCCTGCCGGGGCGGCCCGTGACGCCCCGTGGCGCGCGGGCCCGCCCCGCCCCGGCGTTGGCCGGGTCCGTCCCGTCAGTCCGGGGTGTGGTCCGGGCCGCCGAAGTCGGGGCTGGAGAAGTCCGGGCTGGTGAAGTCCGGGCTGGTGAAGCGGTCCCCGGGTTCGGGGGACGACTCGGGGCCGGGGCTGGAGAAGTCGGGGCGGGAGTAGCCGAGGCGCGGCATCCGGGAGGTGCCGCCGCCGGGGCTCGCGGTGGGGGCGGTCGGGGCGGCCCCGGCGGCCTTGGTGAGGGCCTCGTCGAGGAAGGGCTGCAGCCCCCGTTCCACCAGGGCCCGGCGCCACAGCTCGCGGGCGAGCGCGACGTCCCGTGACGCGTCGTCGGGAGGGTCGTGGAGGGCGGTCGAGCCGTTGCGCAGCGCGGTGAGCAGCAGTCCGACCATGCCGATGACGATGCCGCAGGCGGCGACGGCCGCGAAGAGCCAGCCGGCCTGCCGCAGTGGCTGGGCGATCGCCGGTTCGGGGTGCCCGAAGCGCAGGGCGTACCCGAGCACGAGGAAGATGACGGCGGCCGTGCCCGCCAGGATCGGCGTGAGCACGGCGACGACGGCGAACAGCCCGGCCCCCGAGCCGTCGGCGGCGACCGGGGCCGCCGCGGCCGCGTAGCCGAGGCCCGGCACGGCCGCGGTGCGTGCCTCGCGGCGTTGCTCCGCGAAGGCCTCGCGGACCTTGACGAACTGCTCGTACTCGGGTGCGGCGCAGGCGGAGATGGGCTCGGCCGCGTTGAGCGCCATGGTGCGCAACTGCTCGGCGTTGAGGCGGTTCCGCGTGTCGGCGAGGGCGGCCCGCGTGCCCTCCGAGTGCAGAGCCGTGTCGAGGGCGCGCTCGAACTCCGGGCGGTCCTCGGTCAGCAGGTGTGGAGCGCTGTTCATGTGCATCCCCCGATGCTCCGTCTCCGGTGCCGCCCGGAGTTCACGAAGGACTGAGGTCCGGTCCGGCTGGGCGGAAGCGGAGGAGAAGCTGCCTACGGATATCCCGATGGTAGAGCGCGGAGGTGACGCGGTGACAGAGTGTTTCCGGAAAATGGGGGTTTCGGGGACTACAACGGCAGCTGTGCGACCAGGAGTTTGCCGTCCATGGTCACTCCGCCGTCCATGGCCACCGCCAGGTCGTCCGCGTACACGTGCGGTCCCTCGATGACGGCGGACCGGTCCGGCTGTTCGGCGCCGAGCTCCCCGCCGGGCTCGCCGAGCAGGTACGGGATGGGGCTGTGGCCGTGCACGACGCGGTGGCCGCCGTAGGTGTCGAGCAGTTCGCGGGCGGCCTCCGGTCCCGACTCGCCGCGGAAGGCGAAGCGCCGGGTGAACTTGCGGAACAGCTCCCAGCACTCGTCGGCGTCGCCGCGCTGCAGGATGCCGGTGACGGCGTCGTTCATCGCGTCGATGGTGCCGCCGTACTCCAGGTACGCGGTGGTGTCGGAGTGCAGCAGCAGGTGGCCGTCGGTGAGGGCGGCCGCGTCGAGCCGGGACATCCAGGCGACGTGGTGGTCCTGCAGCCGCTCCATGTCGGTGGTCTGGCCGCCGTTGAGGCGCCAGGCGGCGAGGAAGGAGGCGGTGCCGGCGGCGGAGTTCACCGGGGTGTCGCCGAAGCGGTGGGCGCCGAGCAGCAGCAGTTCGTGGTTGCCCATGAGGGCCCTGGTGTAGCCGCCGGCCGCGGCGGCCTCCGCGGACAGCTGCATGACGAGCTCGATCACGCCGATGCCGTCGGGGCCGCGGTCGGTGAAGTCACCGAGGAACCACAGGCGGGCGTTGCCGGCCGCCCAGTGGCCCTCGGAGTCGATCAGCCCGGTCGCGTACAGGGCCTCGTGCAGCCGGTCCAGGTAGCCGTGGACGTCGCCGACGACGTAGAGCGGGCCCAGCGCCTGGGGGTCGGTCGCGGTGACCACCGGGAGGTCGTGCTGCGTGGGTGTGTACTCCGGCGGCATCATCCGCTCGTCGATCATGGTCGGTTCGTGTCCGGCCGGGTGGCCGGGTGGGGCCCCGACGGCATCGGCGGGGTGCGCCGACGGCGTCATGGGCGCACCGTGCGCCACCGCCTCCGCGGGGTCCTGAGACCAGCCGTACGAGGTACCGGGCATGGGTCCCTGACCTGCCCCCTGAGTCATCGACCCCTCCACCGTCGCGCCACCATCCGCCCATCATAGGAATGACGATGTCGTGGCGTGACACACCTGCTGATAGCGATTTCATCCGGTGCGGACAAATCCGCACGGGGCGGACCGTTCTCGCCCCGGAGGCACCGGTTCCTATTCCCCCGCGGGCCCGCGGGGCGGGCTGACGGTGGTGCGCGGCGAGCGCCGCTGGGAGGAGGTGCGGACGATCAGGTCGGTCGGCATGACCTGCTGCACCGGGCGGCCCGCGTCCACCCCTTCGATGGCGTCGATGAGCAACTGGACGACCGCGGTGCCGATCCGGCCCGGTTTGAGGGAGAGCGTGGTGATCGGCGGCTCGGTCGTCGCGTAGACCATGCTCTCGCTGCAGCAGACCAGCAGGAGGTCGTCGGGCACGCGCAGCCCGTAGCGACGGGCGGCGGCGAGCAGGTCGGTGCCGTTGGGGTCGAAGAGGCCGTAGACCGCGTCGGGGCGATCGGGCCGGGCGAGCAGGCGGTCGGCGGCGACGGCGCCGGCGCACGGGTCGTGGGCGGGGTAGGCCTCGACGACGGGTTCCTGGCCGATCCGCTCGCACCAGTTGAGGTAGGCGGTGGTGGACAGGCGGGTGTAGGTGTCGGTGCTGGTGCCGGTGAGCAGGCCGATCCTGCGGGCCCCGGCCTCGGCGAGGTGCTCCAGGATGCCGAGCACGGCGGCCTCGTGGTCGTTGTCGACCCAGGCCTGTACGGGCAGGCTGCCGGCCGGGCGGCCGTCGCTGACCACGGGGATGCCCTGCCGCACCAGCTCGGTGACCATCGGGTCGTGGTCGGAGGGGTCGATCACCACCGTGCCGTCCAGCGCGACGTTGCTCCACACGTCGTGCCGCGAGGAGGCGGGCAGGATGACCAGGGCGTAGCCGCGGGCGAGCGCGGCGGAGGTGGCGGCCCGGGCCATCTCGGCGAAGTAGGCGAACTCCGTGAAGGTGAAGGGTTCTTCGCCGTACGTCGTCACGGTCAGGCCGATCAGCCCCGACCTCCCGGTGCGCAGCGTGCGGGCGGCGGCGGAGGGGCGGTACCCCAGCCGGTCGGCGACCTCACGGACGTGACGGCGGGTGGCGTCGGGCAGTCGGCCCTTGCCGTTGAGCGCGTCGGAGACAGTGGTGATCGAGACGCCGGCCGCGGCGGCCACGTCCCTGATGCCGGCCCGCTCCAGCCGGCGTCCGACGGGCCGGCTCGCCTGGTGGTTCCCTGCTGCTGTCATGGCGTGGTGATAGTAGGGGTCGGGTGGTCCGTTCGCGGGGTGCCGGAGAAGGCGTTGACAGATACGTTTCCCCGCACACGCTGCCGGGCGTGGCCGGGAAAGCGCAGGTGACGGCGGGTGGCTACCACGGGTTACGGGTCCGTCACGGGGCCCTGCCCACCCCGTCCCCCGCGGTGTGCACGTCCATCAACTCACCCCTTCGAGGGATGCGCGCCACCGCGCGCGCCACCGGCGCGCAGTGCGTCGCACCGCCTGCTGCGTCCGTCGCGAGCCCCTGCCGCGCGCCCGTGGGCCGCAGGGCCTCCCCCGGCCGGGCGGCCGCTCGTATGGTGTGGGGCATGAGCCCCAAACTGCGCCGCGAACTGGACGGCATCCCCACGTACAAGCCGGGCAGACCCCCGGCCGTGGAAGAGGGAGTGACCGCTTACAAGCTGTCCTCCAACGAGAACCCCTACGCGCCGCTGCCCGGTGTCCTGGAGGCGGCCACCGCCGCCGCGGAGAACTTCAACCGCTACCCGGACATGGCGTGCACGGTCCTCCACGGCGAGCTGGCGCACCGCTTCGGCGTGCCGGTGGAGCACATCGCCACCGGCACCGGCTCGGTCGGGGTCGCGCAGCAGCTGCTGCAGTCGACCGCCGGACCGGGTGACGAGGTCATCTACGCCTGGCGGTCCTTCGAGGCCTATCCGATTATCACGCAGATCAGCGGAGCGGCCTCGGTGCCGGTGCCGCTGGACGCGGACGAGACCCACGACCTGGACGCGATGGCCGGGGCGATCACCGACCGGACGCGGCTGGTCTTCGTCTGCAACCCCAACAACCCCACCGGCACGGTGGTCCGCCGGGCCGCGCTGGAGCGCTTCCTGGACCGCGTCCCCTCGGACGTGCTGGTCGTGCTGGACGAGGCGTACAAGGAGTTCATCCGCGACCCCGAGGTCCCGGACGGCGTCGAGGTCTACCGCGACCGTCCCAACGTGGCGGTGCTGCGCACCTTCTCCAAGGCGTACGGGCTCGCCGGGCTGCGCGTGGGGTTCGCGATCGCGCACGAGCCGGTCGCGGCGGCGCTGCGCAAGACGGCCGTCCCCTTCGGGGTGAGCCAGCTCGCCCAGGACGCGGCGGTGGCCTCGCTGCGCGCGGAGACGGCGCTGCTGGAGCGGGTCGACGCGCTGGTGACCGAGCGGGCCCGGGTGTTCGACGGGCTGACGGCGCAGGGCTGGACGGTGCCGGAGACCCACGCCAACTTCGTGTGGCTGCGGCTGGGGGAGCGCACGGGCGACTTCGCCGCGGCCTGTGAGCGGGCCGGCGTCACCGTCCGTCCGTTCGCGGGGGAGGGCGTGCGGATCACGGTCGGCGAGGACGCCGCCAACGACGTCCTCCTCCGTACGGCCGAGGCCTTCCGCAAGGAGCTGTAGCCGCCCCCGCGCAACGTCCCGGGTTCCGCGGGGCGTCGTGGCACGCCCCTTTTCGCCCCCTCCCACCCCCCGGTGTGAGGGGGCGAAAACGTGTGCGGCATACTGAGCTTGTGAATGCGTTCACTTTC
Source organism: Streptomyces sp. NBC_00510 (assembly GCA_036013505.1). Taxonomy (NCBI): domain Bacteria; kingdom Bacillati; phylum Actinomycetota; class Actinomycetes; order Kitasatosporales; family Streptomycetaceae; genus Streptomyces; species Streptomyces sp. NBC_00510. The sequence goes on along the minus strand of CP107851.1, from coordinate 4,986,924 downwards.
ACAAGCTCGGCAAGATAGGAGGCGTGGCGTGGACCTGGCACTGGACTCCGTGGCCGTCGCGCGATGGCAATTCGGCATCACGACCGTCTACCACTACCTCTTCGTCCCCCTCACGATCTCCCTCGCCGCGCTGACCGCGGGCCTCCAGACGGCCTGGGTGCGCACGGGCAAGGAGAAGTACCTCCGGGCGACCAAGTTCTGGGGCAAGCTCTTCCTGATCAACATCGCCATGGGCGTGGCCACCGGCCTGGTCCAGGAGTTCCAGTTCGGCATGAACTGGTCGGACTACTCGCGCTTCGTCGGCGACGTGTTCGGCGCCCCGCTCGCCTTCGAGTCGCTCATCGCCTTCTTCTTCGAGTCCACCTTCATCGGCCTGTGGATCTTCGGCTGGGACAAGCTCCCGCAGAAGATCCACCTGGCCTGCATCTGGCTGGTCTCGCTGGGCACGATCGCGTCCGCGTACTTCATCCTCGCCGCCAACTCCTGGATGCAGCACCCGGTCGGCTACCGCTACAACAAGGTCACCGGCCGCGCCGAGCTGACGGACTTCTGGGCCGTGCTCACCCAGAACACCACCCTCGTCGTGGTCTTCCACACCCTGACCGCGGCCTTCCTGACCGGCGCCGCCTTCATGATCGGCATCTCGGCCTACCACCTGGCCCGCCGCAGGCACGTCGCGGTCATGAGGACCTCGCTGCGCCTCGCCCTGGTCACCGCCGTCGTCGCCGGCCTGCTCACCGCGATCAGCGGCGACCGGCTGGGCAAGGTCATGTACGAGCAGCAGCCGATGAAGATGGCCGCCGCCGAGGCCCTGTGGGACGGCGAGTCCCCGGCCCCGTTCTCGATCTTCGCGTACGGCGACGTCGAGAAGGGCCACAACACCGTGGCCGTCGAGGTCCCCGGCCTGCTGTCCTTCCTCGCCCACGACGACTTCAGCTCGTACGTCCCCGGCATCAACGACGTCAACAAGGCCGAGCAGGAGAAGTACGGCCCCGGCGACTACCGGCCCAACGTCCCGGTCGCCTACTGGGGCTTCCGCTGGATGATCGGCTTCGGCATGACCTCCTTCGCGGTCGGCCTGGCGGGACTCTGGCTTACCCGCCGCAGGTTCTGGCTCGCCGAGGACCGGCGCACCGCCGACGACGAGCCACCGCACCTGATGCTCACCAGGAACACCGCCCTGTCCCCGTCCCTGTCCCGCTGGTACTGGCGGATCGGGCTGCTCACCATGGGCTTCCCGCTGATCGCCAACTCCTGGGGCTGGATCTTCACCGAGAACGGCCGCCAGCCGTGGGTCGTGTACGGGCTGCTGCGCACCGAGGACGCGGTCTCCCCCGGCGTCTCCACCGCCGAGATGCTGACCTCGCTGATCGTCCTCACCGCGCTCTACGCCGTCCTCGCCGTCGTCGAGGTCAAGCTCCTGGTCAAGTACGCCAAGGCCGGGCCGCCCGAGCTCACCGAGGCCGACCTCAATCCCCCCACGAAGATCGGCGGCGACGCCGACCGCCCGATGGCCTTCTCGTACTAGGGAGAGACGGCATGCACCTCCACGACGTCTGGTTCGTCATCATCGCGGTCCTGTGGACCGGCTACTTCTTCCTCGAGGGCTTCGACTTCGGCATCGGCGTCCTCACCCGGCTGCTCGCCCGCGACCGCCCCGAACGGCGGGTGCTGATCAACACCATCGGCCCGGTCTGGGACGGCAACGAGGTCTGGCTGATCACCGCCGGCGGCGCCACCTTCGCCGCCTTCCCCGAGTGGTACGCCACCCTCTTCTCGGGCTTCTACCTGCCGCTGCTGGTGATCCTGCTCTGCCTGATCGTCCGGGTCGTGGCCTTCGAGTACCGCGCCAAGCGCAGCACCGAGCGCTGGCAGACCGGCTGGGAACAGGCCATCTTCTGGACCTCCCTGCTCCCCGCCTTCCTGTGGGGCGTGGCGTTCGCCAACATCGTGCACGGGGTGGACATCGACGCCTCCGGCGAGTACACCGGCGGGGTCCTGGACCTGCTCGGCCCCCACGCCCTGCTCGGCGGACTCGTCACGCTCAGCCTCTTCACCTTCCACGGCGCGGTCTTCGCGGCGCTGAAGACCCTCGGCGCCATCCGCGACCGCGCCCGCCGCTTCGCCACAAGGGCCGGAGCGGTCACCGCCGTGTTCGCGGTCGCCTTCCTGGCCTGGACGCAGGGCAGCGGCGGGAACGCGGCGAGCCTGGCGGCCGCGGCCGTCGCCGTGCTCGCGCTGCTCGCCGCGCTGGGCGCCAACCTGAGGGGCCGCGAGGGCTGGGCGTTCGCCTTCTCCGGGGTCACCGTCACCGCCGTGGTGGCGATGTTCTTCCTGGTGCTCTTCCCGGACGTCATGCCCTCCACGCTGGACCCGGCGTGGAGCCTGACGGTGGAGAACGCCTCCTCGACCCCCTACACGCTGAAGATCATGACCTGGTGCGCCGCGATCGCGGCCCCGCTGGTCGTGCTCTACCAGGCCTGGACGTACTGGGTGTTCCGCAGGCGGATCGGCACCCAGCACATCGCCGAAGCGCACTGAGGAGCTGTTTCACGTGAAACCCGTCGACCCCCGGCTCCTGAGGTACGCCCGCGCGACCCGTGTGTTCCTCGCCGTCTCCGTCCTGCTCGGTCTCGCCGGTGCGGGCCTGGTCATCGCGCAGGCGATGCTCCTCGCGGAGATCGTCGTCGGGGGTTTCCAGGACGGTCTCGACGCCGGAGCGCTGCGCACCCCCCTGCTGCTGCTCGCCGGCGTCGCGGCCGGCCGGGCGGCCGTCTCCTGGCTCACCGAGCTGTGCGCCCACCGCGCCTCGGCCGCCGTCAAGTCCCGGCTGCGCACACGGCTGCTGGAGCACGTCACCGCACTGGGCCCGGCGGGGCTCACCGAGCGCCGGACCGGTGAGCTCACCACGCTCGCCACCCGGGGCATCGACGCCCTCGACGGCTACTTCGCCCGCTACCTGCCCCAACTGGGCCTGGCGGTCGTGGTGCCCGCCGCCGTCCTCGCCCGCATCGTCACCGAGGACTGGATCTCGGCGCTCACCATCGCCCTGACCCTCCCCCTCATCCCGGTCTTCATGGTCCTCATCGGCTGGGCCACCCAGGCCCGCATGGACCGTCAGTGGCAGCTGCTCGCCCGGTTGTCCGGCCACTTCCTCGACGTCGTCGCGGGCCTGCCCACCCTCAAGGTCTTCGGCCGGGCCAAGGCCCAGGCCGAGTCCATCCGCGCCATCACCGCCGACCACCGGCGCGCCACGATGCGGACGCTGCGCATCACCTTCCTCTCCTCCTTCGCCCTGGAGCTGCTCTCCACCATCTCCGTCGCCCTGGTCGCCGTCGGTGTCGGCATGCGGCTGGTCCACGGTGAACTCGACCTCTACACCGGGCTGGTCATCCTCGTCCTGGCGCCGGAGGCGTACCTGCCGCTGCGCCAGGTGGGAGCCCACTACCACGCGGCCGCCGAGGGGCTCTCCGCCGCCGACGAGGTCTTCGCCGTGCTGGAGACCGCGCCGCCCCGGCGCGGCACGGCCCCGGCCCCCGACCTGCGGACCGCGGTCGTCGAACTGGACGGGGTCGCCGTGCGGGGCCGCCTCGGCGCCGTCTCCCTGCGGGTCTCCCCCGGCGAGACGATCGCCCTCACCGGCCCCAGCGGGATCGGCAAGAGCACCCTGCTCTCCGTGCTGCTCGGCTTCACCGAGCCGACCTCGGGACGGGTCCTGGCCGGCGGCACCGACCTCGCCGCCCACGACCCGGCCGGCTGGCACCGGCAGATCGCCTGGGTCCCCCAGCGGCCGTACCTCTTCGCCGGGACCGTCGCCGACAACGTACGGCTGGCCCGGCCGGACGCGAGCCCGGCCGGGGTCCGCGCCGCGCTCCGGGACGCGGGCGCCGCGGACCTCGACCCCGCGACGGCCGTCGGGGAGGGCGGCGCCGGGCTCTCCGCCGGACAGCGGCAACGCGTCGCCCTGGCCCGGGCGTTCCTCGCCGACCGACCGCTGCTGCTGCTCGACGAACCCACGGCGGCGCTGGACGGGGAGACCGAGGCGGCCGTGGTCGACGCCGTACGGCGGCTCGCGGCCGGCCGCACGGTGCTGCTCGTGGTGCACCGCCCGGCGCTGCTGGCCGTGGCGGACCGCATCGTGCGGCTCGACGGGCGCCCGGAGCGTGCCGTGCCGTCCACGGCGGCGCACCCCGCCAGGGCCGAACGGCAGGCCGCGGCCACGGCGAACACCCCCGAACCCCTCGGCGCGGCCCTCGCCGTCGCCCCGCCCGCGGCCTCCAGGACCTCCGCGCCGCTGACCCGGGTACGCCGGGTCACGTCGCCGCTGCGGCCGCGGTTCGCCCTCGCTTTGCTCCTCGGCGCCCTCGCGCTGCTGAGCGCCGTCGGCCTGATGGCGACCTCGGCCTGGCTGATATCCCGGGCCTCGCAGCAGCCGCCGGTCCTCTACCTGATGGTCGCGGTCACCGCGACCCGCGCCTTCGGCATCGGCCGGGCGGTGTTCCGCTACGCCGAGCGCCTGGTCTCGCACGACGCCGTCTTCCGCGCCCTGGCCGACCTCAGGGTCACCGTGTACCGCCGGCTGGAGCGGCTCGCGCCCGCCGCGCTGCGCGACACCCGGCGGGGCGACCTGCTCTCCCGCCTCGTCGCCGACGTGGACGGCCTGCAGGACTACTTCCTGCGCTGGCTGCTCCCCGCGGGCGCCGCCGTGCTCACCGGCACCGCGGCGGCCGCGTTCACCGCGTGGCTGCTGCCCGGTGCCGGAGCGGCCCTGGCGGTGGGACTGCTCACCGCCGGCGTGGCCGTGCCGGCCCTCTCCGCGGCGCTGGCCCGGCGCGCCGAACGCGCCCTCGCCCCCGCCCGCGGCGAACTCGCGGCCCAGATCGTCGAGGTGCTCACCGGCACCGCCGAACTGACCGTCGCCGGGGCACTGCCCGGGCGCCGCGCCAAGGCGGCCGGGACGGACCGCGTGCTCACCCGGATCGCGGCGCGTTCCGCGGCCGGTGCGGCACTCGGGGCCGGGCTCGGCGCCCTGGTCAGCGGACTCACCGTCACGCTCTGCGCCTGGGCGGGCGTGCGGGCGGTGGCCGCCGGCGGACTGTCCGGGGTCGCGCTGGCGGTCGTCGTGCTCACCCCGCTCGCGGCCTTCGAGGCGGTGGCGGCCATGCCGCTCGCGGCGCAGTACCGGCAGCGCAGCCGGCAGGCGGCGCAGCGCGTGTACGACGTGCTCGACACCCCCGAGCCCGTACGGGAGCCGGAACGCCCCGCCCCCGTGCCCGCCGGGCCGCACCCCCTGGTGCTGCGCGGTCTCAACGCCCGCCACCCGGGGCAGCCCCGGCCCGCGCTGGACGGCGTCGGCCTCGAACTGACGCCCGGTCGCCGGATCGCGGTCGTCGGCCCCTCCGGCTCGGGCAAGACGACCCTCGCCCACGTGCTGCTGCGCTTCCTGGACGTCGAGGCGGGCACCTACACCCTCGCGGGCACCGACGCCACGGCCCTCGACGGCGACGCCGTGCGCCGCATGGTCGGCCTGTGCGCCCAGGACGCGCACGCCTTCGACAGCACGGTCCGGGAGAACCTGCGCCTGGCCCGCCCCGGCGCGGACGACGCGGAGCTGCGCAGCGCGCTTGCCGCGGCCCGGCTCGACCTGGACCTCGACCTCCCGGTCGGCGAGCACGGCACCCGCCTGTCCGGCGGCCAGCGCCAGCGGCTGGCGCTGGCCCGGGCGCTGCTCGCCGACTTCCCCGTCCTGGTGCTCGACGAGCCCGCCGAACACCTCGACCTGGCCACCGCCGACGCCCTGACCGCCGATCTGCTGGCCGCGACCACGGGCCGCACGACCGTGCTGATCACCCACCGCCTCACCGGTCTGGAGGAGGTCGACGAGATCCTCGTCCTCGACCGCGGCCGGGTCGTGCAGCGCGGTACGCACCAGGAGCTGGCCGCCGCCGACGGCCCGTTCCGCCGGGGCCTGGACCGCGAGCGTGCGGCCGACGCACTGGGCGCGCCCGAGCCGGAGTCGATCACGGCGTAGGACGCGGCACCGGCCTAGGCTCGCCGTATGGCAGAACCACTGGCCAAGCTGCTGGACGCCGTCGGCTCGGTCACGACCGCGCTGCTGGCGGACGAACAACCGGGCGAGAACGCGCTCGACGTCGTCGCCGAGCAGGCCCGCGCACTCGTGGCGGCCGACGCGGGCCTGGTTCTGCTGCCGACGGTCGAGGGCGGTCTGGAGGTGGTCGCGGTCTCGGCCCAGCAGCCCGCGGGCCTGGTCGGCACGGTGCTCGAGGCGGACAGCCCGCCCGTGGCGCCGCTGATGGCGGGCGAGCCGGTGTTCGTGGAGGACGCCTCGACCGACGACCGGATGACCATGGCGATCGCCCCGCGCTTCGGGGCCTGCATGATCCTGCCGCTGCAGAGCAGCGGCCATGTGATGGGCGCGCTCGCGCTGCCGAGGGCCCACGGCGTGCCGGGCTTCACCGAGGACGAGCGCTTCGTCGCCGTCCAGTTCGCGGCGCAGGCGGCGCTGGCCCTGCTGCTCGCCGACGCCCAGCGCGACCGCAACCGGCTGGCCGTCTACGAGGAGCGCGACCGGATCGCCCGCGACCTGCACGACCTGGTCATCCAGCGGCTCTTCGCGACGGGCCTGATGCTCCAGGGGGCCCGGCGCAAGGCGCTGCCGCCCGACGCGGAGGCGGGCATCGCGCACGCGGTCGAGGAACTGGACGCCACCATCCAGGAGGTGCGGACGGCGATTTTCGCGCTGCAGCAGGAGCCGGGCGACGACGCACCGGCGGGACTGCGCGCCCAGGTGCTGCGGGAGACCGGCTCCGCCGCGCGGGGCCTGGGCTTCCCGCCCTCCGTCCGCTTCGTCGGGCCCGTCGACCACCGGGTCGGCGCGCTCAGCGCCCGCAACCTCGTGGCGGCGCTGCGCGAGGCGCTGTCCAACGTCCAGCGGCACGCGGGCGCCACCTGGGTCGAGGTGGTGCTCGACGCCACCGCCGTCCTCGCCGACGGCCGCGAGGGGGTGCGGCTCATCGTCTCCGACGACGGCGTCGGCATCCCGGAGACCGGGCGGCGCAGCGGGCTGCGCAACCTCGCCCGCCGCGCGGAGTCGCTGGGCGGCGAGTCGATCTTCGGGCCGGGGCCGGACGGCAAGGGCACCACGCTCGCCTGGGAGGCGCCCCTGTGAGGCCGGGCGGGGTCAGCGGTCGGCGAGGATCCGCTCGATCACCATAGCGACGCCGTCCTCCTCGTTTGCCACGGTGCGGTGCGTCGTGGCGGCCAGCACCTCGGGGTGGGCGTTGGCGACGGCGTACGAGGTGCCCGCCCACGACAGCATGGCGAGGTCGTTGGGCATGTCCCCGAAGGCCACGACCTCCTCGGCCAAGATGCCGAGGTCCGCGCAGCAGCGTGCGAGCGTCGTCGCCTTGCTGACCCCCGCACCGCTGATCTCCAGCAGCGCCGACGCGCTGGACCGGGTGATCTCGGCGTGCTCCCCGGCCACCGCGCGGGCGGTGCGCAGGAAGACGTCCGGGTCGATGGACGGGTGCTTGGCCAGCAGCTTCAGCACGGGCTGGCCCTGCCGCCCGCCGTCGAGCAGCTCCTCCACCGGGGCGACGACCGCGTCGGGCGCGGGGGCGTACGGCGGGTACTCCGGCTCGTACGCGAAGCCGCCGGTCAGCTCGACGGCGAAGGTCGTGCCGGGGACGGCGGTGCGCAGGGACGCGATGACCGCGAGCGCGTCCCGCGGGTCGAGGGGGTAGGCCGCCAGCAGCCGCTTGTCGCGGTGCAGGTCGTAGACGGCGGCGCCGTTGGCGCAGATCGCCATGCCGTGGCCGGCGGTGTGCGCGGCGACGACGTCCATCCACCGCGCGGGCCGGCCGGTGACGAAGAAGACCTCGATGCCCGCGGCCTCCGCGTCCGCCAGGGCGGCGATCGTCCGGGCCGAAACGGTCTTGTCGTCGCGCAGGAGCGTGCCGTCCAGGTCGGTGGCGATCAGCCGCGGCGCGGGGGCCGCGAGGGTGGCGTCCGGGGTCCTGGGATGCTGGGTGGCTGAGGTCACCGACCCATGGTCCCCCATGAGGTTGCATATGACAGCAGGCGGGCGCTGAGTGCGATCACCGCCACACTCTCCGTCGCCGTTGTCAGTGCCGGGTGCCACCATCTCGCCATGGCCCTTGTGCGTTGTGAAGAGCAGCCCGACCGGGAACCGGTGCTCCTGGCCGACGCTTTGCCGACCGTCGTGGACGGCATCCGCCTGGCCGCGCGCACCGCGATACCCGTCGCCGATCCGGCGGCCGGCACCGCCACGACCTGCGGCCGGTGCGCCTGCGCCGCCTACCGCCACCGCACCGCCGGCGGTCGCTGGATCCTGGTCGAGCCCGGCGAGTGGCCGCCGGCCACCGTCCCGGCCGGTCGCCGCTGGCGCGTCGCGGGCGACGGCACGGCGGTCAACCTGCGTGCCGCCGACCCCTCCGACACCTGCCGGATCAGTCATTTCGACGTCTGTCCCGCGGGTCCGCCGCCCACGGCGTCACCCGTGCTGCTCGGCCAGTGGCGGCGCAACGCCCGCCGCCGGCTCAACTGAGCTGGGCCGGCGCCTCGGTCGCGATGCGCTCGAAGACCTTCTCGTCCGCCGCGTAGACGGAGTCCGGCACCGGCCAGTGGAGCACGATCTCGGTGATGCCGACCTCCGCGTAGCGGCCGGCGAAGTCGACGAAGGCGTCGAGCGACTCCAGCGGGCGCTCGGCCGTCGACCCGGTCAGCAGGATGCGGTCGAGCTCGCCCGGATCCCGCTCGATCTCGGCGCAGGCGATCTCCAGCTGGTCGTACTGGTGCGAGACGACCTCGGGGCACCTGTCCACCGGTACCTCCGCCGGGCCCTTCGGGTCGCCGTAGGTCACCCAGGCCTGGCCGTAGCGCGCCGCCAGCCGCAGCCCGCGCGGGCCCGTCGCGGCCACCGCGAAGGGCACCCGCGGCCGCTGCACGCAGCCGGGGATGTTCCGCACCTCGTCCGCCGAGTAGAACTCGCCCTCGTGACTCACCACCGGCTCCGTCAGCAGCCGGTCCAGTACGGTGACGAACTCGCCGAAGCGGTCGGCCCGTTCCCGCGGCGTCCACGCCACCTGCCCCAGCGCGGTCGCGTCGTAGCCCACCCCGCCGGCGCCGATGCCGAGCGTCAGCCGCCCGTCGCTCACGTCGTCGAGGGAGATCAACTCCTTGGCGAGCGTCACCGGGTGTCGGAAGTTCGGCGAGGTCACGAGCGTGCCCAGCCGGATCCGCTCCGTCGCCGCGGCCGCCGCCGTCAGCGTCGGCACCGCCCCGAACCACGGGCCGTCCCGGAAGCTCCGCCACGACAGGTGGTCGTAGGTGTAGGCGGCGTGGAAGCCGAGTTCCTCGGCCCGACGCCAGACCTTCCGGCCCTCGTTCCAGCGGTGGATCGGCAGGATCACAGTGCTCAGGCGCATGTCCTCCACCCTACGGGCCCTGGCGCCGCCCGGCCCGGAGTGGTCGGACGATCGGGGCTCCGGCCGCCGTCCGGTGGAAACCGCCGGCGAACCGGGCCCCGTGCGGCTCCCGGGTACGCACCCTGTGGACGGGGCGACGCACGCCACGGGCAACAGGACGCCGCCCTACCCCCGGACGCCAGGACCCGCAACTCGGGGTGCACCGCGCCGGAAGGTCCTCGCCGGAGCGGCCGGCCGGGGCACGGCTGGGCCACCCGGGTGGTGTTGATCGGAATATCGGCACCCTCGGGGTGCGGCACCGAGGATTTCGTGCTCACTTCCGCATCATCGGATTAGTCGCTCCCGACTCACCGAAGGAAGTGAGAGGTCATGGCTGCCAACACCCATGTCAGGACGTTCTGGGACGTCTTCGTGACGCTCCTGCTCAAGATGGTCGCGTACTTCGGGTTCGCCGTCCCGGCGTCGCGTAGCACGGCTCCTGCCGCGCCGCGACCCGAGACCGTCCCCGGGACCCGGTTCCTGCCGACCGCCGAGGCGGTCCGCCACTGGGCACCGGCGCCGCGTACGGAGCCGGCACCACAACCGGTGGCGGTGGGCGCCGCCGCGTCCGGTCCGGGACCGCGCGTCGAACCGGGCGGACGCACACCGGACGTCCCGTCGTGCCGCACGTCGTACCGCAGCGAACCCGTCGTGCCCGAGCCGTCCGTCCCCTTCGTGCCGGCGCCCTGCCTCACCGCCGCGGCCGACGCACACTCCTTGCCGCCGACGATGAAGCAGCGCATCCGGGCCGAGGCCCACGGCGCCTCGCCCGTGGCCCGCGTGCGCACCCGCCCGATCGGCGACGCCGGCCTCGACCCCGCACTGACCGACGCGACCGCGGCCCCGGCCCGTACCCCCCGCCGCCGCGAGTGGGCGCTCTGCGCATGACCGCCGCGGACGCGCGTGACCAGCCGGTACGACGTGCCGCACGGCTCCCGTTGACGTCACGTCAGGCCGTCCCGACCTTGGAGGACCGCGTCGAGCGGACCGCCCGAGGGCAAGCGCACCAGCACCACCACGGCGCCGGACGCGGCGCCCGCTCCAGCGGAACCGTCCGGACCCCCCGGACGACGGGCGCACACACCGGCCCGCGCCGGAGCACGGCAGTGAGCACCACGCCGAGCACCACGAGCACCGCCCCCAGCACCACCCCGAGCAGGACCACGAGCAGGACCACGAGCACGATGACGAGGACGACGATGCCGGAGACGACCCGCACCCCCGGGGCTGTGACGGTCACCGCCGGCTCGACCCGGCCCCACACGCGGCGGGACACCCCGGTCCGCGACGGAGCCAGGGAACGTCCGGTCGCCGACTCGCCCGCGCACGACGGCGGCCCGTACCGCCGCATCCGCGCGTACGGCGGGGCAGGCGCATACCGCCCACGCACGCACCGCCCACGCACGCACCGTCCACGCACGCTCCGCACCCCCGTGCCCCGCACACCGACGCACCCCTCACGCGAGCGCGACCCGCGCACTCCCACGCGCCCGCACCCCACGACCCGACGCAGCGCCACGCGGCACCACCGCGGGGGCCGGCCCGTCGGGGGCGACCGGTGGAGCCGACCGTGCTCCCGGACGACGCCCCGCCACGGCTGAACCGCGCGACCCGCAGGAGGAACCCCGGCAAGACGGACGCACCGCACCGCCTCCCCTACGGGGGAGTCAACCCCAAGGACTACGCACAACCGCCCCCCAGAGTGACGACGGGGTGTGGCCCGCGCCACTAGGTTCGTGGCGTGACTGTGATCGCTACCGAAAGCCTGACGAAGCGGTACCCGAGGGTGACCGCTCTGGACCGGCTCACCGTCGACATCGCACCCGGCGTGACCGGGTTGGTCGGTGCCAACGGAGCCGGCAAGTCGACCCTGATCAAGATTCTCCTGGGGTTGGCGCCGGCCACGGAAGGCCGGGCCGCCGTCCTGGGCATGGATGTGGCGACAGAGGGCGCGGCGATCCGCGCCCATGTGGGCTACATGCCGGAGCACGACTGCCTGCCCCCGGACGTGTCGGCGACGGAGTTCGTCGTCCACATGGCCCGTATCTCGGGGCTGCCGCCGGCCGCCGCGCGTGAGCGCACCGCGGACACGCTCCGCCACGTCGGCCTGTACGAGGAGCGGTACCGCCCCATGGGCGGGTACTCCACGGGCATGAAGCAGCGGGTGAAGCTGGCCCAGGCGCTGGTCCACGACCCCCGGCTGGTGCTGCTCGACGAGCCGACGAACGGGCTGGACCCCGTCGGCCGCGACGACATGCTCGAACTGATCCGGCGCGTCCACACCGAGTTCGGCATCTCCGTGCTGGTCACCTCCCACCTGCTCGGTGAACTGGAGCGCACCAGCGACCACATCGTCGTCATCGACGGCGGCTCCCTGCTGCGCTCCTCCTCGACCAGCGACTTCACCCAGGCGACCGCCTCGCTCACCGTCGAGGTCACCGAGCACGAGGACGAACTGGTGGCGAAGCTGACCGCCGCCGGGCTCAACGCGCACGCGGACGGCCGGCTGGTCATGGTCGACATCGACGGGGACGAGACGTACGACGCGGTCCGCGACGCGGTCGCTGAGCTCGGCACGGGCCTGGTGCGCATGGAGCAGCACCGGCACCGCATCGCCGAGATCTTCCGGGGAGGGGACGAGCATGACGCAGCTTGAGGGCAGGACGCCCGCCGCCGACGTCATCCACGACATCGGCTACCGGCACTACGACGGCCCGCGCCTGGGCCGCGGTTACGCGCGCACGTCGCTGTACGTCCAGAGCCTGCGCAGCGCGTACGGGCTCGGCCGCTCGGCGAAGTCCAAGGTGCTGCCGATGATCCTGCTGGCCGTGATGTGCGTTCCGGCCGGGATCATGGTCGCGGTGGCGATCGGCACGAAGGCGACCAAACTGCCGATCGAGTACACCCAGTACGCGATCATCATGCAGGCGGTCATCGGCCTCTACCTGGCGGCGCAGGCTCCGCAGGCCGTCTCGCTGGACCTGCGGTTCAAGACGACCCCGCTGTACTTCTCGCGTCCGATCGAGGCGGTCGACTACGTCGCGTCGAAGTTCGCCGCGCTGACCACGGCGCTGTTCATCCTCACCGCGACGCCGCTGCTGATCATGTACATCGGGGCGCTGCTGGCCAAGTTCGACGTGAGCGACCAGAGCGCGGGCTTCGCCAAGGCGATGCTCGCCGCCTTGCTGCTGTCGCTGCTGTTCGCGGGCATCGGCCTGGTCATCGCGGCGCTGACGCCGCGCCGGGGCTTCGGCGTCGCCGCGGTCATCGCGGTGTTCACGCTCTCGTACGGCGCGGTGACCAGCGTCCAGGGCGTCGCCTCGATCAACGGCAACGCCGACGTGATCGGCTGGCTCGGCCTGTTCTCGCCGATCACGCTGATCGACGGCGCGCAGACCTGGTGGCTGGGGGCGACCTCCAGCTTCCCCGAGGGCGCGGGCCCGAAGGACGCGGTCGTCGGCACGGTCTACCTCCTCGTCCTCCTCGCCGTGATCGCCGGCTCCTTCGGCCTGCTGATGCGCCGCTACCGAAAGGCCGTACTGTCGTGACCACCCTGTCCATCGACCACGTGTCCCGCTGGTTCGGCAACGTCGTCGCCGTCAACGACGTGACGATGACGATCGGCCCCGGCGTCACCGGGCTCCTCGGCCCCAACGGCGCGGGCAAGTCCACCCTGATCAACATGATGGGCGGTTTCCTGGCCCCCTCGGCCGGCACCGTCACCCTCGACGGCGCCACGGTCTGGCGCAACGAGCAGGTGTACCGGCACATCGGCATCGTCCCCGAACGGGAGGCGATGTACGACTTCCTGACGGCCCGGGAGTTCGTGGTCGCCAACGCCGAACTGCACGGGCTGGCGGACCCGGGGGCGGCGGCGCAGCGCGCCCTGGCCACGGTCGAGATGGAGTTCGCCCAGGACCGGCCGGTCTCCACGTACAGCAAGGGCATGCGGCAGCGCGCCAAGATGGCCTCCGCGCTCGTGCACGACCCGTCGGTGCTGCTGCTGGACGAGCCCTTCAACGGCATGGACCCCCGGCAGCGGCTGCACCTGATGGACCTGCTGCGGCGGATGGGCGCCGAGGGCCGCACGGTGCTGTTCTCCTCGCACATCCTGGAGGAGGTCGAGCAGCTGGCGAGCCACATCGAGGTGGTCGTCGCCGGCCGGCACGCCGCCTCGGGCGACTTCCGCAAGATCCGCCGGCTCATGACGGACCGGCCGCACCGCTACCTGGTGCGCTCCAGCGACGACCGGGCGCTCGCCGCCGCGCTGATCGCGGACGGGTCCACGGCCGCCATCGAGCTGGACTGGAAGGAGCGGGCGCTGCGCATCCAGGCGATCGACTTCGCCGGCTTCACCGAGCTGCTGCCGCGCGTCGCGCGGGAGCGGGGCATCCGGCTCTACACGGTCTCGCCGTCCGACGAGTCCCTGGAGAGCGTCTTCTCCTACCTGGTCACGGCGTAGGCACACGGCTGTAAGGAGCTCCGATGTTCAATCCCACCGTGGCCAGGCTGACCTACCGGGGGCTGCTGGGCCGCCGCCGGGCCCTGGTCCTGTTCGCCTTGCCCGCGCTGCTGATCCTGATCTCCGTGGCGGTGCGGGCGCTGGTCGGCGCCGACGACTCCATCGCGAGTTCGGTGCTGGGCGGTTTCGCGCTGGCGACGATGGTGCCGCTGGTCGGCGTGATCGCCGGCACCGGCGCCATCGGGCCGGAGATCGACGACGGCTCGATCATCTACCTGCTGGCCAAGCCGGTACGGCGGCCGACGATCATCGTCACCAAGCTGCTGGTCGCCATCGCGGTGTCGGTGGTCTTCTCGGCGGTGCCGACGCTGATCGCCGGGTTCATCCTCAACGGCAACAGCCAGGGCATCGCGGTCGCGTTCACCGCCGCGGCGGCGGTCGCCTCCGTCACCTACGCGGCGATCTTCCTGCTGCTGGGCGTGGTGACCCGGCAGGCGGTGGTCTTCGGCCTGGTCTACGCGCTGATCTGGGAGTCGCTGATCGGCAGCCTGGTGCCGGGGGCGCGCACGCTGAGCGTGCAGCAGTGGGCCCTGGCGCTGGCCCAGAAGATCGCCGGCGAGGGCACGGTGACCTCCGACGTGGGGCTGCCGCTCGCGGTGGTGCTGCTGGTCGGCGTCACCCTCGCCGCGACGGCCTTCGCGGGGCAGCGGATGCGGTCGCTGACGCTGGCCGGCGAGGAGTGATCGTTCCGGCCTAGGGCCCGTCCTACCGTAAGCCGCCCGGGTGGTCTTCTTCCGCCCGGGCGGCCCTGCTCCCCCGACGTCCGCACATCGGATTGTCAGATGTGCGGCGTGACGTCCGAGACTCCGCTGCTCTTCGCCGTGGGTGTGTTCCTGGCCGCCCTCGGCCTGCTCATCGCGCTGTTCAGCCCGGAGCTGGCCCGCCACGTCGACGCGCTCGCCGCGCGTGCCGCCGCCGGGCTCCGCCGCCGGTGGTCCCGTGCCCGGGACCGCCGGCGCTTCGTCCTCGTCCCCCGGAAGTGGGCTGGATCACAGGACTCCTTGAGAATTCAAGGGAATGCCGCTACCGTGAAGGAGGTTGAATCGTAAACCAACGCGTCCCCAAGGAGTTAGTCATGGGCCTGTTCAATCGCAAGAGCGATGCCACCGAGACCGCTGCCGTCACCACCGCGCCGTCCGCCGACCTGGCGCACCTGACCGGCGAGTACACGATCGACCCGACCCACAGCGAGGTCGGCTTCGCCGTGCGCCACGCGATGGTCACCACCGTGCGCGGCCAGTTCGCGGAGTACGAGGGCAAGCTGCAGCTGGACGGCGGCAAGCCGGCCAACTCCTCCGCCGAGGTCACCATCAAGGTCGTCAGCATCGACACCAACCAGGCCCAGCGCGACGAGCACCTGCGCACCGGCGACTTCTTCGACGCCGCCACCTACCCGGAGATCAGCTTCCGCAGCAGCTCCGCCGAGCAGGTCGACGACGAGACCTACCGCATGCACGGTGACCTCACGATCAAGGACACCACCAAGCCGGTCTCCATCGACTTCACCTACAACGGCTCCGCCACCGACCCCTACGGCAACCTCCGTGTCGGTTTCGAGGGCTCGACGACCGTCAACCGCGGCGACTGGGGCCTCACCTACAACGCGGCCCTCGAGGGCGGCGGCGTCCTGATCAGCGACAAGGTCAAGCTGACCTTCGACATCTCCGCGATCAAGGCGGCCTGAACCCGCTGAAGCAGCCGTCCCCCTGCCGCACGATGGAGGGGATGGCAACGGACGAGGCGGCCGGCACCGCCGGCACCGGGCGCCGCCGCACCGCACTGAGCGGCGCGGCGGCCCGGGTCGTCGTCCCCGAGGTGCGGGCCTGGGTGCGCTCCGCCCCCGGCACGCACATCTGGCTGCTGGCCCTCGCCGTGACCAGCGGCATCATGGCGGCCGCCCCGCCGGACCTGAGGTCCTTCCTGCTACACCACAACAGCACCAACCTGGCGGAGCTCGGCTCCCAGCCGGTGCGGGCGCTGGTCGGCAGCGCGCTGTGGACCGAGTCCCCGGCGGCCTTCGGGCTGTACGCGCTCTGCTTCGAGGCCGTCCACGCCCCCGCCGAGCGCTGGCTGGGCACCCGGCGCTGGCTCGGCGTCGTGGCCCTGGCCCACGTCGGGGCCAGCGTCCTCAGCCAGCAGGCCGTGCTGCTCGGCATCCACGCGGACCGGCTGCCGGCCTCGCTCGCCCACACCGTCGACATCGGCGTCAGCTACGGGCTGGCCGGGGCCATCGGCGTGCTCACCCACCGCGTACGACCGCCCTGGCGGCTGCCCTACCTGCTCGCGGCCGCGGGCTTCTTCGCGTACCCCCTGGTCGCACCGGGGCGCACCTACACCGACCTCGGGCACGTCATCGCCCTGCTGATCGGCCTCGCGTGCCGCGGGCTCACGCCCCGGGGAAGAGCCGCTCCAGGACCAGGGCGATCCCGTCCTCGCCGTTGGAGGCCGTGACCTCGTCGGCGGCCGCCTTCAGCAGCGGGTGGGCGTTGCCCATCGCGACGCCGTGGGCCGCCCACTCGAACATCGGCAGGTCGTTGGGCATGTCGCCGAAGGCGATGGTCTCGGCGGCCGTCACGCCCAGCCGGCGGGCGGCCAGCGACAGCCCCCGGGCCTTGGACAGCCCCAGCGGCAGCAGCTCCACGATGCCCGTACCGGACATCACGGCGCTGACCAGGCCCCCGGCGGCCGTGGTCGCCGCGTGCGCGAGCTCGTCGTCGCCCAGTCGCGGATGCTGGACGTAGAGCTTGCTGACGGGCGACGCCCACAGCCCCTCCACGTCGTCCACCTCGCCGCCCACCGGCAGCTCCGAGTCGAACAGCCGGTAGCCGGGGCCGAGCACGATGTCGCCGTCGATGCCGTCGAGCGCCGCCGCCACGGCCAGCGGGCCGGTCTCCGCCTCGATCTTGGCCAGCGCCGTCCGGGCGGTCTGCCGGTCCAGCGTGACCGAGGTCAGCAGCCGCCGCTCGCCCGCGTGGTAGACCTGCGCGCCCTGCATGCAGACGGCCAGGCCCTCGTAGCCCAGGTCCTCCAGGACGTGCACCGTACGGGCCACCGGGCGGCCGGTGACGACGATGTGATCGGCACCCGCCGCGGTGGCCGCAGCGAGCGCCTTGCGCGAACGTCCGGAGACGGTGTGGTCGGGGCCGAGCAGCGTGCCGTCGAGATCCGTCGCGACCAGACGGTAGGGGAGCGGGGCGGTCACTTGGCTACCGGCTCCAGCACCTCACGGCCGCCCAGGTACGGGCGCAGCACCTCGGGGACGCGGACCGAGCCGTCGGCCTGCTGGTGGTTCTCCAGGATGGCGACGATGGTGCGCGGGATGGCGCACAGGGTGCCGTTGAGTGTGGCCAGCGGGCGGGTGCCGTTCTCGTCCCGCAGCCGCACGGAGAGCCGGCGGGCCTGGAACTCGGTGGTGTTCGAGGTCGAGGTCAGCTCGCGGTACTTGCCCTGGGTGGGGATCCACGCCTCGCAGTCGAACTTGCGCGCCGCCGAGGAGCCCAGGTCACCCGAGGCCAGCTCGATCACCCGGAAGGGCAGCTCGAGCGAGGTCAGCCACTGCTTCTCCCACTCCAGCAGCCGGGCGTGCTCGGCCTCGGCGTCCTCGGGGCGGGTGAAGACGAACATCTCCACCTTGTCGAACTGGTGGACGCGGATGATGCCGCGGGTGTCCTTGCCGTACGAGCCCGCCTCGCGCCGGTAGCAGGGCGAGAAGCCCGCGTAGCGCAGCGGCAGCTTCGACGCCTCGATGATCTCGTCCATGTGGTACGCGGCGAGCGGGACCTCGGAGGTGCCGACCAGGTACAGGCCGTCCTTCTCCAGGTAGTACACGTCGTCCTCGACCTGGCCGAGGTAGCCGGTGCCGGCCATGGCCTCCGGCTTGACCAGCGTCGGGGTCAGCACCGGGACGAAGCCGGCCGCGGTGGCCTGCGCGATGGCCGCGTTGACCAGGGCCAGCTCCAGCAGGGCGCCGGGGCCGGTCAGGTAGTAGAAGCGCGAGCCGGAGACCTTGGCGCCGCGGTCGACGTCGATGGCGCCGAGCAGCTCGCCGAGGTCGATGTGGTCCCTGGGCTCGAAGCCCTCGGCCGCGAAGTCGCGCGGGCTGCCGATGACCTCCTTGACGACGAAGTCCTCCTCGCCGCCGACGGGGGCGTCCGGGTGGACGATGTTGCCGAGCTGCAGCAGGAGGCGGTGCGCCTCCTCGGCGGCCTCGTGCTGCTCGGCGTCGGCGGTCTTCACGGAGGCCTTGAGCTGCTCGGCCCGCTTCAGCAGCTCGGCCCGCTCCTCGCCCTGGGCCTTGCCGACCAGCTTGCCCAGCGACTTCTGCTCCGCGCGCAGCTCGTCGAAGCGGGTACTGGACGACCTGCGCCGCTCGTCTGCGGAGAGCAGGGCGTCGACGAGCGCGACGTCCTCTCCACGGGCGCGCTGGGAGGCGCGCACACGGTCGGGGTCCTCACGAAGCAGGCGAAGGTCAATCACGGGAACAGGCTACCGGTGCGCCGGGTGCCGACGCGACAAGTTAAGTGCTTTATGGGGTGTTATGTCCGCTTCGAAAAGCGGGTGCGGGGAATGCCGTACGGCCGATAATGGCGGGTCGGTTACCGTCAACCGAATTCTTCGCGTCCCTCCGGGGAGGGCATGTGGCCTGTGGACAAAGGCAGTTGGGGCAGGTCCGGAGCGGAGAGTTATCCACAGGGGGAGGGGGGTCCCCCTCACTTGTCCACAGCGGGTGTGGATGGGCTGTGGAAGATGGACCTGATCATTCCGCGGGGTGGGTGCGGGGGCATGGATTCCCGGTCCAAACCCTCCTAACACTCACTTTCGAGTGAGAACTCTTCCCTCTATCGAGTTGTTCGAAGGTATTGGGATGACGAATGATGACCTGGGGGTCTGTGGGACCAGTTGGCGCGAGTGTGCCGATTTGTCGATCTGGCGGTTCCTTGGGCGACTTGTTCTGTCGACTTATCCCCAGCCCGCGGCAAGGGCCTGTGGATAACGCGGTGGACAACCGAAGGGGCCACCGGTTGTTCACCGAAGGCCCCCGGGAAGCGGTGCGCGAGCGCCTCAGACCCGCCCGTCCAGGGCGCGCCCCAGCCAGTCCGCCGCGGCCGTGAACTCCTCGTCCGTGGTCCCCTTGCGCTGCTGCGGCGGCACCTCGTCCGCGCGCGGGTACGAGCCGAGGAAACGCACCTGCGGACAGATCCGCTTCAGGCCCATCAGCGCCTCGCCTACCCGGCGCTCGGTGATGTGCCCCTCGCAGTCCACCGAGAAGCAGTACCGGCCGATCCCCTCGCCGGTCGGCCGCGACTCGATGCGGATCAGGTTCACCCCGCGCACCGCGTACTCCTGCAGCAGTTCCAGCAGCGCGCCGGGGTGGTCGTCGCCCAGCCAGAACACCGCCGAGGTCTTGTCGGCGCCGGTCGGCGCGACCGGCCGGGCCGGACGGCCGACCAGCACGAAACGGGTCTCGGCGTTCGCCGCGTCGTGGATCTGCGTGGCCAGCGGCTCCAGCCCGTACGTCGGCGCCGCGAACTCGCCCGCGAACGCCGCGTCGTACCGGCCCTCCGCCACCAGCCGGGCCCCGTCCGCGTTCGACGCCGCCGACTCCCACGCGGCGTCCGGCAGGTGCGCCGTCAGCCACTTGCGGACCTGCACCTGCGCCGCCGGGTGACCGGTGACCGTCTTGACGTCCCCGAGCCCCGTACCCGGGCGCACCAGCAGCGCGAACGCGATGTGCAGCCGCACCTCGCGGTAGATCATCAGCGGGGTGCCCGCCGCCAGTTCGTCCAGCGTCGCGGTGATGCCGCCCTCCATCGAGTTCTCGATGGGCACCAGGGCGGCCGCGGCCTCCCCGCTGCGCACCGCGTCGAGCGCGGCCTGCACCGAGACCATCGGGACCAGCTCGCGTGTGGCGGCCTCCGGAAGCGTCCGGAGCGCGGCCTCGGTGAAGGTGCCCTCAGGGCCGAGATAGGTGTAACGGCTCGCCGGCGACATGTCTGTCAGCCTAGGCCCTGCCGCCGAAGTCCCGCCTCAGGACTCCAGCAGCCGCTGGCCGACGTACTCGCCCGGTGCCGCGCCGCCCGGGACCGCGAAGAGCCCGCTGGCCTCGTGCCGCAGGAAGCGCGACAGGCCGTCGCCCCGGTCGAGTTTGCGCTGCACCGGCACGAACCCCTTGAGCGGGTCGGCCTGCCAGGCCACGAAGAGCAGTCCGGCGTCCGGTGCGCCGTCGTCACGGTAGCCGTCGTGGTACGAGTACCCGCGCCGCAGCATCGCCGCGCCGCCGTTGGAGGCCGGGGCGGCGACGCGGACGTGCGCGTCGGCGGCGATCGCGAAGGTACGGCCGTCCGGGCCGAGCTTGTCGAGGTCGGGCCTGCTCGCCTCGGTGCCGCCGGACAGCGGGGCGCCGTCGGCCTTGCGTCGCCCGATCACCTTCTCCTGGCGCTCCGGGGGGAGGTTGTCCCAGGTGTCCAGCAGCATGCGGATGCGCCGGACGACCGCGTAGGAGCCGCCCGCCATCCACTGCGGGGAGCCGGAGGCGGGGACGAAGACGCGGGCGTCGAAGTCGGGGTCGGAGGGCCGGGGATTGTTGGAGCCGTCGACCTGGCCCATCAGGTTGCGGGCGGTGCGGGGCTCGGCGGTCGTGCCCGGGGTGCGGTTGAAGCCGTTCATCTGCCAGCGCAGCGTCGCCGTGCCCGCGGCCTCCTTCTGCAGCACGCGCAGGGCGTGGAAGGCGACCAGGGCGTCGTCGGAGCCGATCTGAATCCACAGGTCGCCGTCGCTGCGCCCGCGGTCGAGCGCGTCGGAGGCGAAGTCCGGCAGCGGGGCGAGCGCCTGCGGCATCCGCCCGGTCAGCTCCGTCCGGGCGAAGAAGCCGCGGCCGAAGCCGAAGGTGACGGTGAGCGAGGACGGCCCGGCGTCCAGGGCGATCTGGTTGTCGCCCGACGGGGCCCGGCCCTCCGTCATCGCCTCGGCCGCCGTCGACCAGCGGCGCAGCAGCGCCGCGGCGCCCTTGCGCCCGGCGCCCGCGGCCAGGTCGAAGGCGACCAGGTGGCCGCGGGCCTGCAGCGGGGTGGTGATGCCGGCCTGGTGGGTGCCGTGGAAGGGGACGGCCGTGGCGCCGACGGAGGTCAGCGCGGTGGCCTCGTCCCGCGTGGCGTGCGCGGTGACGGCGCCCGAGGTGCCGCCCACGAGCAGTCCCGCGGCGCCCGCCGCTCCGGCGGTGCCGAGCAGACGGCGCCGTGAGAGGTCCTGAGGGCGGTCGTTCATGAGCCGATCTTCACTACCTTCGTGCGGGTGACCTGGTCGATGTCCGAGGTCCGTACGGTCACGGCGACCGTCCACTCCCCGGGGACCGGGATCTGGACGTTCTCGGCGCTCCAGTGACCAGTGTCGATCTTCCCCAGCGTCACCGGGATGGGGCCGATCTTCTTGGACTTCAGGGTGAAGGAGACCTGCACCTCGGGGACGTCGAAGGCCCGTCCGTCGGGGGAGGTGACCAGCAGGTGGAGTTCGTTCTCGGCGACGCCGCCCGGGTCCAGGGTCACCTCCGCCTCGCCCTTGCCGTTCGTGCCGCCCGTGTCGAACGGGATCCTCACGTCCAGCGGCTCGGGCACCTCGGACACCGGCGCGGAGGCCTGCTGCTGCGCGGCGCCCTCCTCGGCGGCCCTGCCCGGCTGGGTGCCGGTCAGCAGCGTCGTGACGGCCAGCACCACGACCGCGACGGCCACCTCCGCCAGCACCGACTTGCGCAGGCCCGTGCGCTCGGTGTCGGCGTCGCGGTCCTTGCGGGCCCGCTCCTTGGCCAGCGCCGCCTCCTGGCGGGCCAGCTGTTCGGCACGCTCGGACGCACCCCCGCCACCGCCGCCGGCGCCCTTCCGTCCCGCGGCGACCGGCTGGGCGACGGCGGGCTTGCCGCGGACGGCCGTGTCGCCGAGCCGCGCGGTCCAGCGGCGGGACAGCCAGGCCAGCTCCACCAGGAGGATGACCAGGCCGATCTTGACCAGCAGCAGCTGGCCGTAGCCGGTGGACACCAGCGCGTCCCAGGAGCCGAGCTGGCGCCAGGACTGGTAGACGCCGGTGACGACCAGGGTCACCACCGCCCCGAAGGCGATCTTCGAGAAACGCTGCACCACGGCCCGTTCCACGCGCTGCCCGCTCCACAGCGCGACCAGCAGCGCGGTGAGACCGCCGAGCCAGACGGCCATGGCCAGCAGGTGCACGATGTCGACGGGCATCGCCACCGAGGCCTGGATGCCGACCGAGGCGTGCTCGGCCATGGCCCATGTCGCGGCCAGGCCGACCGACACGACCGTGCCGCCGATGGCCAGGCCCCAGGCGAGGTCCTGGCGTTCGACCGGGTCCTCCCGCTTGGCCCAGCTGCCGAAGAGCACGGCGATGAACACCGCGCCCGCGGCGAGCAGCAGCAGCCGGGACACCAGCGCGGCGCCGGGCCGGGTGTCCAGGACGTCCCGCACGCCGCCGAGGTCGAAGGCGTCGCCCAGCCCGCCCCCGTTGGCGTAGGGGGCGCGCAGCATCAGCAGCAGTATCGTCGCGGCGACCATCGCGGCCCAGCCGGCGGCCACCAGCCGCCGCATCGACCGCGTCCGCGCGCCGTCCGGCCAGCACACGCCGATGAAGAACGCGGCGCCGACCAGCAGTGCGAAGCCGAGGTAGGCGGCGTAGCGGGCGATGTCGTACAGGGTGCCGACGGTGCCCCCGCCCACCTCCTGGTCGGGCAGCTGGACGGAGGTCTTGGAGGGCGCGCCGATGGAGAAGGTGAAGGCGCCCGCGACCGGGTGGCTGTCGGCCGAGACGACCTTCCACGCGACGGTGTACGTGCCGTCGCCGAGCCCCGGGCGCAGGGCGACGGCCGCGGTCGTGCTCCCCCTGCCGCCGTCGTTCGCGTCGCCGGTCTCGGCGCGCTTGCCGTCCGGGCCGAGGACCCGGATGGAGTCCCTCGACAGCAGCACACCCTCGGAGAAGGACAGCCGCACCTGCGCCGGCGCGGTCTTGACGACCGATCCCTGGGCCGGGTCGGAACCGACCAGCGCGGCGTGCGCGGACGCCGGTGCCGCGGTGCCGAGCAGCAGGCCGAGCACGGCGAGCGGTACGGCCAGCAGCCGCAGCGCGGACTTCGTCATCACCCTCATGGCGCTCTCCTCAGTCCCCCGGGTGGTAGCCCGCGGGCTTGACCGGGACCCGTACGTCGATGGTGTCGGCGTCGTCGAAGTGCAGCCGCAGCGAGACCTGCTCGCCGGCCGCGGGCTTGTGCTCCAGGTCCGTCAGCATCAGGTGGTTGCCGCCGAGCGCGAGCGTGAGCCGCCCGCCCGCCGGGACCGTGAAGGAGGTCACCCGGCGCATCCGGTTGTCCTCGGTGCTGTGCAGGGTGATGTCCCCGGACAGGTCGCTGGTGACGGAGGTCAGCCGGGCGTCCCGGTCGCCGGTGTTGCTGACGGTGAAGTAGCCGGCCGCCATGTCCGCCAGCGCTGGCTGCGGGATGTAGGCGCCGCTCACCGTCAGTTCGGGGCCGTCCGGTGACCCGGAGCAGGCCGTGGCGCCGAGCAGCACCAGGGCCGCCGCCACGGGGATCCGCCGCAGGGAGCGGGTCGGGGTCACGGCGTCCGCCCCGTGATGATCTTCGGCAGGTCGGCGGCGAACTCCTCGGACGTCGTGCCCGACATGTACAGCGCGTGCGCCTTGTCGTCCTTCGGCGAGTACGCGATGACCTGGGCGCCGTGCGTCACGGTGATGCTGCCGTCCTTCTCCTTCACCGGCTTCTCCACGTCCACGCCGAGCGAGCGCGCGCCCGCCTGGATCGTGGCGAAGTCACCGGTGAGGCCGACGAAGGACTTGTCCTGCGCGCCCAGCCATTCGCCGAGCCGCTGCGGGGTGTCGCGTTCGGGGTCGGTGGTCACGAAGACCACGAGGAGTTCGTCCTGCTCGGCCGCGGGCAGCTTCGACTTGGCGATGGCGATGTCGCTCATCGTCGTCGGGCAGACGTCCGGGCAGTGGGTGTAGCCGAAGAAGAGCAGGGTCGGCCGGCCCTTGGTCCGCTCGACGAAGTCGTACGTCGCGCCGTGCGTGTCCGTGAGGATCATGTCCGGCTTCTCGAACGGCGTGTCCAGGACGGTCGCGGCCTTCGGTGTCCCCTCGACGGAGACGACCGGCCCGGCGCCGGAGGTGTCCGCCCCGCCGTTCGGGCCGCCGCAGGCGGCGAGGGTCAGGGCGAGTGCGGCGACGGCGGCGGCCGAGGCTGCCGCCCTGAGGGTGGTACGCATCAGGGGTTCCCCAGGAATTCGTTGCGGCGCCGGGGCGGCCGCGGTGCGTGCGCGGCGGCCGCCCCGGCGATGGTGCGTCAGGCGGACGGGGTGCCCGCGCCGCGACGGCGGCCGGCCACCACGCCGAAGGCGACGCCGAGCACGCCCACGACGATGCCGACGATGCCCAGCACCCGGGCCGTGGTGTCACTGGCGTCGGCGGAGGCGGCCTTCTCGGTGGCGCCGTCGCCGGACGCCGAGACGGCCTCGGCCTTGGCGTCGTCCTTCTTGTCGTCAGAGGTGGAGGCGTCGTGGCCGTGGCCGTCGTCCGCGGCGTCGGCCAGGGTCAGCACGGGCGCCGGGTGCTCCGGCTCCTCCTGGCCCTTCTGCTGCTCCTCGATCCAGCGCACGACCTCCTTGTTGTCGTACGTCTGGAGCGCCTTGAAGACCAGCTGGTCGGTGTCCTCGGGCAGCGGGCCCAGGGAGACGGGGAACTGCTGGAACTCGCCGGGCTTGATCTTCCCGCCGCTCCAGGTGATCTTCGTGACGGCCTCGGTGAGGTCGCCGTGCCCGGTCTTCAGCGGGGTCTTGAGCTTGGTCTTGGTGATCTGCACCGTCCAGCCGGGCACCGGCTGGGTGGAGACGGAGGCGATCGGGTGGTCGCTCGGCAGGTTGACCTCGACCTTGATCGTCGAGGCCTTGTCGTCCTCGTTGGGGACCTTGAACGCGACCGTGCTGTAGCCGCCCTTGGCGGCGTTGCCGGGCTGGACGCTCACGTGCGCGAAGGCGGGGACGGCGGTGGCGAGCACGGCCGCCCCGGTGACGGCGGCGAGGGCGGTGGCGCGGCGCATGACGGTGTTCATGATGCGGAGACTCCACGGTGACGGAGGGAAGGTGACGGATGGCACGCGTGCGGCGCGCGACTCCGCCCTCGTACGTCGGTGGAGCGGGTCGCGTTCAGGCCGCGGGGGCGTACGCCGGCGGACCGCGCCGGGCCAGGCTGTGCCGCAGCAGCACCGTGCGCGGCACGCGGGTGGAGCCGCCGGCACGGCTCGGGACGAGGACGGCGCGGGGCTCGGCCGGGCTGCCCGACAGCAGGAGGCGTACGAGCGCGACGGCGTGGCGCAGGGCGCCGCCCGACAGCTCGGCCAGCCCGCGGGCCGACAGGGCGACCAGCCGCCACAGCGCGGCCTCGCCGCGGCGCAGCAGCCAGCCGGCGGTCACCGCGGCGACGACGTGCCCGAGCAGCATGGGGAGGCTGTAGGAGAGCATCGTGCTCTCGGCGGCCGCGGAGGGCATGCCGGGCATCGCGGGCATGCCCACCATGTGGCCCGTCCCGGCCGCGGAGTGCGCGTGGGAGCGCAGCGCCGCCGCCCGCTCGTCGCAGAGCAGCCGCCCGGCGATCTCGGCTATCCCGCCGGCACCGCAGACCCCGCCCACGTTGAACAGCACGTGCAGCACGAGTTGTCCGCCCGCGAGCCCGGTCGCGATGGCGGGCATCGAGCGCTCCCGCCCGGCGAGCGGCGCGACGACCGCGAAGACGGCCAGCCAGCCCACCGCCAGCGTCCAGCCGGGCACCCCGTGCCCCGACGCCAGCATGTGCGCGCCCGCGGACAACACGACGCAGACCGCGGTGAACACCGCGGCCCGCAGCAGTCGCAGATCGGCGCCGGCGCGCACGGGGGTAGACATGACGGGCGTCATCTTCTCACCGCGCGCCCGCCTTGCGAACGGCGGGTCCCGGAACACGCCGGTCTGTGCTATGGCGTCCGGCGGCGTTCCTACCACCCGCCTGAGGAGCGACGGCATCCGCCGTATGGCTGGCATCACGTCAACGCCACGCTTACCGACCGTGTTTCGGGGCAATACGTATCGGTATGTCGAGCCGCAGCCAGGAGGCTGAGCATGAGCATCTGGTGGTCCCTCCATTTGCGGCGCGAGGCTGCGAGCGTTCCGCTCGCCCGCCGGCTCCTGCTGGGGACGATGGAGACCGCCGGGGTGGACCCCGACATCTCCTACGACCTGTCGGTCGCCCTCACCGAGGCCTGTGCCAACGCCGTTGAGCACGCCGCCCACGGCGAGTACCGGGTGACGGCCCGCATCGAGGGCGATCGCTGCCGCATCGAGGTGGCGGACTCCGGCCCGGGCTTCGCCCCGGACCTGCGCCGTACGCACCACTCCGTACGTCCGCTGGCGAAGAAGGACCAGCACGCCGAGCACGGGCGCGGGCTGTTCCTGATCGAGGCGCTGGTGGACCACGTCCACTTCCACAACCGTCCCGGGCACGGGGCGGTGGTCAGTTTCGACAAGATCCTCAAGTGGCGGGACGACTCGCTGCTCAAGGTCTCCTAGGCGACAGGGCCCAGGCGTACGGGGACCGGGGCCGGCCCGTGACGCACGGAGGCCGGGGCCCCACGGAGGTCCGTGGGGCCCCGGCCGTCGGTCCGGGCGGCGGGGGTCAGCCCTTGAGGGCGGCCATCCAGCGCTCGACCTCGTCGGAGCGGCGCGGCAGGCCGTCGCTGAGGTTCCGGTTGCCGTCCTCGGTGACGAGGATGTCGTCCTCGATGCGGACGCCGATGCCCCGGTACTCCTCCGGCACGGTCAGGTCGTCGGCCTGGAAGTACAGGCCCGGCTCGACCGTGAGGACCACGCCCGGCTCCAGCGTGCCGTTGACGTAGGTCTCCGTGCGGGCGGCGGCGCAGTCGTGGACGTCCAGGCCCAGCATGTGGCCGGTGCCGTGGAGGGTCCAGCGGCGCTGCAGGCCGAGTTCGAGGACGCGGTCGACCGGGCCCTCGACCAGGCCCCACTCGACGAGCTTCTCGGTGAGCACGCGCTGGGCGGCGTCGTGGAAGTCGCGGTACGCGGCGCCCGGGCGGACGGCGGCGATGCCGGCCTCCTGCGCCTCGTACACGGCGTCGTAGATCTTCCGCTGGATGTCGCTGTACGTGCCGCTCACCGGCAGCGTGCGCGTGACGTCGGCGGTGTAGAGGCTGTGGGTCTCCACGCCGGCGTCGAGCAGCAGCAGGTCGCCGGAGCGGACCGGGCCGTCGTTGCGGACCCAGTGCAGGGTGGTGGCGTGCGGGCCGGACGCGCAGATGGAGCCGTAGCCGACGTCGTTGCCCTCGACACGGGCGCGCAGGAAGAACGTTCCCTCGATGTAGCGCTCGGAGGTCGCCTCGGCCTTGTCCAGGACCCGGACGACGTCCTCGAAACCGCGCGCGGTGGAGTCGCAGGCCTTCTGCAGCTCGCCGATCTCCCACTCGTCCTTGACCAGCCGCAGCTCGGACAGGAACTCCTTCAGCTCGGCGTCGCGCTCGGCGGTGACCTTGTCGGTCAGCGCGGCCTCGATGCCGGCGTCGTAGCCGCGGACGACCCGCACCGGGCCGCCGGCCTCGCGCAGCACGTCGGCGACCTTGCGGACGTCGGCGCACGGCAGGCCCAGCAGGACCTCGCCCTCGGTCAGGCTGTGGCGGCGGCCGGTCCACAGCTCGCCCTGGCCGTCCAGCCAGAACTCGCCGTTCTCCCGGGAGGAGCGGGGGAGCAGGTAGGCGGTCGCGTCGTGAGATCCGTCACCGTTGGGCTCCAGGACCAGGACGGCGTCCTGGGTCTGGTCGCCGGTGAGGTGCACGTACTCGCTCGCGGCACGGAAGGGGTAGTCCGTGTCGTTGGCGCGGGTGCGCAGGTTGCCGGCCGGGACCACCAGCCGCTCGCCGGGGAAGCGCGCGGACAGCGCCGCGCGCCGCTTGGCGGCGTACGGTGCCTGCTCGATCGGCTGCAGGTCGCGCAGTTCGGTGTCGGCCCAGCCGGACTTCATCACCTCGGTGAGCTCGTCGGAGACGGCCGGGTACAGGCCGTTCTTCCGCTGCTTGATGGGCTCGTCGCCTTCCGGGGTCTCCGGAGCGCGGTCCTCGGCCACGTCATGCCTCCTCGCAGTAGACCACCCCATCGTAAGTGGGTGGGCGGGGAGGACCGGCGGCGGTCCCCGCCGGTGGTCAGTCGAAGCGGGCGGCGAGCAGGACGACGTCCTCGGTCGGGTGGGGGTCCTCGCGGTCGCCGGGGAGCATGGCGTGCAGGACGTGCTCCACCAGCTGCGCCGGGTCGTCCCGGGCGGTCCGCGGGGCGGACGCCGCGGCCGCGTGCAGGCGGGCGAAGGCGCGGTCGACGGGATCGCCGGTGCGGTGCAGCAGGCCGTCGGTGTAGAGCAGCAGGGTCTCCCCGGCCAGCGCCCGGAACTCGACGCTGGGCGCCTCCCAGCAGCTGAGCATGCCCAGTGGCGCGGACAGCGAGGTCTCCACGTACTCGACCCGGTGCCCGCCGACGATCAGCGGGGGACAGTGCCCGGCCCCGGCGACCAAGACCTTCCGGGAGGCCGGCTCGGCGTAGGCGAACAGGGCCGTCGCCGACCGGGCGGGCTCGGTCAGCCGCAGCAGCAGCTCGAGGTCGGACAGGACCGCGACCGGGTCCTCGCCCTCCATCACCGCGTACGCCCGCAGGGAGGCCCGCAGCCGCCCCATCGCGGCGACCGCGCTCATGCCGCCGCCGCTCACGCCGCCGACCGACAGCCCCAGCGCGCCCTCGGGCAGCGGGAGGGCGTCGTACCAGTCGCCGCCGCCCCCCGCGGCCGGGCGGTGCCGCACCGCCAGACGGACCCCGGGGACCCGGGGCAGCCGGGTCGGCAGCAGCTCCTGGCGGAGCGTGGCGACGGTGGCGCGGCTGCGGTCGAGCTCGAGCAGCCGGGCGAGGTGCTCGGTGGCGTGGCGGCAGTACAGGCCGATGAGGTGGCGCTGCCGTTCGCCGGGTTCGGCCGGCTCGTCGTAGAACCACAGGGCCGAGCCCAGCCGGCCTGCGGAGTCCGCGGACAGCCGGAGGGCGTAACTGGCGCCGAAGCCGAGCCGCAGGGCGACCTCGCGGTGGCGCGGGCCGAGTCCGGGCTCGCGGCACAGATCGGTGTGGATCTCCTCCGCCGGCACCGCCTCGGGTGCGGCCGGCAGCGGGACGGTCTCCAGCGCGCCGAGCTCGGCCGGGCCGAGACCGAGGCCCACGACGGTGGCCGGACCGAGCCGGTCGACCGGGGAGACGGCGGCCAGTCCGCGTCGCGCACCGACCAAGGTGCCGCCGGCGCGCAGCAGTTCGCGCAGCGCGTCCTGCAGGGTCGCGGTCCTGGCCAGCCGCCCGGTGAGCTCGTGCAGGGTGGTCAGGTCGGAGATCCAGGAGGCCATCCGGTCCTGGGCCGCGGTGAGTTGGCCGACCGGATCCGGCGTCCCGGAGTGTGCGTCCGGGTCGGCCGGATGGGATTGTTGTTCGACCGCGGGGGAGGAAGTGTGCGCCGGTGTCGGAATGGGTGCGTCGATTCCGGCCACTTTCGGTAGGCGCGCGGCGCTCATGGCCGCCGGCTTTCACGCTCTTCGTCGTGACGCGGCGACGGCTCCGCAGAGCAGCGCATTTCCCTCAATAGCATCGCAAACCCCCAAGCTCGTGCTGCGCCGCTATCAATGGATTACCTTGTACCGCCTACTCGTGGGTGTGTCCAGGATTGCGCAGGTGGAAGGGCTGGTGTCGGCGCGTCCGAGGAGATGCAGGACTATGGCCGAAAAAGGGCACCGCGTGCCACAATTAGTTGTCGACTGAAGGGGTTCGACAGCGCGTCATATCCATCGCAGCGGGTACGTAAGGGATGGGAGTTGGCGGCCGCAGGAACCCGGCGCCCTGCCAGGGCGTCATAGACGGAGACGGCCGACCCTCCCCCCATGGCGGGGTGTTGCACAGCCGGCGGGACCGCACACAGCAGCAAACGCAAGCACACGCAGCAGTTCCCAGCACTCCGCAGGACGAACAAGCGCCAGTGTGCGCCACCCCCCGCCACGTTCCACGCTCGGCTCGAGACGTGATGCGCTGCCTCGTAAGCGGTGTGTTCCAGATTACGTTGTGTCATGGGCAGATCCCTGAGCGCCAACGGAAAGGAACGAGCGCAGATGCGCGAGATCCTCGGAAAGCGACGCAAGAGCAGTCCTGAGCTGCTGCGTGCGGCGCTCACCTGCGCCGAGCGGTGGCAATGGCCCGTGGTGCCCGGAGCCGGTACGGACGCGCGGGGCGGATGCGCCTGTCTGCGGCCCGACTGTCCGGTGCCGGGCGCCCATCCGCACGATCCGGGCCTCCTCGCGGCGACCCGCGATCCACGGATGGTCCGCTGGTGGTGGACGCGGCGGCCGGACCAGCCGGTCGTGCTCGCCACGGGCGACCGGGTCTCGGCGGTGAGCCTGCCGGCCGTCGCGGGAGCGCGGGCGCTGGGCGTCTTCGACAAGCTGGGGGTGCGCACCGGCCCGGTCGTGGCCACCCCCACGCGCTTCGCGGTCCTGGTGGAGCCGTACTCCCTGGAGGAACTGGGCGAGTTGCTCGACCGCCACGAATGGGTGCCGACCTCGCTGCGGTACCACGGCGAGGGCGGCTACCTCGTCCTGCCGCCCTCGCCGGTCGGATCCGACGGTTCCGACGGCACCGCGGGGGCGCGCTGGGTCCGGCGGCCGGTGGTGGACCCGGGCGACCGGGCGCCGTGGCTGCCCAGCGTCCGGGTGATCGTCGACACCCTGGTGCAGGCGGGCCGCACGGCGCCGGACGGCAGCCGGCTCTCGTACTGAGCGGGACCCGGTGAGGGGTCCCGCGGGAGGTGCGTGACGGTCGCCGTCCCCGTCGGTCGTCACTCGTTCGGGTAGGAGCGGGGGCCGTTGCCCTGCGAACGGGCAACGGCCCCCGCTCCATGTCCGTTTCTCCCGCTATGTTCTGTGCATGATGCGTGCGCCGAACCTGCGGATGGCCGCCCTCGCCACGGTCGTGGCGGTCGCCGCGATGCTGCCCCTGACCGACGCCACCGCCGGGCCCGTCCTCCCCGCGGTGCCCGTGGACGTCACGACGGCGCTCACGGACGACAAGCCCTTGTCAAGCGGTCCCGGTGTCTTCGACGCCCTGCCGAAGCTGGCCGGATCCGAACGCCAGACCGCATCCTGCGGTCCCCAACTCACCTCCGCGGAAGGCCTGCGGGCGCAGACCTGCACCATCGACGAGGACGGCGACACCTGGGCGCGCACGCACTACAGCAACTCCACGGGCCGGCCCCTGGACGGGGTGCTGAGCCTCATGCGGCCCGACGGCGGGACCGTACAGGCGCGGTGCGTCATCACCGCGGACGCGGGGAGCGGGAGCTGCGAGACGCCGCGCGAGCCGACGGTGGCGGGGGCGGCGGAGCCGTACACGGCGGTGGCGGAGATCGCCGAGCGGGGCGGGGAACGCCCGTTGCTGCGCAGCGGATCCGCGTACTGACCCGCGCATGGAAACGTCCGGTCGCTGGCGACGGGGGATGCACCAGCGACCGGACTGTTTAAACGGTAACAAGACTTCGCCCGTACGCAAATCCGGGGTACGGGTTCCGGCCCGGGTTCCGGGCCCGGCCGGCAGCGGCTGTGACCAGGATCACCCGGGCGCGATCATGGCCTGAACTGCGGCTACCGGCGCGGGAGACCGGTCAGCTCAGGGTGATCTGCCGGTTGGTGAAGCCGCTGCGCGCCCGCCGCTCCTCCGCCGTCAGCGGGGTCGTCCGCTCCAGCACCTCGGCCAGCCGCTCGCCGAAGGCCGCCGCCGGCTTCTCGACCTCGTCCGCGAAGACGCCCGTCGGCAGGTCCCACACCGGGACGACCAGCCCGTGCGCCCGGAACGAGCCCACCAGCCGCGTGCCCTCGCCCAGCGACGAGGCGCCCGCGGCGTGCAGCCGGGCCAGCGCGTCCAGCAACTGCTCCTCCGGGTGCGGCATGACCCAGCGCAGGTGGTTCTTCTCCGGGGTCTCGCACCAGTACGCCGCATCGACACCGGTCAGCCGCACGGTCGGGATCACGGCCGCGTTCGCCCGCTCCAGCGAGGCGGCGACCTCGCCGGTGGCGGACTCCGCGTCCTCCAGCCAGAACTCGAAACCGGTGTGCACCACCGGCTCGAACGCGGCGTCCAGGTCCAGCAGGTCCTGCAGCCGGGGACCCTCGGGCGCCGGGCGCTCCCCGCCCACCGGGTTGCCCGGCTCCGCCTGCAGCGCGCGCAGCAGGGTGTCGGCCAGGTCCCGGCTGATGTCCCCGGAAGCCGTGTCGTTCTGCAGGCCCAGCAGCACCGTGCCGGTGTCACGGCGCAGCCCCGGCCACGCCATCGGCAGCACGGTCGCCAGCGTGACGGACGGCACGCCGTCGGGCAGCGGGTCCTTGAGCGTCAACGCGGCCGTGGCGGCGGGCACCAGCTCGCGCAGCGCCACCCAGTCGCACTCGGCCGGCAGGCCCTCGAACGGCCGTCGCACCAGCTCCGTCACCGCGTGCGCCGCCTCACGGCCGTGGCACGCCTTGTAACGCCGTCCCGAGCCGCACGGGCAGGGTTCCCGGGCCCCGACGACGGGGATCTCCCCGTCGGTGATCTGCGGGCGGGCAGGGGCCTTCGTCTTCGTCGGGCGCTTCTTCGCCATGGCTCGATCTCTCCCGGTAACGGCGGTGTTCCGGCCGTGAGCCTAGCGCCACGCCGTCCGCCCTCATCGGAGGTCGCGCCCGTGGAGGCCGGGCAACTCCCCTGCGGGGGCTACGGGAGGTCGTCGAAGGGGTCCGCGAAGTCGATCGGGATGTCGAGTTGGGGCACGAGGTCGTCGCGCCGCGCGTGCCGGCTGCGCACCGCGAGCATCGCCCACACCGTGACCTCGCCGGGGGCGTCGCGCACGCCCCAGCGCAGCGACAGGTTCCGCACGATGCCGAGCCCGCGGCCGCCGCGGGCGGTGAGCGAGGGACTGGCCGGAAGCGGGCGGGTGGGCCCGCCGCCGTCGGTGACCTCCACCGTCAGCAACCCGTCCTCGTCGATCCCCCAGGCGGCCCTGATGCCGCTGCCGCCCGAGGACGGCGCGTCCTCGCCCAGCGGCCGGGCGTGCCGGCAGGAGTTGCTGAGCAGTTCCGACAGGATGAGCACCGCGTCGTCGACGACCGGCTCCGCGACCCCGTACGCGCACAGTTCCTTGCGCAGCCTGCGCCGCGCCTCGGCCACGCCCGCCGGACCATGAGGCAGGGCCATGGTCGAGGACGTCGGCACCTCCTGGGCCACCACCAACGCCACCCCCGAGACCTCCTTCACCCCACGCCACGGGATGGATGCCCTCTCGTTCTGGGCCGGAAACCGGCCAACTGCGATCTCTTGGGGCACACACAACGATCGAACAGGTTCCGAACGCGCCGGTGCACACCACCCGGGGAGGGAGGGAATCCGTATTCCCTTCAGCAGCACCCGAGTTGGGCCAGAACCTGTCGTGGGCGGTTGGTGATGACGGCGTCGACGCCCAGTCGCACGCAGAGTTCGACGTCCTCGGGTTCGTTCACCGTCCACACGTGGACCCGGTGCCCCGCCTCGTGCAGCCGCTCCACGTACCCCGGGTTGGAGCGCAGGATGCGGATGCCCGGCCCGGCGATCCCCACCCCGGCCGGCAGCCGGCCGTCGCGGTGCCGGGGCAGTACGTACTGCATCAGGAAGACGGTCGGCAGGTCGCGCGAGGCCATCCGGATCCGGCGCAGGGAACGGGAGGAGAAGCTCATGACACGGACCCGGGACGGCTCGCCCGGCTCGGGCCACAGCATCCCGAACCGGTCCAGCAGCTCCACCAGCCGTTCCTCGACCTGCCCCGCCCAGCGCGTGGGGTGCTTGGTCTCGATCGCCAGCTCCACCCGGCGGCCGGTGTCCGCGACCAGTTCCAGCAGCTGCTCCAGGGTCAGGACGCGGCTGAGCTCGTCCGGGTCGCCGTCGGTGCGGTCGGGGGCCTCGGCGTCGGCGTCGAGGAGGGAACGCAGCTCCGCGGACGGGCGCCGCCGCGTCCCGCCGGCCCTGCCGGCCCCTCCGGCGCCCGGCTGCGCCTTCCAGCTGCCGAAGTCCAGGGTCCTCAGGTCCGCCAGCTCCAGCGCGGAGACCGCGCCCCGCCCGTTGGAGGTGCGGTTCACCCGGCGGTCGTGCACACAGACCAGCGTGCCGTCCGCGGTGAGGCGTACGTCGCACTCCAGGGCGTCCGCGCCGTCCTCGATCGCCTTCCGGTAGGCGGCGAGCGTGTGCTCCGGGGCGTCCTCGGACGCTCCCCGGTGAGCCACGACCTGGATCGCGCGGAGATCAGTCACCGGGCTATCGTGCCATCCGCCGGGCCGGGAACGGCCGCTGCTTACGGCGGCCTGACACCCGGTGGGAAAAGCTGTGTCCATCACGACGGTCGTCGTACGTACCGTAGCCGTAACCGTACGCACGGCATACAACGCATATCCGAGGAGAACAGCCGTGAGCACCGAGAACGAGGCCGGCCCGGTCCCGGCGGCGCTGCCGACGCAGCCGCCCGCTGACGCTGGGTCCGCCGCTCCCGCTGCACCTCCCGTGCCCCCCGCCGCCCCGCCCGCCGCTCCCCCGGCCCAGGCGCAGGCGCAGGCGTCGGCGCCGGGCCCGGCCGCCCCCGCGGCTCCGGAGGCTCCTGCGGCTCCTGCGGCCCCTGCGGCCCCTGCGGCCCCGGCGCCCGCCGCGGTGGCGCCTCCGGCCGGTCCCCCCGTCGGACCCCCTGCCGGACCTCCCGCCGCGCCTCAGGCCGCGCCTCAGGCCGCTCCCCCGGCCGCCCCCGCGGCACCGCCCGCCGAGGTGCACACCGCGCCCCTGCCGCCGGTCGCCCCGCCGCCCACCCAGCCGTACGGCGGTCCCGTCGGGCCCTCCGGCCCCATGGGCCCGTCCGGTCCCGTGGGCCCGGTGTGGGGCACGCCGGTGCCGGCCGCCCCCGCGCCCAAGAAGCGCGGCAACGGCGGCCTGGTCGCCGCCGTCCTGGTCGCCGCGCTCGTCGCGGGCGGCATCGGCGGCGGGGTCGGCTTCTGGGCCGCGGACCGCAACGACAGCTCCTCCTCGACCACCGTCTCCTCGGTCGGCAACCCCAAGGACCTCAGCCGCGCCGCCGACTCGGTCGCGGGCATCGCCAAGCAGGCCCTCCCCAGCGTCGTCACGATCGAGGCCACCGGCCGCCAGGAGAGCGGTACCGGCACCGGTTTCGTCTACGACAAGGAAGGCCACATCCTCACCAACAACCACGTCGTGGCCCCCGCCGCCGACGGCGGCAAGCTCACCGCCACGTTCTCCGACGGCAAGAAGTACGAGGCCGAGGTCGTCGGCCGCGCCCAGGGCTACGACGTCGCCGTCGTCAAGCTCAAGGGGGTCACCCCCGACAAGCTCACCCCGCTCGCCGTCGGCGACTCCGACAAGGTGGCCGTCGGCGACTCCACCATCGCCATCGGCGCCCCCTTCGGGCTCTCCGGCACCGTCACCACCGGCATCGTCAGCGCCCTGCACCGCCCCATCGCCTCCAGCGACGGGGAGGGGTCCAACGCCTCCTACATGAGCGCCATACAGACCGACGCCTCGATCAACCCCGGCAACTCCGGCGGCCCCCTCCTCAACTCCGAGGGCGCGGTCATCGGCATCAACTCCGCGATCCAGTCCACCGGTAGCGACGGCACCTCCCAGTCCGGCAGCGTGGGCCTGGGCTTCGCCATCCCGATCGACCAGGCCCGCCGCGTCGCCGAGGACCTGATCAAGAACGGCGAGCCCGTCTACGCCGTCATCGGCGTCCACGTCGACTCCAGCTACAGCGGCGAGGGCGCCAAGATCGCCACCGGTGCCGACGCCGTCACCTCCGGCGGCCCCGCCGACCAGGCGGGCCTGCGCTCCGGCGACGTCATCACCAAGTTCGACGACACCGTGGTCGACTCCAGCCCCACCCTCATCGGCGAGATCTGGCAGCACGAGCCCGGCGAGAAGGTCAACCTCACGTACACCCGTGACGGCCAGACCCGCACCGCCACCCTCACTCTCGGCGAACGCAAGGGCGACAGCAGCAGCTGAGCCGACCCGTTAGGCTGTCCCCGCGCCGCCCGGCCCACCAGCCGGACCCCGCGGCGCGGGGAGAGTTGCCCGAGCGGCCTAAGGGAACGGTCTTGAAAACCGTCGTGGCAGCGATGTCACCGTGGGTTCAAATCCCACACTCTCCGCAGTAGGCCGGCGAAGGCGCTGGACAGAAGGGGTGCCCCAAGACACGGGGGCGCCCCTTCTTCGTGCGCGATGGTCGCTGTGGATCCGGAAAACCGGATGCCGCACGCCGGACCTGGTGCGGCACCACGGCTCGGCCCTACAGTCCCTGATCATGACCTCGACAGACACCGTGTTCGAACTCGCGCTCCGCCGACGCGGTGGAGGGTTCCACTTCTACTACGGCACCCCCGGATTGGGGCTGGCGCTGCTGTGCCTGATCACTGTCGTGGCGGTCGTGATCTGGTGGCAGGTCACCAAGCGACGTGATGGCCGATGATCGGACCGCGCTGAACTTCGGGTAGTGGGGTGCAGGCAGGAGGCGCGGGGATGAGCGTGATGTGGGCGGCGACCGCGCCGGAATCAGGACGATTCTCCGCATTTGAGAGGCGCTCGGACGTGGCGGCTCTGGCGGAACGCTTCGGCGAACTGCGCACCCGTGGCCAGGGGTACGTTGAAGTCCGGCTGTCAGGCAGTGGCTTTCCCTTGCTGGCTCTGGGCTTTCGCGGTGATCAAGCGGTCATCCATCTGTTCGATGACGCGGACAGGTCGTCCCTTCTCTGCGGCGATGGCACCGCCGCGGCGGATGCCGTTGTCGAAGTCCCGGTCATGGACGACCTGGTTGTCTTCAGTGGCGATTTCGTCCTGGCTGTCGATCGCGCCTGGCTCCTGGTTCGCACGTTCATCCAGGCGGGGGCGCCTGGCGAACTGGGCGAGTGGCGTGAGTTGTGACCACGGCGCGAGCCCCGCGTGCCTGAACGGGACCGCCGCAACAGGCCCCTGGACGAGTGCGACGGCGTGCCGGCCGGATCATCGGAGGCCGAACCTCGGTCCTGAGCAGGGCCTTATTGGTCGCCTACACGCTGGGGGAAGGTATTGAGAACCGTCCTGGCGGCGATGTCACCGTGGGCTCACGTCCCACGCTCTCCGCACCGGGCCGGCGAAGGCGCTGGACGGAAGGGGTGCCCCAAGACACGGGGGCGCCCCTTCTTCATGCGGCGGGGACGGGTGAAGGCCTCGACGCCGCCGTACGCCGGCCCTGTCGGGGCCGACCGTCCGGCGAACCGCCGGTGTCGGTGACCGGGCGGCGGGGGCGGGGGTGAGAGAATACGCTTAACGGTCAAACCGGGCATGGGATCTGCTCGCGTGCCGCGGGCGGTCACCGCGCCGGTGCAGGCCGCCGTCCCGAACGGCAAGGGCTGATCACCATGACGGGTGTCGCGCTCCTGGGTCTGCTGCTGGCCTCGGCCGGTGGCCTGGCCTATGCCCGTCGACGGTTCCCGGTGGCGTTCTGGCTGTTGTTCGGGCTGCCGCTGGCCTGGGGGCGGTTCCTGTCGACCTACGGTTCCACGATGGCGGCGTGCGGGCTGGCCGTACCGCCGTCGTGGGCGCGGGCGTTGGCGGGGCGGGCGGCGGGGCGCAAGGAGGTGCGGCCGGTGCCGCCGAGGATCCGGCGGGTGGGCGGCTCGCTGACCGGCATGCGGGTGCGGCTGCGGCTGCCGGGCGGGCTGGAGCCGGCCGATGTGGCCGCGGCGTCCAACCGGTTGCGGCACGCGTGGGGCGTGCACGCGGTGCACGTGGTCGAGCTCGGCCCCGGGGTGGTCGAGTTGCGGATGACCGGCTACGACGTGCTCCGCGACGTACGGATGCCGCGCCGCCTGCCGTCCGGCCCGATGGTGGTGGCGGTGGCGCTGCGGGACGACGGGACCGCCTTCGTGCGGAACTACCGGGAGATCCCGCACGCGCTCACCCTCGGGGCGAACCAGTCGGGCAAGTCGGTGTACCAGCGCAACCTGATCATGAACCTGGCCCGGTTGCCCGTGGCCCTGGTGGGGATCGACTGCAAGGGCGGGGTGGAGCAGATCCCGTACGCGTCCCGGTTGTCGGCCCTGGCGACCGACCGGGAGCAGGCGGCGGAGCTGCTGGACGCGCTGGTGGGGGAGATGGAGCACCGGTTCGCGGTGCTCAAGGAGTGCCAGCGCACGGCGCTGGACGCCGCGGACGAGGAGGTGGCCTCCGACATCTGGGGGCTGCCCGCGTACGTGCGGCCGGTGCCCGTCGTGGTGCTGGTCGACGAGGTCGCCGAACTGTTCCTCAGCGCGACGAAGAAGGACGAGGAACGCCGGGACCGCATGGTGGCGAACCTGATCCGGCTGGCGCAGCGGGCCCGCGCGGTCGGCATCTACCTGGAGATCTGCGGGCAGCGCTTCGGGGTCGAGCTGGGCAAGGGCGCCGCGACGCTCCGGTCCCAGCTCTCCGGTCGCGTCGTGCACCGCGTCAACAAGCAGACCGCCGAGGTGGGTCTGGGCGACATCTCGTCCGAGGCGATGGCCGCCGCGACCGCCATCGCCCCGGACCGGGTGGGGGTCGCGGTGGCGGGCGACGCCTCGGGCGGCTGGTCCCACATCCGCACCCCGCTGGTGTCGATCGCCGAGACCGCGGCCGTGTGCCGGGCCCACGCCCATCTGGTGCCCGACCTGCCGGCCCTGGACCGGTACCGCCCCTCCGCCGAGGGCGAGGAGGACGGACCGGCGGAGCCCGGGCCCTTCCCCCGGCCCCGCTCGGGCCCCGAGTGAGGACCGGTAGCCTCGCGGGGTCGTTCACCGGTGCGGAGGAGGGGATCGTGATGGCAGCAGCGGGATTTCCGCTGATCGAGCCGTACGCGTCGGGGCTGCTCGACGTCGGGGACGGGCAGCGCGTCTACTGGGAGACCAGCGGCAACCCGGACGGCAAGCCGGTCCTGTGCGTGCACGGGGGCCCGGGCTCCGGGGGGAAGCGGGGCAGCAGGAAGACCTTCGATCCCGAGGCGTACCGGATCGTGCTGTTCGACCAGCGGGGGTGCGGGCAGAGCCTGCCGCACGCCTCGGACCCGGCGGTGTCGCTCGAGCACAACACGACCGAGCACCTGATCGCCGACATGGAGCGGCTGCGCGAGCACCTGGGCGTCGAGCGGTGGATGCTGTACGGCGGTTCGTGGGGCTCGACGCTGATCCTGGCGTACGCGCAGCGGTACCCGGAGCGGGTGTCGGAGATCGTGATCGTCGGGGTCACCACGACCCGGTGGGAGGAGATCGACTGGCTCTACCGCGGCGTGGCCCGGCTGGTGCCGGGGCCGTGGGAGGCGTTCCGGGACGGGGTGCCGCCCGGCGAGCGGGACGGGAACCTGCCGGCCGCGTACGACCGGCTGCTGAACGGTCCGGACGCCGCGGCGCGGGAGAAGGCCGTACGCGACTGGGTCACCTGGGAGGACGCGGTCATCGCCCACGAGACCAACGGCAAGCCGGGGGCCTACGGTGACCGGCCGGACGACGACCTGGTCGCCTTCGTGCGGATCTGCGCGCACTACTTCGCCAACGGCGCCTGGCTGGAGGACGGGCAGCTGCTGCGGGACGCGTACCGGCTCGCCGGGATCCCGGGGGTGCTGATCCACGGGCGGCTGGACCTGGGCAGTCCGCTGACGACCGCGTGGGAGCTGGCGAAGGCGTGGCCCGACGCCGAGCTCCAGGTGATCGACGACTCCGGTCACACGGGCAGCCCCACCATGGGGGAGGCGGTCGTTGCGGCGGCGAGGCGCTTCGGCACGCGCTGACGCGGACGGTCACTTGCCGCGGGGCGGTCACTTGCCGCGGGGACGGGGCGGGACGATGTCGAGCACGGCCATCATGCCCATGTCCTCGTGGTTGAGGATGTGGCAGTGCAGCACCGTCCGGCCGGTGAAGTCCGTGAAGGGGATGCGGATGACGACCCTGCCGCGGGCGGGCACGTTGACCGTGTCGAACCAGCGGTGGTCCGGGTCGCCGGCCTTCCCGTTGGTGCTCATCAGCTGGAACTGGTTGGTGTGGACGTGGAAGGAGTGCTCCTCGTCGCTGTCGTTGCGGACGGTCCACTCCTCGACGGTGCCGAGGACGGAGGTGAAGTCCACCCGGTCCGGCGCGTACGTGCGGCCGTTGACGTAGAACACGTCGCCCGCCGCGTTCTCGGTGAACACCACCGTCTTGCGGTCAGCGACCGTGGCGTGCGCCAGGTCCTCGTTGGGGGCGAAGTCCGTCGGGATCCGCGCCGGGGTCACCGGGGTGCCGCCGGTCACGACGGTGGCCAGGTCGGTGCGGGGGAACCGGTTGCCGGCCTTGCCGGTGTCGTAGGCGAGGGTCTCCAGCGTCGTGGTGCCGGGCCGGCCGCCGCCCTGCACCAGGACCTCGAACCGGGCGCCGGCGGCGACGACCAGCGTGTCCGCCGTGTAGACCCGGCGGACCGGGTAGCCGTCCTGGGCGATCACGTGGAAGCGGCTGCCCTTCAGGTGCAGGCGGTAGTAGATGTTGGCGCCGATGTTGGCCAGCCGCCACAACTGGGTCTCGCCGGGTCGGATGCCGATCACCGGGTTCTGCTGCCCGTTGACGGTGCGGTTGGTGCGCGTCCCGATTTTCAGTTTGTGGGTCCTGATCGCGTCCCCGTGGATCTGGAAGTCCTTGAGCGCGACGACGTGCTCGGTGATCCCGCGCAGGGACGGGGGCAGGTACCGCCGCAGGCCGTCCACGACGATGACGCCCGACTCCCCGCCCGCGACCTGGGCGGCGGACATCATGTCGGCGTGCGAGTGGTACCAGTAGGTGCCGGGCGTGATGGTGCGCGGCAGCCGGTAGGTGTAGTGGTGGCTCCGGCCGTACGTGACGGCGACGAAGATGTCGTCGGCGGGGCTGCGCGGTGAGACGTGGAGCCCGTGCACGTGGACGTTGGTGTCCTCGCGCACCCGGTTGGTCATGGTGAGGTCGATGCGGTCGCCGGGCCGTACGCGCAGCGTCGGCGGCATGTACGTCCCGTTGTAGGTGAGGGCGTACAGCCGGTGGTCGCCGACCCGGACCTTGCGGCGCTCGACGACGATGGTGGCCTTGAGCACGCCGTCGCGGCTGACCAGTTCCGGGGGGTCCTGCAGCCGTGGGCCGGGTCCCGCCGGGGGCGCCTGCCGGTCCTGCGGGGCGGGCCGGTCCGGGGCGTGGGGGTGCCCGGACGGGGCGTGCCCCGCGCAGCCGGCGAGCCAGGCGGCGGCGAGGAGCAGTGCGGCGACCAGCCGGGTCAGCGGGGTTCGGGCGCGGGACCGGGTCACATCTCTCCCCTGGGGAAGCGGTGCGTCCGGGCGGGGACGTCCGGACGCGGGGCGCGACGGGCGGCGGGGGTCCGTCAGCCGGAGCGTAGGAAGCGGACGGCCGCCGCCCGGCGCGCCACGCACCGGGGAGGTGCGGCATCCGCTCGAACGGCGCCGCGGTGGCCACCCGGGCGGCGGCGCCGGCGGGGAGGATCGGGTCGCCGAGGTTGGCCGAAAGTCGTGCCGTAACGATTCCGCGCCCACCGGGCCCGGGTTGTGGTGGCCGGGACGCGGCCGAGCGGGTCAGCGGCGGCGGTTGTGGAGGTTTGTCGACAGATCGTCACGCTTGCGAGCGAAAGGGATCAAGGTCCGGCTTGTCCGTCGTGGTGCTGGGCAACTCTGCTTGCGGCGACGTCGCAGAGCCGGCGGAGCGGTCGGCCGGCCGCGCCGCGCACCTCGTATCCACTCCTCGGAGGGAAACACATGGCAAGCATCCGTACCGCCCGAGTCGTGTCCGCCCTGGCCGCGCTGCCGCTCGCGGCCGCGCTGTTCGCCGGCACGGCGGTGGCCGACAACGGCGCCGTGGCGGGTGGCACCTCCAACGCGACCGTGGTGAGCAACAGCGGCGGCAACGTGGGCCGCGACAACTTCGGGACGGTGACGACGACGCAGCAGGC
The DNA here is from genome assembly GCA_036013505.1 of Streptomyces sp. NBC_00510. Lineage (NCBI taxonomy): Bacteria > Bacillati > Actinomycetota > Actinomycetes > Kitasatosporales > Streptomycetaceae > Streptomyces > Streptomyces sp. NBC_00510. The sequence continues at coordinate 4,944,790 of CP107851.1, read as the reverse complement.
GGCGACCGGGGCGGGGGCCTCGAACCAGAACAGCACGGCCAGCGTGGTGGGTTCGGCCTTCACCACCATCAACCAGCCGACGCTGAACATCCACTTCGGCCCCATGTGGTGAGCGGACCGGCCCGCCGGGGCGGGCCGAGGGGCTGAAGGGTCGACTGCGCGACGGCAACCTCACTGCCGTCGCGCAGTCACGTCCGGAGTTTTCCACAGCCTGTGGACGACTCCTTCCGTCCGGGCGTCTTGACAGTGGCGCCGCTCTCTCGCCAATCTGACGATCAGTCAGAAACTGGGGGCGGTGGCGGCGACGATGACGACCGACGACCTGTACGAGCGGCTGGTGGCGTACGAGGGGCGCCCCGCCGCCGTCGCGGGCGAGGGCAAGGACCCCGTCAACCCGTCCATGATCAGGCACTGGTGCGAGGCGCTGGGCCATCCCGTCCCGCAGGACGGCACGGCACCCGCCCCCATGCTCCAGGTGTGGACCATGCGCGGGCTCCCCGGGCCGGGAGGCGTCGCCGGGGGCGGTTCCCGCGCCGGCGCCTACGACGAACTCCTCGCGCTGCTCGACGAGGCCGGCTGCACCGCGGTCGTCGCCACCGACTGCGAGCAGGAGTACCTGCGGCCGCTGCGCCCCGGCGAGCGGATCACCTTCGACGCGGTGATCGAGTCGGTGTCGCCGCGCAAGACCACCCGCCTCGGCAGCGGCCACTTCGTCACCACGCGCATGGACGTCCGGGCGGACGGCGAACTCGCCGGCCGCCACCGCTTCCGCATCCTCAAGTACGCCCCCGTGCGGGCGCCGGGCGAGCGGCCGCGACGACCCCGCCCGGTCGTCAACCGGGACAACGCCGGGTACTGGGAGGGCGTCGGGCGGCACGAGTTGCTCATCCAACGCTGCTCCTCCTGCGGCACCCTGAGGCTGCCGTGGCTCCCCGGCTGCAACAGCTGCGGCTCCGACGCCTGGGACACGCTACCGGCCTGCGGGCGCGGCACCGTCTTCAGCCGCGTCGTCGTGCACCACCCGCCGTTCCCCGCCTTCGACCCGCCGTACGCGGTCGCCCTGGTCGAACTGGCCGAAGGGGTCCGCCTGCTCGGCGGCGTGGTCGGCGTGCCGTACGAGAAGGTGCGCATCGGCATGCCGGTGACGCTCGAGTTCCGGCAGGCCGACGGGGAGCCGGCCGTGCCCGTCTTCCGCGCGGAGGTGTGAGATGACCGGACCGGGGGCGCGGGCGGGCGACGTCCTGCCGGAGCTGCGGATCCCCGTCACACGGACGCTGGTCGTCGCCGGGGCGATCGCCACCCGTGACTTCCAGGATGTGCACCACGACCCCGACGCGGCACGGGCCAAGGGCTCGCCGGACGTCTTCCTGAACATCCTCACCACTGGCGGGCTCGTCGGCCGGTACCTCGCCGGGCACTTCGGCCCCTCGGCGGTGCTCCGCTCGCTGCGCGTACGGCTGGGCGCACCGGCGCACCCCGGCGACGAGCTGGTGTTCACCGGGAGCGTCACGGCGGTGCGCGGCACGGAGGCGACCGTCGAGGTCATCGGCGCGGTCGGGCGGGGGCGGCACGTCACGGGCACCGCGGTGCTGGAGGTGGAGGGCGGATGAGCGTACGCCGGCGCGACGGCCTGGGCGGACGGGCCGCGATCGCGGGGATCGGCGCGACGGAGTTCTCCAAGGATTCCGGGCGCAGCGAACTGAAGCTCGCCGTGGAGGCCGTGCGCGCGGCGGTCGAGGACGCCGGGCTGACGCCGGGCGACGTCGACGGCATGGTCACCTTCACGATGGACACCAGCCCGGAGATCACCGTCGCCCAGGCGGCCGGCATCGGCGAACTCGGCTTCTTCTCCCGGATCCACTACGGGGGCGGGGCCGCCTGCGCCACCGTGCAGCAGGCCGCGATGGCCGTCGCGACCGGCGTCGCGGACGTCGTCGTCTGCTACCGGGCCTTCAACGAGCGCTCGGGCCGCCGCTTCGGCTCCGGCGTCCAGCAGCGCGAACCCTCGGCGGAGGGCGCGGCGCTCGGCGTCAACCTGCCGTCCGGGCTGCTCACCCCCGCGTCCTGGGTCGCCATGTCGGCACAGCGCTATCTCCACACGTACGGGCTGGAACCGGAGGTTTTCGGCCATGTCGCCGTCGCCGGGCGCCGGCACGCCGCGACCAACCCGGCCGCGTACTTCCACCGCCGGCCCATCACCCTGGCCGACCACGCCGCGTCACGGTGGATCGTCGAGCCGCTGCGCCTGCTCGACTGCTGCCAGGAGACCGACGGCGGCCAGGCCCTGGTCGTCACCTCCGCCGAGCGCGCCCGCGACCTGAGGCACCCGCCCGCGGTGATCAGGGCGGCCGCCCAGGGCGCGGGGCGCGGCCAGGAGCAGATGACCGGCTACTACCGGCCGGACCAGGACCTGTGCGGGCTCCCCGAGTCGGCGGTCGTGGCCCGCCAGTTGTGGCGGACCTCCGGCCTGCGGCCGCAGGACGTCGACACCGCCGTGCTCTACGACCACTTCACGCCCTTCGTCCTGATGCAGCTGGAGGAGTACGGATTCTGCGGGCGCGGCGAGGCGGCCGCCTTCGCCGCCGACGGAGGTCTGGAACGGGGCGGGAGGCTGCCCGTCAACACCCACGGCGGACAGCTCGGCGAGGCGTACCTGCACGGAATGAACGGCATCGCCGAGGCGGTGCGGCAACTACGCGGCACCAGCGTCAACCAGGTCCCCGGCGCGGCCCACGTCCTCGTCACGGCCGGCACGGGGGTGCCGACCTCGGGACTGCTGCTGGGCGCGGCGGACTGAGCCGGCCCCGGCGCGGCGGCCCATCCGGGGCCGGGCGTTGCTGCGTACGGCTGACAGCGGGGCGTGGCTGCCCCGTTCGGAGGCGGCCGCCTGCGTTCACTCGAGCCATGCGCGAACACAAGCCGATCATCCGACACGGGGCGATCGTGGCGATGGTGCTGGCCTGCCTCCTGGCCGGACCCACCGCGGCCGAGGCCGTCGTGCCGCGTCCCGCCGCGCCGGTCGCCAAGCCGGCCTCGGTGACGGCTGCCACGCCGGGCGCGGTCCGTACGTACCGGCCGGCCCGGTCGGCCCGGGCGCCCGGTGACGGCGGTGACGACGACCCGTTCGGCTTCGCCGACACGGGCCTCCTCGACGGCCTGGACCTCCCCTACGGCCTCGGCGGTGAGGAACGCGCCCCGTCCGGGGGCGGCCCGACCCGCGTCTACCGCGGCTACGGCTTCGACACCTGCCGCACGCCGCCGCTGTCCACGATGCGGGCCTGGCTGCGCTCCAAGTACCGCGCCATCGGCGTCTACTACGGCGGCCGCGCCCGTGCCTGCAGCACCCAGCGGCACCTCAACCGCACCTGGGTGCGCTCGGTGCACCGCATGGGCTGGCGCATCCTGCCGATCTACGTCGGCTCGCAGTCCCCCTGCGTACGCGGCAGACACCTGCGCAACCACCGGATGAGCACCGACGACCCCTGGGACCAGGGCGCGAGCGAGGGCTGGGACGCCGTGCGCAGGGCCGCCGCCCTCGGCTTCGAGGAGGGCAGCGCGCTCTACCTCGACATGGAGGCGTACAACGTCAAGCGGTCCCGCTGCGCCGACCAGACCCTCGACTTCATCCGGGCCTGGGACCGCGAGGTCGACGACGCCGGCTACCTGCCGGGCCTCTACAGCAGTTCGGAGTCCGGCATCCGGCACGTCGAGCGGGCCCGCCGGGAGGGGTACGACGACCTGCCGCGCGCCGTCTGGTTCGCCCGCTGGCAGGGCAAGCCCGCGGTGCGCAGCGAACCGGTGCTCGGCCGGGACGCCTGGCATCCGCACGGGCGCATCCATCAGTACTCGGGCAGCGTGCGCGAGAAGCACGGTGGCCGGCGCCTGGCGATCGACCGCAACCGGCTGGACGGGCCGGTGGCCGTCGTCGGATGACGCGGCGGGCGGCCGCGAGGACGCCGCCCCTGCGGGGTGACCCGTAGGGGCGGCGGGCGCGGCCTCAGCCCTCCGGAGGTGGGGCGGGCCCCCGCCCTACGACTTCAGGGTGACCCCGCTTCGGCACCTGCGGCGGATCCCCCGCACCCGGACCGGCTCCTAGCGTGGAGCCATGACGACGCCCGTGTGCACCAGCGCCTCGCAGGCCCAGTTCACCCGCTACGTCCGGGCCAAGGGCCCGGCGCTGCTGCGGACCGCGCGCTCGCTCACCGCCAACCCCTGCGACGCCGAGGACCTGCTGCAGACCGCCCTGACCAAGACCTACCTGGCGTGGGACCGGATAGACGACCACCGGGCGCTGGACGGCTACGTGCGCCGCACGCTGGTCAACACCCGCACCTCGCAGTGGCGCAGGCGCCGCGTCGAGGAGTACGCCACCGACGAGCTCCCCGAGCCGCACGGCCACGCCGTGACCGGCCCCGACGAGGCCGAGCGGCAGGCCCAGCGCGACGCGTTGCTGCGCGCGATCGCCCGGCTGCCGGCCCGCCAGCGGGCGATGGTCGTCCTCAGGTACTACGAGGACATGAGCGAGGTGCAGACCGCCGAGGCGCTCGGGGTGTCGGTCGGCACGGTCAAGAGCGCGGTGTCGCGCGCCCTGGGCAAACTCCGCGAGGACCCCGAATTGCGCCTGGGGTAGTGACATACCGCTCGGTATGCCAGCAGAATCTCAGCACCCACCTACCCACGCGTAGCCGCTTCAACGAGGAGGCGCCCGGTGCTGAGCACAATGCAGGATGTTCCCCTGCTGGTGTCACGGATCCTGACCCACGGCTCGACCGTGCACGGCCGGTCGCAGGTCACGACCTGGACCGGCGAAGGCGAGCCGCAGCGCCGCTCGTTCGCCGAGATCGGGGCCCGCGCCGCCCGCCTCGCGCACGCGCTGCGCGACGAGCTCGGCGTCGAGCGCGACGACCGCGTCGCGACCCTGATGTGGAACAACGCGGAGCACGTCGAGGCGTACTTCGCGATCCCCTCCATGGGCGCGATCCTCCACACGCTCAACCTCCGGCTCCCCGCCGAGCAGCTGGTCTTCATCGCCAACCACGCCGCCGACCGCGTGGTCCTGGTCAACGGCACCTTGATACCGCTGCTGGCACCGCTGCTGCCGGCCATGGAGTCGGTCGAGCACGTGGTCGTCGTCGGCCCCGGCGACACCTCGCCGCTGGAGGGCTGCCGTCCCGCCCTGCACACGTACGAGTCCCTCATCGAGGGCCGCCCGGACCGCTACGACTGGCCCGAGCTGGACGAGCGTTCCGCGGCCGCCATGTGCTACACCTCCGGCACCACCGGCGACCCCAAGGGCGTGCTGTTCTCGCACCGTTCGATCTACCTGCACTCGCTGCAGGTCAACATGGCCGAGTCGATGGGCCTGACCGACGCCGACACCACCCTGGTCGTCGTGCCCCAGTTCCACGTCAACGCCTGGGGCCTGCCGCACGCCACCTTCATGACCGGCATCAACATGCTGATGCCGGACCGCTTCCTGCAGCCCGGCCCGCTCGCCGAGATGATCGAGGGCGAGCGTCCCACGCACGCCGCCGCCGTCCCCACCATCTGGCAGGGCCTGCTCGCCGAACTCGCCGCCAAGGCCCGCGACATCGGCAGCATGCGGCACGTCACCATCGGCGGCTCCGCCTGCCCGCCCTCCCTGATGGAGGCGTACGACAAGCTCGGCGTCCGCCTCCTCCACGCGTGGGGCATGACCGAGACCTCCCCGCTGGGCACCATGGCCCACCCGCCGGCCGGCCTCACCGAGGAGGAGGAGTGGCCGTACCGGATCACCCAGGGCCGCTTCCCCGCCTCCGTGGAGGCCCGGCTGGTCGGCCCGTCCGGCGAGGTGCTGCCCTGGAACGGCGAGTCCGCGGGCGAACTGGAGGTCCGCGGGCCGTGGATCGCCGCGGCCTACTACGGAGGCGCCGACGCCGAAACGCTCCTCCCCGAGGACAAGTTCAGCCCCGACGGCTGGCTGCGCACCGGCGATGTCGGCACCATCACCCACGACGGCTACCTGACGCTGACCGACCGCGCCAAGGACGTCATCAAGTCGGGCGGTGAGTGGATCTCCTCGGTCGAGCTGGAGAACGCCATCATGGCCCACCCGGCCGTCGCCGAGGCCGCGGTGGTGGCCGTACCCGACGAGCGCTGGGGCGAGCGGCCGCTCGCCACGGTCGTCCTCAAGGACGGCACCACGGTCGCCTACGAGGAACTGCGCGCCTTCCTCGGCGAGAGCGTCGCCCGCTGGCAGCTGCCCGAGCGCTGGGCCGTCATCCCGGCGGTACCGAAGACCTCGGTCGGCAAGTTCGACAAGAAGGTGATCCGCCGCCAGTACGCGGCGGGAGAGCTGGACGTCACCAAGCTCGTCTGACGACGCGCCACGCGTACGCTGGGCCCCGGGGGTGCGCCCCCCGGGGCCCGGCGTACGTCGTGCGGTGGGCCCTCAGGAGCCGATCTTGCCCAGCATGTCGACGATGCGCCCCTGGACGTCCGTGCTGGTCGACCGCTCCGCGAGGAAGAGGACCGTCTCACCGGACGCCAGCCGCGGCAGCTCCGCCGGGTCGATGTCGACCGCGGTGTAGACGACCATCGGCGTGCGTTCCAGCCTGCCGTTCGCCCGCAGCCAGTCGATGATGCCCTGGCGCCTGCGGCGGATGAGCATCAGGTCCATCACCACGAGGTTGGGGTGCATCTGCGCGGCGAGCGTCATCGCGTCCGCCTCGGACTGGGCGTGCGCGACGTGCATCCCGCGCCGCTCCAGCGTGGCGGTGAAGGCCTGGGCGATCGGCGTGTGGGCCTCGATCAGCAGCACCCGCGGCGGGTGCTGCTCGCTGTCGCGCGGGGCCAGTGCCTTGAGCAGCACGGCGGGATCGGCTCCGTACGCGGCCTCGCGGGTGGCCTGGCCGAGGCCGGCCGTGACGAGGACGGGCACCTCGGCCTGCGCCGCCGCCTGGCGCAGCGACTGCAGCGCGGTACGCGTGATGGGCCCGGTCAGCGGGTCCACGAAGAGCGCGGCGGGCGGATCGGAGACCTGGGCGTCGACCTCCTCGCGCGAGCGGACGATGACCGGGCGGTAGCCGCGGTCCGTCAGCGCCTGGCGGGTGGAGACGTCCGGCTCCGGCCAGACCAGCAGCCGGCGCGGCTCGTCCAGCACGGCCCCGGGCTCGGGGCCGGTCTCCTCCGTGACGTCGACGGCGCCGTTGGGGCCGTCGAGCGGCTCGGGGCCCTCGGTGGCCTCCGTGGGAGCGCCTATGGCGTACGCCCGGCCGGGTGTCTCCGTGCCGTTCACGGCCGCGGGTGCCACGGCCTTGGGCGCCTCGGGCTCCGCGGGGGTGGCGAGCTTGCGGCGGCGCCCGGAGCCGCTCGACGGCTGGGCGACCTGCTCGTTGATCTGCTGGGCGAAGGCGACGCCCTGGCCGAGGGTGCGCACGCTGATGGCCCGGCCCTGCGTACCGCCGTCGCTCGGCATGGACGACGGCTGGGGCTGCGCGGGCGTGGGTGCGGGTGCGGGTGCCTGGGGCGGGACCATGGGCTGCGGCTGCGGCGGCACCACGGGCTGTGGCTCCGGAGTGCGCTGCGACTGCTCGGGGATCATCGGCGGCTCGACGGCCGGCGGTTCCGGCAGCGGCGCCGGGGCGGGCGGGGGAAGCCGCCGCGGGTCGACGATCGCCGACGGGCGCGGGGTGCTCTCCACGATGCCGCGCGGGCGCCGGGCCGAGCCCTGGGCCTCCGGCCACTCGGTCGCCGGTGTGGCCGGGACCGAAGGGGCGGCCGGAAGCGCGGGGAGCTCCGGCGTCGCCCGGGCCTCCGCGGTGGGGGCCCGTCGCGCACGGCGGCCGTTGCCCGGCGCCTCCTGCTCCGGCGCGGGGGCGGCCGGCAGCGCGGGCACCAGGCCCGGCTGCGGCTCCTGCGGGGCGCCACGTCGGGCCCGCCGGCCGGTGGGCTGCTCCTGTGCCGGAGCGGGTGCCGGAGGGAGGGCGGCCTGCGGCTGGGGCTGCGGTTGCGGCGGGGTCTGCTGCTCCTCGGGACGCCGCAGGGCACGGCGCCGCCCGGTGGGGGTCGGTGCGTCGGTGGTCGGCGCGGCGGGCAGCGCGAGCGCGGCACCGGGGGCCGGCACCGGGGTCGCCACGGGCGCGGCGGGCCGGGGCGGCTGCGGGGCCGGGACCGGCACGGGCGCCGGGGACGGTGCCTGCGGCAGCGCGGCCGGGGCGGTACCGCGCACCGGCTCGGCCGGCACCGGCATGACGGTCGTCTCCGACTCCCGCCGGGGCTCCTTGACCGCCGTCCTCGCCCCGCCCTTGCCGACCGGCACCTCCATCACGTACGCGCTGCCCTGCCCGGGCACCTCGTGCGTCTGGAGCACGCCGCCGTGCTTCTCGACGATGCCGCGCGCGATCGGCAGGTGCACCGGGTTGTCGCCCGCGTGCGGGCCGCGCACCTCGATGCGGACGGAGTCGCCGCGCTGCGCCGCCGCCACCACGATCGTGGAGTCGACGCCGCCGACCACGACCGGCACGTTGCCGGCCGCGTCGACACCCGCCACGTCCGCGATCAGGTGGGACAGCGCCTGGGACATCCGCTCGGCGTCGACGGTCGCCTCGATCGGCGGCGCGTGCACCGCGTACTGCGCCCGCCCGGGACCGATCAGCTCGACCGCCGCCTCGACGCCGGACGCCACGACCTTGTCCATCGAGGTCGTCTCGCGCTGCAGCTTCTCCTCGCCCCGGTCGAGCCGCTGGAAGGAGAGCACGCTGTCGATGAGCGTGGTGATCCGCGCGTAGCCCGCGGTGAGGTGGTGCAGGATCTGGTTGGCCTCCGGCCACAGCTGCCCGGCCGGGTCGTTGGCGAGCCCGGCCAGCTCGGCCCGCAGTTCGTCCAGCGGCCCGCGCAGGGCGTCGCCGAGCAGCGACTGCAGTTGCGCGTTGCGGGCGGCGAGCGCGTCGAAGCGCGTGCGGTCGGTGAAGGTCATCACCGCGCCGACCAGCTGGTCGCCCTCCCGCACCGGCGCCGTGATCAGGTCGACCGGCACCGAGCGCCCGTCCTTGCGCCACAGCACCTGGCCGCGGACCCGGTGCTTCAGCCCGGAGCGCAGCGTCTCGGAGAGCGGCGTCTCCTCGGCCGGCAGCGGGCTGCCGTCCGGACGGGAATGGTGCACCAGCGGGTGCAGCTCCTGCCCGCCGAGGTCGGTGGCCCGGAAGCCCAGGATCTGCGCCGCCGAGGGGTTGACCAGGACGATCTTGCCGTCGGTGTCGACGCCGACCACGCCCTCGCTGGCGGCGCGCAGGATCATCTCGGTCTGGCGCTGCTGGCGGGCGAGTTCGGCCTCGGTGTCCAGCGTCCCGGTCAGGTCGCGGACGACCAGCATCAGCAGCTCGTCGCCGGTGTAGCTGTAGGTCTCGGCGAAGGGTGTGCGGGCGTCGTCGAGGTTCGCGCTCGTGACCTCCACCGGAATTTCACTGCCGTCGGTCCGCCGGGCGACCATCCGGGTCGGCTTGGTGCGGCCCACGTCGTCGTCGGGGCGGCGCATCGAACCGGGGATGCGACGCGCGTCGAACGCCGGCAGGAGGTCGAGCAGCCCGCGGCCCACGAGGGCGGTGCCCGGCGACTCGAAGGTCTCCAGGGCGATGGAATTGGCGTTGACGACGGTCCCGTTGGCGTTCACCAGCAGCAGCGCGTCGGGGAGCGCGTCGAGTATTGCCGCGAGGCGAGCAGCGCCTCGGGATGGCCTGCTGCTCACGAGACGCGTCCTCCCTGAAAACCGCACTTGCTGCCGCGCCACCACCCGCGAAGGGGGCATCCACCGGTGGTGGCCATCTTGCCGCCGACCGGGGGGCATGTCACTAGAGCGAGTGTACGGGCAGAGGTTGGCGGCGAGGCTCCGGATGCCCATGTCCCGTACGCGTGAGTAGTGTTCGTGGCCGAGCCGTGCGGATGTGGTGTCGGTCACCTCCGCAGGTCACGCCCCCGGGCCGCCGGACCCGTCGTGGACGGCGGGTGCGGGCAGCACCGGGGCCATCCGCCGCCAGCGGGCCGTCTCGCAGCCGTTGCTGCGGTCGTAGCGGGCGTCCACGGGCCGGCCGCGCCAGCTGCCCCGCACCGTCGCCCGCTGCGGGCCGCCGTAGATCATCGTGCACATCGTGCCCTCGGGCTCGGGTCCCACCGGCCCGCCCAGCCGCTCCAGGAGCGCGCACGCCTCCGTCGCGTCCGGGTGCGTCCCGCCCGCGGGGTCGCAGCGCAGGTCGTACTCGGACAGGTGCCCGCCCCCGTCGTCCACGGTCACCCGCAGCACGTCGGGCGACTCCCCCGCCCCCGGAGGGCAGGCCAGGGCCGGTGCGGCCACCGTCAGCGGCAGGCCGAGCGCGAGCGCGGCGGTCATGGGTACACGAGCCAATCGCATGCTCCGTCCCTACCTCCCCGGCACCGTCCGCGCCCGTCAATCCACCCGATCGTGGGCGCGCCGCCCCGGCGTCCGCCGCAACGCCTTTGCCCTGGCCGCGCACGGCCGAGTAATCTGGTCAGCGATTGGTCCCAGCCCGGTGGGCTGTGCCATCATCTGCACACACCCGCTCACGCGGGTACGTGAGGAGGCGTCGCCTAGTCCGGTCTATGGCGCCGCACTGCTAATGCGGTTTGGGCTTTACCGTCCATCGAGGGTTCAAATCCCTCCGCCTCCGCCTCACAGAAGCCCCGGCCACCCGGCCGGGGCTTCTGCCGTTCCCGGCACCCCTGCTGGACCCCGGATTCGGCGTTTCGGCTGGTCAGAGCGGGTGCGGCTAATGGATTTCACCTCACGGCGCGGGTCATGTAATGTTGTTCCCGCAACGCCGACCGGCAAGAAAACGCCGGGAAGCACAAGCACTCGTAGCTCAACGGATAGAGCATCTGACTACGGATCAGAAGGTTGCAGGTTCGAATCCTGCCGAGTGCACAGCAGGCGAGAGGCCCCCGGGATCACCCGGGGGCCTCTCGCGTTGGGGGGTCGTTGCGGCGGCTAGGGTGTGCGCAGTCAGGACCGAGTACACACAAGGAGGGGTGGTCACGATGGCGGACATCGAGGCGGCCAAGAAGGCGTTCACGCGATTCGATGTCGATGGGGACGGGCTCATCACGGCGGGCGAGTACAAGAGCGTGATGGCGCAGCTCGGGGACTTCAACGTGACCGAGACCGTGGCGCAGAGCGTCATCAGGGCCGTCGACGCCAACGGCGACGGCAAGATCTCGTGGGACGAGTTCTGGGCGGCCCAGCAGGCCTGACGCCGGGCCGGGGGTTCAGGTCTCCTCGAGGAGGAGCTGGGGGACCTCGGTCGCGCCGCAGAGCCGCAGGGTGCGCGCGTGCAGTCGTGGGCAGTGGATGGTGACGCGGTCGGCGGGGCCGAGGGACGCCACGTGGCGGATCAGGACGGATGCGCAGCGGGCGTCGAGGAAGGCGAGCCGGGTGAGGTCGACCCGGTACGGCGGGCCGGAGGGCGCCGCGAAGGCGTGACGGACGGCCAGTTCGAAGTCGTTGCGGGTGGCGAGGTCCGCGTCGCCGCGGAGGGCGAGGGTGTCGCCGGAGCGCTCCGCGCGCAGTGATCCGTGGCGGGGGCGTACGCAGACCGGGTGGGCCGCCCGGACCCGGTCGAGGAGCGAGGCGGCGAAGCGCCGCTGGTCGTACTCGCAGATGGTGGTGAGGCCGAGGCCCGCGAGGATCGGGGTCATGGCGGTCTCGTGGCCGAGCAGGCGGTCGCGGTCCAGGCGGGGGCCGAGGGCCCAGGACATGTCACCGGCCACGCGGAGGCCGGAGAAGCCGTGGCAGTGGGCGGTGTTCGTGAGCGCGGTCCAGGCGGCGGCGCCGTCGTAGCCGGGGACCTCGGGGGTGATGACGAGGGCGCTGTGACGGACCGCGTCGGCGGCGCGGACCCCGTGGGCGCTGAGGCGGGTGACGGCCTCGGCCGGGGGCGTACCGGGATCGGTGAAGAGCAGGACGCGTTCGCCGCGGGCCAGGCCGATCGCGGTGAAGGCGGCGCGGATCTCCCAGCGGTCGTCCTCGTCCTGGAAGCCGAGGCAGGCGTGGTCGCCGGACGCCATGCGGTCGACCGAGACAGTACGGGGCACGGTGCCGCTGTCCATGGGGCCGAACATACGCCCGGCCCCGTGGAGCGGCCGGGCGCTGAACGCCTTTGAGCGGAGGGTTCCGTTCCTGTCGGTGGGCTGTCCCCGATTGCCTGCGGGCGGACCTTCAGTGACCGGTGGGCTTCAGCGCCGCGGCCAGCCGGCGCCACTGCTCGCGCGGCAGTCCGGACCGGTCCTCGCCCGAGGCCAGCACCTGGACGGCGACGTGGTCGGCGCCCGCGTCGAGGAAGGCGTCGATCCGCTGCCGGACCCGCTCCTCGTCGCCCCAGCCGAAGAGCGCGTCGACCAGGCGGTCGCTGCCCCCGTCGGCGAGGTCGTCCTCGGTGAAGCCCAGGCGCAGCCAGTTGCCGGTGTAGTTGGGGAGCGTCAGGTAGAACGCCAGCATCTCCCGGGCGGTCTCGCGGGCCCGCGCCGGGTCGGTCTCCAGGACGACCGTGAACTCCGGTGCCAGCAGCGGTCCCTCGCCCAGCGTGGCGCGCGCCTGAGCGGTGTGCTCGACGGTGACCAGGTAGGGGTGGGCGCCCGCCGAGCGGTCGCGCGCGAGCTCCAGCATCCGCGGGCCGAGCGCGGCGAGCACCCGCTTCCCGGCCGGCGCGCCGGCGGCGTCCAGTTCGTCGAGGTAGCGGTTCATCGCGGCGTACGGGTGCTTGTACTGCTCGGCGAGGCGGGCGTGGCTGACGCCCAGCCCGAGCAGGAAGCGCCCGGGGTGGGCGGCCTCGAGGCCCGCCTGGCGGGCGGCGGTGTCCTCGGCCCCGTACTGCCAGATGCTGAGGATGCCGGTCGCGACGGTGATGGAGGAGGTGGCCTCGATCAGCGGTACCGCGTGCTCGACGCCGCTGCTGCCACCGAGCCACAGGGCCCCGTAGCCCAGTTCCTCCAGTTCGGCCGCGGTCTCGGCGAGTTCGGCCGCGCGGGCCGGGTCGGGGTCGCGCAGCCCGGCGTTCCACAGGCCGTAGCGCCCGATCGCCGGCGTCTGGCTGTCGCTCATGGGTCTTCTCCCGCCGTGAAGTCCGTTTGAAGTTCGACGTCCTTCGTACCAAAACGGGGTCCGCGGCCCGCGCATTCCCGGCCCGGCGGCGCGTCAGGGTGTCCGCCGGGACCGCCGGCAGGTCCCGCGAAAGGTCCCGCGGGAGGTCCCGCGGCAGCCTCCGCGACAGGGGATTCTCAGGGAAATCACAGGCAGCGGAAAGTGGGTTCTCAGCGGCGGCTCACAGGATGCGGGCATGACCGCGTCTCCTTCCCCCGCCGCCGACCTCACGCGTCCCGACGGCGCACCTGTCCGGGTGCTCGTCGTCGACGACGAGAACGCCCTCGCCGACCTGCTCTCCATGGCCCTGCGCTACGAGGGCTGGGACGTCCACACCGAAGGCACCGGCTCCGACGCGCTGCGCGCCGCGCGTGAGCTGCGACCGGACGCCGTGGTCCTCGACGTCATGCTGCCCGACATGGACGGCCTGGAGGTCCTGGCCCGGCTGCGCCGCGAACTGCCCGACGTGCCGGTGCTGTTCCTCACCGCCAAGGACGCCGTCGAGGACCGCATCGCTGGCCTCACCGCGGGCGGTGACGACTACGTCACCAAGCCGTTCAGCCTGGAGGAGGTCGTGGCCCGGCTGCGCGGGCTGCTCCGCCGGGCCGGGGCCGCCGCCGCCCGCCAGGAGTCGCTGCTGGTCGTGGGCGACCTCGTGCTCGACGAGGACAGCCACGAGGTCAGCCGCGGCGGCCAGGGCATCCACCTCACGGCCACCGAGTTCGAGCTGCTGCGGTACCTGATGCGCAATCCGCGCCGGGTGCTGAGCAAGGCGCAGATCCTCGACCGCGTCTGGTCCTACGACTTCGGGGGCCAGGCCAACGTCGTCGAGCTCTACATCTCCTACCTGCGCAAGAAGATCGACGTGGGTCGCCCCCCGATGATCCACACCCGGCGCGGCGCCGGCTACCTGATCAAGCCGGGCGAAACGGCGTGAGCCGGGCCCGCCGGCGCCCCTCCCTGCGGACCCGGCTGGTGGTCTCCTCGGTCGCGCTCATCGCGGTCGTGTGCGCGGTCATCGGTACGGTCACGACGCTCGCCCTGCAGTCCTTCCTCTTCACGCAACTGGACAAGCAGGTCGGGGCGGTCGCAGGCCGGGCCCGGCTGGACCCGGGTTACGGCGGCGAGCAGCCGGGCGGGCCGCCGGTGGTCCCCAGGACCACCGGGACGGGGGCCGACGGATCCGCAACCGAGTCCCTGCGCTTCATCACCGGGCCCGGCATCGCCCCCGGGACCGTGGGCGCCCGGCTCGACGCGACCGGCGCGGTGACCGCCGCCGGCGTCAGCGCGCAGCCCAGCGGTACCCAGTCCCGGCTGAAGGCCCGGCCGCTCACCGCCCCGCAGCGCGAGGCGTTCGCGGCCGTCCCCCTGGACGGCCTGCCGCACACGCTCGACGTCCCGGGACTGGGGGGCTTCCGCGTGCAGTCGGCCGCCGACGGCACCGGTGGGTGGCTGCTCGTGGGACTGCCGACGACGACCGTCCGCGACACCATCGGCACCCTCGTGGTCGTCGAGGCCTGCGTCACCGCCGCGGGGCTGGCCGCCGCCGGGATGGCCGGCTTCGTCATGATCCGGCTCAGCCTCCACCCGCTGCGCCGGGTCGCCGCCACCGCCACCCGGGTCTCCGAACTCACCCTCCACCGTGGCGAGGTCGCCCTCCACGACCGCGTGCCGGACGCCGACACCGATCCGCGCACCGAGGTCGGCCAGGTCGGCGCCGCGCTCAACCGCATGCTCGATCACGTCGGCAACGCCCTGCACGCCCGCCAGGAGAGCGAGACCCGGGTCCGGCGGTTCGTCGCCGACGCCAGCCACGAACTGCGCACCCCGCTGGCCTCCATCCGGGGGTACGCCGAGCTGACCCGGCGCGGCCGGGAGGCGATCGGCCCGGACACCCGGCACGCGCTCGGCCGGATCGAGTCGGAGGCGAGCCGGATGACCACCCTGGTGGAGGACCTGCTGCTGCTCGCGCGGCTGGACGCCGGGCGTCCGCTCGGCCTGACCGGGACGGACATGTCCCCGCTGGTCGTCGACGCCGTCAGCGACGCCCGCGCGGCCGGGAGCGACCACCGCTGGCTGCTGAGCCTCCCGGACGAACCCGCCGTCGTGCACGGCGACCCGGAGCGCCTGCACCAGGTGCTGACCAACCTGCTCGCCAACGCCCGCACCCACACCCCGCCCGGCAGCACCGTCGTCGCGCGCGTCGTGCCGCGCGGCCGGGAGGTGCTGGTCGAGGTCGAGGACGACGGTCCCGGTATCCCGTCCGCCCTGCTGCCGCACGTCTTCGAGCGCTTCGCGCGCGGTGACGCCTCCCGCTCCCGGGCGGCCGGCAGCACGGGCCTGGGACTCGCCATCGTCCAGGCCGTGGTGGCCGCGCACCGCGGCACGGTGTCCATCGACAGCGTGCCCGGCCGCACCGTCTTCCGCGTCCACCTGCCCGCCGCGCACTCACAGCTGCCGCTCAGCGCCGCCACAACGTCATGACAGCGCGCCGGACGAAGGTCGTCGCCATGCGAACCCAACAGCTCCCACCGACCGGCCGTCCGGCCCGGGGCCCGGAGGCCCTCCCCGCCCGTGAGCACCTGGCCGTCGCGCAGACCGAACCGGTGCTCGACGTCGTGATCCCCGTGTACAACGAGGAGAAGGACCTCGAAGGCTGCGTTCGCCGGCTCCGCACGCACCTGCGGCGCACCTTCCCCTACCCGTTCCGGATCACCGTCGCCGACAACGCCAGCACCGACCGCACGCCGCTGATCGCCACGGCCCTGGAGGCCGAGCTCCCCGAGGTCACCGCCTTCCGGCTGGAGCGCAAGGGCCGCGGCCACGCCCTGCGCGCGGTGTGGTCGGCCTCCGGGGCGCCGGTGCTGGCGTACATGGACGCCGACCTCTCCACCGACCTCAACGCGCTGCTGCCGCTGGTCGCCCCGCTGATCTCCGGCCACTCCGACCTGGCGATCGGCTCCCGGCTGGCCCGCAGCTCGCGTGTCGTGCGGGGCGCCAAGCGGGAGTTCATCTCCCGCTCCTACAACGTCCTCCTGCGGACCTCGCTGGCCGCCCGCTTCTCCGACGCGCAGTGCGGCTTCAAGGCCATCCGCAAGGACGTCGCGGAGCGGCTGCTGCCCCTGGTGGAGGACACCGGCTGGTTCTTCGACACCGAGATGCTCGTGCTGGCCGAACGGGCCGGGCTGCGCATCCACGAGGTGCCGGTCGACTGGGTCGACGACCCCGACTCGAGCGTGGACGTCGTCAGGACCGCCACCGACGACCTCAAGGGCGTGTGGCGGGTCGGCAGGGCACTCGCCACGGGCGCACTCCCGCTCGACCGGCTGCGCCGGCCCTTCGGCGACGACCCGCGCGACCGCGGTCTCGCCGACGTGCCGGCGGGGCTCGCCCGGGAGTTGGTCGGCTTCTGCGTCGTCGGCGGGCTGAGCACGGTCGCCTACCTGCTGCTGTACACGCTCTTCCGCACCCTGTGCGGCGCCCAGGCCGCCAACGCCCTCGCCCTGCTGCTCTCGGCGGTGGGCAACACGGCCGCCAACCGGCGGCTGACCTTCGGCGTACGCGGCCGCGACAAGGCCGTGCGGCACCAGGCGCAGGGGCTGGTCGTCTTCGGCATCGGCCTGGCGCTCACCAGCGGATCGCTGGCCGCGCTGCACGTCGCCGACACCACGCCCGCGCACGGCACCGAACTCGCCGTGCTCGTCGCGGCCAACCTCGCCGCCACCGTGCTGCGTTTCCTGCTCTTCCGCGCCTGGGTCTTCCCCGACCGCACGGGCGGCACGCGGCCCGTGGCGGTCGCGGATCCCACCCGGGACGCCACCGTCCCCCTGCCGACCGCGCGTCCCGACGCGCACGACCAGAGGAGCGACCGATGACCACGTCGCGCAGCGACGAGGCCCGGGACCGGGCCGTGCCGGCCCAGCGCCCCCTCCCCCCGCCCCCGGCCCACGCACCCGCGGTCGTGAGCCGTACGCCGGTCCCGGTGGACGCCCCGCCGCCCGGCGCCGACGGGCGCAGCCCCGTCCCGGCGGGTGCCCCGGCGCCGGTGGCGCCCCCGGCGCACCACGTGCCGCAGGGCGGCGGCACCGGCCGCCCCCGCGGGACCGCCGCCCGCCTGTGGCGCGGACGGCCGCAGGACCCGCGCTGGGCGCGGCCCGCCCTGCTGGCGCTGCTCGCCTTCACGACCGTGCTCTACCTGTGGGACCTGAGCAGTTCGGGCTACGCCAACAGCTTCTACTCGGCGGCCGCGCAGGCGGGCGGCGAGAGCTGGAAGGCGTTCTTCTTCGGCTCGTCCGACGCGGCGAACTCGATCACGGTCGACAAGCCCCCGGCCGCGTTGTGGCCGATGGCGCTGTCCGTGCGGCTGTTCGGCCTCAGTTCCTGGGCGATCCTGGTGCCCGAGGCGCTGATGGGGGTCGCCGCGGTCGGCGTCCTCCATGCCGCCGTGCGCCGCCGCTCCGGGCCGGCCGCCGGCCTGATCGCCGGACTGGCCCTGGCGCTCACCCCGGTCGCGGCGCTGATGTTCCGCTTCAACAACCCCGACGCGCTGCTGTGCCTGCTGATGGTGACGGCGGTGCACTGCGTCCTGCGCGCGCTGGAGGACGCCCGTACGAAGTGGCTGGTGCTCGCCGGCGTCGCGTTCGGCCTCGGCTTCCTCACCAAGACGCTGCAGGCCTGGCTGATCCTGCCGCCGCTGGCGCTGGTGTACGCCGTCTGCGCCCCGGCGACGGTGAAGCGGCGCTTCGCGCAGCTCGGTCTCGCCGGTCTGGCGACCGTCGTGTCCGGCGGCTGGTGGGTCGCGGTCGTCGAGCTGTGGCCCGCGTCCTCCCGCCCCTACATCGGCGGTTCGCAGGACAACAGCTTCCTGTCGCTGACCTTCGGCTACAACGGCCTCGGCCGGATCACCGGCGACGAGACCGGTTCGGTCGGGGGCGGCGGGCCGAACGGCGGCGGACAGTGGGGCGAGACCGGCTGGGGCCGGCTGTTCGGCTCGGACATGGGCGGTCAGATCGCCTGGCTGCTGCCCGCGGCCCTCGTGCTGCTGGTCGCCGGACTCTGGCTGACCCGGCGCGCCCCGCGCGCGGACACCGGCCGTTCGGCCTTCCTGGCCTGGGGCGGTGCGCTGATCGTCACCTTCCTGACCTTCAGCTTCATGTCCGGGATCTTCCACCAGTACTACAACATCGCCCTGGCGCCCTACATCGCGGCGCTGACCGGCATGGGCGCGGTGATGCTGTGGGAGCGGCGCACGCACCCGGCGCCCGCGGCGGTCCTCGCGGGCACGGTCGTGCTCACGGCGGTCTGGTCGTACGTCCTGCTGGGGCGCTCCGCCGACTGGTACCCCTGGGTGCGGTACGCCGTGCTGGTCACCGGGATCGCGGCGGGCGGGCTGCTGCTCGGGGCCCGGCTGCTCCGGCGGCTCGCGCCGCTCGCGGCCGCGGCCGGCCTGGTCGCGGCCCTCGGCGGGCCGCTGGCGTACACCGTGCAGACCGTCGGGACGGCGCACACCGGCTCCATCGTGACGGCGGGCCCGGCGGTGCAGGGCGGCGGCATGGCCGGCGGCTTCCCGGGCGGTACGCCGGGCGGCAACGGACGGCAGGGCCAGGGCGGGCAGGGCTTCCCGGGCGGCGGTCCCGGCGGTACGGGCGGCTTCCCCGGGGGCATGCCCGGCGGCAACGGGCAGCAGGGCCAGGGCCAGCAGGGCCAACAGGGTCAAGGCCAGGGCCAGGGCGGCCAGGGCTTCCCCGGTGGCGGTACGGGCGGCGAGAACCGCCGCGGCGGAGCGGCGGGGGGCCTCGGCGGACTGCTGGGCGGCTCACAGGTGGCCGACGCCACCAAGGAGGCGCTGCTGGAGGACGCCGACGCGTACACCTGGGTGGCCGCCGCCATCGGCTCCCAGAACGCCGCCAGTTACCAGCTGGCTACCGGCAAGCCGGTGATGGCGATCGGCGGCTTCAACGGCAGCGATCCGTCCCCGACGCTGGAGCGGTTCAAGGAGTACGTGGCCGCCGGGAAGATCCACTACTTCATCGCCGCCGGCGGCACGGGCGGGGGCGGCAGCGGCACCTCCTCGCAGATCGGCTCGTGGGTGGAGGAGAACTTCGGCTCCACCACCCTGGGCGGAACGACCGTCTACGACCTGACCGACCCGAGCTGAACCCAGGTCGTGGGACGCGGAAGGGGGCGGCGGCCACGGGGCCGCCGCCCCTTCGGGCGGTGGGGGCGCCTCCCGGCGGTAGCCGGGGGAGCTCCTTTGACGACAGGTCCTAGTCCTTCGGGGCCAGCCGCGCCGGGAAGCCGCCCGTGGCGATCGGGCCCCAGCGTTCCGGGGTCACGCGCACCAGGGACTTGCCCTGCTTGACCATGGCGGCGCGGTACTCGTCCCAGTCCGGGTGCTCGCCCGCGATGTTGCGGTAGTACTCCACCAGCGGCTCGACCGAGTCGGGGGAGTCGATGACCTCGGCGGTGCCGTCGACCTGGACCCAGGGGCCGTCCCACTCGTCCGACAGGACGATCACCGAGGCCCGCGCGTCACGGCGGGCGTTGCGGGCCTTGGCCCGCTCGGGGTAGGTCGAGACGACCAGGCGCCCCGCGTCGTCGACCCCGCAGGCGACGGGGGAGCCCTGGGGGCGGCCGTCGGCGCGGGTGGTCAGCAGCAGGGCGCGGTGGCGCGGTCGTACGAATTCCAGCAACTGGTCGAGTTGCACGCTGGTATTGGTCGCGATGTAGGCAGCCATGGACGGCAGCCTATGCTTCCCGCGGCTGGACGGCGGGGAGGGCCGTCCCCTGGACCGCCTGGATGTCGAGGGTGACCCTCAGCGTCGTCCCCATGGTGGCGATCCCGGCCCGTACGACCTGGTTCCAGTTCATCGCGAAGTCCTCGCGGCGCAGTTCGGCCGTCGCGCGGAAGGCGGCGCGCACGCCGCCCCAGGCGTCCGGCCCGGTGCCCAGGTAGGCCAGGTCGAGGTCGACGGGGCGGGTGATCCCGCGCATGGTCAGCTCCCCGTGGACGGTCCACCGGTCGCCGGCGGCCGGCTCCAGCGAGGTGCTGCGGTAGCTGACGGTGGGGTGCTCCCGCACGTCGAGGAAGTCCGCGGAGCGCAGGTGCTCGTCGCGGGTGCCGTTGCCGGTGTCGATCGACGCGGCGTCGATCACGGCCTCGACGGACGACGCGAGCGGCTGCTCCGCGACGTCGATCCGGCCCGCGAAGGTCCTGAAGCGGCCGTGCACGGTGGACAGGCCCAGGTGCTGGGCGACCGCGCCGGCCTCGGAGTGCGCCGGGTCGATCGTCCACGGTCCGGGTGGCGGCAGTTCGAGGCCGCCGGCGCGGCCCAGCAGCAGGGTCCCCAGGTCCGCCGAGCCGGAGGCGGTCACCAGCGCCGTCGCGGCGGCCGGGCGGTAGCCCACGGCCGTCACGATGACGGTGTACGCCCCGGGGGCCAGCGCGGCGGTGCGCACGGCGCCCTCGGCGTCCGCCGCCTCCCGCGCGATCTGCTGCCCGGTCATGTCGGTGACGGTCACCACGGCGTGCGGCACCGCCCAACCGTCCTTCGTCCGGATCCGCCCGCGCAGCCCGGCTCCTGCCGTCGTGTCCATGTACCTCGCTCGCCCTTCGGTGCGTTCCCCCGGCCGGGTCCGGTCGGGACGGCCCGGGCCGTCCCCTGCCCGGCCGTCCGACCGGACCCGCTGTCCCCCGTTCACCGGTCCGTGCGTCTCCGCAGGCGCACGGACCGGCCGATGGCTCACCCCTCGGGGTGGTTCAGTTCGACGTCGAAGCCGTCCTCGTGGCCGGCCGTGGCGTCCTTGCCGACGGTGACCTGGGTGGCCACCGGCGGGTAGCCGCCGGCGACCAGCGCGTACTCGCCGGCGTCCAGGTCGCCGAAGGCGTACGCCCCGTCGGTGCCGGTGGTGGCGGTCGCCACCACGTTCCCGGCCGCGTCGATCAGGGTGACGCGGGCCTCCGGCAGCGGTGTGCGGGCGGTGCCGCCGAGGATGGTGCCCCGCAGGCGGGCTCCGGCGCGGAGCGGGACCTCGACGTGGGTGGGGCCGTTGCCGGCGACCTCGACCGGCAGCGCGGCCGGCCGGTAGCCGGTGGCGTTGACGGCCAGGGTGAAGTCGCCCGCGGGCAGGTCCTGGAAGCCGAAGGCGCCGTCCTGGCCGGTGCCGCCGGTGGCCAGGACCTCGCCGCGGACGTCGGTCACCACGACCATGGCGCCCGCGACGGGTATCCCGGTCGCCTCGGCGACCACCGTGCCGGTGAGCCCGCTGGTGCCGGCCAGGACCACGTCGTAGGGGACGGGCTCCTCGCCGACCACCACGGTGGACGCCTGCGGCTGGTGGCCGTCGGCGGCGGCGATGAGCACGTACGAGCCGGCGCCGGGCGCGGTCAGCGTGTAGCCGCCGTCCGCGCGGGTGGAGGCGCGGCCGAGTTGCCGGCCGGTGAGCGATATCAGGGTGAGGGTGGCCCGCTCGACGCCCGCGCCGTCGGCGTTGCGCACCTGGCCGTGGACCGTGGTGCCCTCGGCGGGCAGCGGTGCCGTCGGCGCGGCCACGCCGACCGCCTCGGCGGCCTCGGCCGCGGTCCCGGCGACGGTGTCGGCCGCGGGGGCCTGGGCGGGTATGACCGGGGTCTGCTCGGCGTGGCCGGCGACACCGGCCGCCTGCTGCAGACCGCTGGCGGTCTTCAGCGGCACTTCCTTGATGAACAGCACCAGCAGCAGCGCGAGGAACGCCACCGGGGCCGCCACCAGGAAGACGTCGCCGGCACCGTGGCCGTACGCGCTCTCCACGACGTGGCGGATCGGAGCGGGCAGCGTGGCCAGGTCCGGGATCGCGCCGTCGGACTCACCGGTGGACTTCACGCCCAGGGCGGCCAGGCCGTCCTTGACGTAGTGCGTCACACGGTTGCCGAGCACCGCGCCCAGCGCGGAGACGCCGATCGCGCCACCGAGCGTGCGGAAGAAGGTGACGACGGAGCTGGCGGCACCGAGGTCGGCGGCCCCCACCTGGTTCTGCACGGCCAGCACCAGGTTCTGCATCATCATGCCGACGCCGAGGCCCAGCAGCGCCATGAAGAGCGCCAGGTGCCAGTACGTGGTGTCGGACCGCAGGGAGCCCAGCAGGGCGAGGCCGCCGGTGAGCAGCACGCCGCCGGAGACCAGGAACGCCTTCCAGCGCCCGGTGCGGGTGATGATGAGCCCGGAGGCGGTGGAGGAGACGAACAGACCGGCGATCAGCGGGATGGTCATGACGCCCGACATCGTCGGCGACTCGCCGCGCGCCAGCTGGAAGTACTGGCTGAGGAAGACCGTGGCGCCGAACATCGCGGTGCCCACGAAGAGCGAGGCGACCGAGGTCAGGCTGATCGTCTTGTTGCGGAACAGCCGCAGCGGCATGATCGGCTCGCTCGCGCGGGACTCGACCAGGACGAAGATCAGGACGAGCAGGACCGCGCCCGCGACCATGGCGTAGGTCTGCCAGGAGATCCACTCGTACTTGTCGCCGGCGAAGGTCACCCAGACCAGCAGCAGGCTGACGGCGGCGGTGACGAAGGAGGCGCCCGCCCAGTCGACCTTGACCCGGCGCTTGGTGACCGGCAGGTGCAGGGTCTTCTGCAGCACGATCAGCGCGACGATCGCGAAGGGCACGCCGACGTAGAAGCACCAGCGCCAGCCGAGCCAGTCGGTGTCGACGATCACGCCGCCCAGCAGCGGGCCGCCGACCGTACCGAGGGCGAAGGCCGCGCCCAGGTAGCCGCTGTACCGGCCGCGCTCGCGCGGGGAGATCATCGCGGCCATGATGACCTGGGTCAGCGCGGTCAGACCGCCGGCGCCGATGCCCTGGACGACACGGCAGGCGATCAGCATCCCGGCGTTCTGCGACAGGCCCGCGACCAGCGAGCCCACCACGTAGATCACCAGCGCCAGCTGGACCAGCAGCTTCTTGCTGAACAGGTCCGAGAGCTTGCCCCACAGCGGGGTGGTGGCGGTGGTGGAGAGCAGGGCGGCGGTGACGACCCAGGTGTAGGCGCTCTGCCCGCCGTCCAGATCGGAGATGATCTTCGGCAGGGCGTTGGAGACGATCGTGGACGACAGGATCGCCACGAACAAGCCGAGGATCAGCCCGGTGAGGGCCTCCATGATCTGCCGGTGCGACATGGGGGCCGCGTGTCCTGCGTGGGCATCGGTCCCCCGCACACCGGTCGGTGGTGCGGTTGTTGCCATCGTCATCCTCTTCACGTCGTGGAATGCGTACGGGGGCGGCAGTCGGCGGCGAAGTCCCTGCGCAGCCGGTCCAGCAGCCGGGAGAACTCGGTGACGTCCTCGTCCGGCCAGTCCCTCAGGTGGTGGGCCAGCGCCTCGGCGACCCCGTCCTGGGCGGCGCGCAGCATGTCCGTGCCGCCGGGGGTCAGGCGCAGCAACCGTGACCGCTTGTCGTGGGGGTCGGGCAGCCGGTCGATCCAGCCGCGCTCGGCGAGGTGGGCCACGTGTCTGCTGGTGACGGACATGTCGACCTCCAGCAGCTCGGCCAGCCGGCTCATCCGCATCTCGCCGTGGCGGCTGATCACCGAGAGCACGCCGAGCGATGACGGCGGGCACTGCGGTGGACAGGCCCGGCTGAGTTCGCGGGCGACCACCGGGATCGCACGCAGCTGGCTCGCGAGTTCCGCGAACTGCTCCTGCGTCGCCATGGCGCCTCGCTTCCCCACTCTTGTTGGTTGCCTCAAGCAACCTTAGGAACGTTGGTTGCTGCAGGCAAATTCTTTCGGGTAAAAACCTCCAAAAGGAACGACCCGCCTCCGGTCAAAGGAGACGGGTCTTCGGGTAAAAGGCGCAGGTCAGGCAGATGCCTCCGTGAGCCGCTCCAGCTCCGCCGCGGTCACCTCCAGGGGCGCCGAAGCCAGCAGCGCGGTCAGCTGCGCGGGCGTACGGGCGCTGGCGATCGGCGCCACGACGGTCGGCCGGGTCCGCAGCCAGGCCAGCGCGACGCTCGCCGGCTCCACGCCGTGCGCCGCCGCGACCTCGTCCAGCGCGGCCAGCACCCGCGGACCGCGCTCCGACTCCAGGTAGGCGCCCGCGCCTTGCGCCCGGGGGCTGTCCACCGTGACGCCGGGCCGGTACTTGCCGGTGAGGAAGCCCCGCGCCAGACCGAAGTACGGCACGGAGGCGAGGCCGTGCGCCTCGACGACCTCGCGCAGCGGCCCCTCGTAACTCTCCCGCTCGACCAGGTTGTAGTGCTGCTGCAGCGCCACGTACTTCGTCAGGCCCTCGCGCTCGGCGAACTCCAGCGAGGCCGCCAGCCGCTCGGGGCTGATGTTGGAGGCCGCGACGTGGCGGACCTTGCCCTCGCGGACCAGCTCGTCCAGGGCGCCGACGATCTCCTCGACCGGGGTCGCGGGGTCGTCGTAGTGCGTGTAGTAGAGGTCGATCCGGTCGGTGCCCAGGCGGCGCAGCGACTCCTCCGCCGCGGCCTTGACGGTCGCGGCCTTCAGCCCCTTGAAGTCGGGGTGGGAGCCGACCTTGGTCGCGACGACGACGTCGTCGCGGCGGCCGCGCTTGGCGAGCCAGGAGCCGATCACGGTCTCGGACTCCCCTCCGGTGTGGCCCGGGACCCAGGCCGAGTACACGTCCGCGGTGTCGACGAAGTTGCCGCCCGCCTCCGCGTAGGCGTCCAGCACCTCGAAGGAGGTCGCCTCGTCCGAGGTCCAGCCGAAGACGTTGCCACCGAGGCAGAGGGGGAAGACGTCGAGATCAGAGTTGCCGATGAGTGCCATGCGGTCTTGGACACGGCGGGGACGAGCGGTATTCCCGGGGTGTTCCCCTTCCCAACAACGGGGCGGGGGTGACCGGCGCGGCGTGACTTCGCTAGGGTCCTGCCCCATGACTACCCCTGACAACAACTACGACCCGGCCGGCAACACCCAGATGTTCCGCGCCTTCGTCGACGAGGAGCCCGCCCAGGCCCAGGCCGCGGGCGGCAACAAGACCGGGCTGATCGTCGGCATCGTCGCGGCCGTCGTCGTGATCGCCGCCGTGGTCTGGTTCGCGGTCGCCTGACGGGCGCGCCACCCCACCACGTCCCCTGACACCGGACGCCGGCGGTCGCCGGCCGTCCGGCGGCCGTCGTGCGCCCGCGTCCGCGCCCGCGTCCGGCGGCCCCGCCCCCGCTCAGCGGAACAGCGACGCCAGCTCGACCCGCGAGCGCACCCCGAGCCGGCTGAAGACGTTCCGCAGGTGGTACTCGACCGTGCGCGTGCTGAGCAGCAGCAGATCGGCGATCTCGCGGTTGGTCGCGCCCTGCGCCACCAGCTCGGAGATCCTCGTCTGCTGCGCCGTCAGCTCCCGGCGGCCCCCGGGCTGCCGGTCCACCGGGCCCACCCGGTCCCCGGCGGCACGCAGTTCGGCCGCGGCCCGTTCCGCCCAAGGGCGGGCGTCGAACTGCCGGAACACCGCCACCGCGTCCCGCAGCAGGCCCCGGGCCTCGCCGGGCCGGCGGGTGCGCCGCAGCCGGGAGGCGTAGAACAGCTCCGTCTTGGCCAGCTCCAGGACGGTGTCGTCGTCCTGGTGGAGCCGCAGCGCCTCCCGGAAGTGGTCCACGGCGCTCGCGTCGTCCTCCGCCAGCAGCCCGTGGCATCGGTGCGCCAGGGCCAGCCGTACGCTGCTGTGGCTCGCCGCCGCCCAGTGCTCGTACGCGCGCAGCGCCCCCGCGGCCTTCGCCCGCTGCCCGCAGCGCACCGCCGCCTCGATGAAGTGGGGGGCGGCCATCCCCCGGACCGCCAGGTTCACCTGGCCCGCGCCGCCGCGCATGCGGGCGAAGCGGGACAGCGCGTCGGCGGGCCGGTCCGCGGCGAGGTCGGCGCAGGCCGAGACCCAGCAGTTGAACGCCCCGGGGCGGCCCAGCCCCCGTGACGCGACGGCTCCTTCGGCGGCCGCCATCCGCAGCCCGGCGGTCACGCTGTCGCCCTGCAGGGCCGCCAGCAGCGCCAGGACCGCGAGGTGGTCGACGGCCAGGTTGCGCTGGCCGGTCGCCTCCGCGAGCCGCAGTCCCTCCTCGGCGGCCGCCCCGGCCGCGGCGTACCGGTCGAGCGCCAGCGCGCACAGCGCCTCGTAGACCAGGGCCGCGGGCACCAGCGCGCCCGCGCCCTGCCGCCGGGCCCGGTGCACGGCCGCGGTCGCCAGGGCGTGCGCCCTCGGTGCGTCCCCCAGGGTGTACGCGGCCTGGGCGGCCCAGATCACGGACTCCGGGTCCTGAAGCGTCTCGGCGAGCCGGACCACCCGGCGCAGCGCCCATTGCGCGCGGTCGTGCCGGCCCCGGAAGGTCGCCGCGAGACCCGCGAAGTGGTCGAAGACCAGGCGCTGTTCCGGCGGGTCGTCGCTGCGGCGCAGCGCGTCGGCACGCTCGGCGAGGGCGAAGAAGGCGGCGAAGTCGCCGGCCACGCACCCCGCTTCGCCGGCGAGCATCAAGGCCCGTACGGCCGGTGCGCGCCGGTCGGCGGGGAACCGGCCGGCCGCGGCGGTCAGGTCGCGGCAGGCCACGGCGGGCACCCCGTCGCGCAGTTCGATCTCGCCCTGGACCAGGGCGCCCAGCGCCCCGCCCGGCGCCGGGCCGCCCTGTGCGCCGGCCCGGCGCATCAGTCCGCGCGCCCGGCGGGTCTCCCCGGCGGCCTGCGCGTCGGCGGCGGCCGCGACCAGCCACCGGACCCGGGTGTGCGGACGGGCGGCGGCCTCGGCGCCCCGCTCCCACGCGGCGGCGGCCGCGGCGTGACCGGCGGACCGGCGGGCCGCCCCGGCCGCGGCCTCCAGTTCCCGTTCCGTGTCCGGCGACGGGCCGGCCGACCGGCCGAGCCGGTGGAGCGCCCGGAAGAGCCGGGCGGCCGAGGGGTCCGGCACCGAGGCCAGCGTCGCGTGCGCGGCCAGCCGGTCGGCGGGGGAGAGCAGTGCGGCCAGCGAGGCGCGCAGCAGCCGGCCCGGTACGGTCGCCGTCCCGTCGCGCAGGTCGACCAGGCCGCAGGCGCGGGCCTCCTCGACACTGCCGGAGCCCAGCCCGCGGCGGCGGGCGGCGGACTCCAGCACCGGTACGGCCAGCGGCCCGCCGCAGAGCAGCAGCGCCACCACGGTGCGGGCGCCCGGCGTGAGGGCGTGGAAGCGCTGCCGGTGCCGCTCCCGCAGCCGGCTTCCCGCGGGCAGCGCGGGCGGTTCCGGCAGCCGCCCGTCCACGGCCGCCCCGGCGAGTTCGACCAGGGCCAGCGGGTTGCCCGCGGCCAGGTCGAGCACCGTGACCGCGTCCGCGCCGCGCGGTGGCAACCCGGGGAAGCGGTCGGCGAGCATCCGGCGTGCGGCGTCCGGTGCCAGCGGGCGCAGGCGCAGGACGTCCAGGTCCTCCAGTGCTCCGGCGGTGGGGCAGCCCTCGTCGGCGGCGAACAGCACGGTGGCCGCGAGGCCCGTGAGGCGGCGTGCCGCCATGCCGAGCGCGCACAGCGTCGCGGGGTCCAGCCACTGCGCGTCGTCCACGCACCACAGCAGCGGTGCCGGGCGGGCGAGTCCGGCCACCAGGCCGGACAGCGCGGCGCCCAGCGCGAGTTCGCCCCCGGCGGGCACCCGCCCGGCGAGGAGTTCCGTCAGCGCCACGCCGTACGGTCCCGGCACGGCCCGCACGCGCGGGGCGACCGGCAGCAGGGTGCGGTGCAGTGCCGCGAGCGGGACCCGCGCCTCGGCCCGTACGCCGTCGGTGCGCAGCACGGTCGCGCCGGCCGCCGCGGCGGTGCGCGCCGCGCCCGTGAGCAGGCAGGTGCGTCCGGTGCCCGGTCCGCCGAGCAGCAGCAGCGCCCGTCCCCCGGCCTGCCGGGCCCGGCCCGACAGGGCGTCCAGGAGGGCGCGTTCGCGGTCCCGGCCGTACAGCGCCGGCGGCCACGCGGCGGGGTCGCTCCGTCCGGCCTCCATGACGCCAGTGTCTGCTGGCGTCCACCGGGAGGGAAGGGTCCTGCATCATGTTCCGTGCATGACAGGAAAACACTGGTGATTCCACCGGTCCGTCGCCCGCGTGCCGCTCCGAGACTCCTGTCGACCCCCACGACAAGGAGTTCAGATGCGACGAATATGGGCGATCCTGCTCACCGTGGCGGCCGCCGTCGGCCTCGGCACCTTCGTGATGCCGGGCACCGCGAACGCCGCGACCCACACCCCGGTGGTCTTCGTGCACGGCTACACCGGCAGCGCGAGCAACTGGGACTACGCGGAGTCGGTCTTCGTGGCCGGCGGCTACAGCCGCAGCGAGCTCTTCGCGTACGAGTACAACTGGGCCCAGTCGAACAAGACCAGCGCCGCGGGGCTGGCGAGCTACGTGCGCCAGGTGCTGACCCGCACCGGCGCGACCAAGGTCGACATCGTCAACCACTCGATGGGCGGCCTGGTCACCCAGTGGTACCTCACGCAGCTCGGCGGCACCTCGTCCGTCCGCCGGGTCGCCTCGGTGGCGGGCGCGAACCACGGCACCACCTACGCCTCGGCCTGCGTGATCTACGCGTCCTGCGTCGAGATGCTGCCGGGCTCGTCCTTCGTCCGCACCATCAGCAGCGGTGACGAGACGCCGGGCAGCACCCTCTACGCAACCTGGTACTCGCCGTGCGACGGGATCATCATCCCGTACACCAGCACCCCGTTGAGCGGCGCGAACAACCACCTGGTGGCGTGCACGACCCACATCGGGTTCCTCAGCGACACCGGCACCCTCGGCCAGATCCGTTCGTACCTGGCCGGCTGAGCGCACCACCGCTCCTCCCCGGAGAGGCGGGGGCCGGTCCCGGGACGGGCCGGCCCCCGCCTCCGCGTGCCCGGGGCGTACCGGCGTTCAGGAGTCCGCGACCGAGACGTCCCGGGTCTCGACGTGCATGCCCAGCGGCACCCGCCACGCCTCGACGCAGACCTCCCAGGTGCCCTTCGCGCTGCCGCCGCCGGGGACCGGCACCGGCGCGGCACGGCTGCTGCGCAGCGTGGCCCAGTCGACGCCCAGCAGGCCGATGACGTGCGTGCCGAAGGTGACGGTGCCCGTCGTCGCGGCACGGTCCCCGGTGTTGGCGAGGGTGACGGTGACCTTCTCGCACCAGCGGTCGGCGGCCGCCGCGCGTTCGACCGCGCTCACCACCAGGTGCGCCGGCGCACCGGTCGCCGGTGGCGGCGGGGAGGACGCCGAACCGCCGGGGGCCGGCCGCCCGGTGGGGCCGCCGGAGGCCGTCGCGGGCGGCGCGGTGCCGCCCTGCCGCGGCGGGGCGCTCGTGGCGCCGGGCCCGTCCGGCCCGTCCGTCGCGTCCGCCGGAGGTGAGGAGCCCGCGCCACCGCTGCCGGCCGGTGCGCCCGGCGCGGTGGGCGCCGTCCGGCCGGGCCCGGCCGGGGAGCCCGTACGGCCGTCCAGCGGCACGAGGTCCACGTCGCCGGAGGGCGGGGCGTTCACCGCGGGGCCGCCTGCCGGGCCCGGGGCGCCGACGGCCACGTAGCCCGCACCGTTGCCCTCGCAGTCCGGGCCCAGCGCGGCGAAGGCACCCAGACAGACGACGGCCGCCGAGGCAGCGGCCAGCGCGCCCCGGCGGCCCGGTGGTATGTGCACCATCCCGCCAGTGTACTGACGAACCGTCAGGAATAAACCGCCCGGTCCTTCCGTCGCCGGGCCTCCGCCCTACTGCTCGGCGGTCAGGCCCTCGCGCAGCTGCGCCAGGGTCCGGGTCAGCAGCCGGGAGACGTGCATCTGGGAGATGCCGACCTCCTCGCCGATCTGCGACTGCGTCATGTTGGCGAAGAAGCGGAGCATGATGATCCGCCGCTCCCGCGCGGGCAGCTGGGCGAGCAGCGGCTTGAGCGACTCGCGGTACTCCACGCCCTCCAGCGCGGTGTCCTCGTAGCCCAGCCGGTCGGCCAGCGAGCCCTCGCCGCCGTCGTCCTCCGGGGGCGGCGAGTCCAGCGAACTCGCGGTGTACGCGTTCCCGACCGCGAGGCCGTCGACCACGTCCTCCTCGGAGACGCCGAGCGCCGCCGCGAGCTCGGAGACGGTGGGCGAGCGGTCCAGCCGCTGGGCGAGCTCGTCGCTGGTCTTGGTCAGCGCCAGCCGCAGCTCCTGCAGCCTGCGCGGCACCCGCACCGACCACGAGGTGTCGCGGAAGAAGCGCTTCACCTCGCCGACGATCGTGGGCATCGCGAAGGTGGGGAACTCCACCCCGCGGTTGCAGTCGAAGCGGTCGATCGCCTTGATCAGCCCGATCGTGCCGACCTGGACGATGTCCTCCATCGGCTCGTTGCGGCTGCGGAAGCGGGCCGCCGCGTAACGCACGAGCGGCAGGTTGAGCTCGATGAGCGTGTCCC
This sequence comes from Streptomyces sp. NBC_00510, assembly GCA_036013505.1. Classification (NCBI taxonomy): domain Bacteria; kingdom Bacillati; phylum Actinomycetota; class Actinomycetes; order Kitasatosporales; family Streptomycetaceae; genus Streptomyces; species Streptomyces sp. NBC_00510. Next base: position 4,914,316 of record CP107851.1, on the reverse strand, counting down.
GTACGTACGCCCGCTCCGGGCTGTCGTCCGGCAGCTCGGCGAGCCGCAGGAACAGCGAGCGGGAGAGCGTGCGGGTGTCGACGCTCGTGTCGATGGCCTCGATCGTGCTGTCGACGGCGGCGGTGTCGGCGACGGCGGTGCCGGCGGTGTCGATGGCCTTGTCGTCAGGAGCATCGTGCGGCGCGTCGGAGTTCAGCACCTTCGGACTGCCCACTTCTACGGACATGCCACCCCCTTGAGGTCGCGGACGGGTGTCGCGGGCGACGGTTCGTTCCCCCACTGGAATACCGGAGGCCGGACCGCGACAAACGCAGTTCCCGCAGAATGTCACATGTCGGCAACGCGCTGTAGCGCCATGTCGACTTATTTCCCGGGGGGTGGGTAGTCCGTAAGGGTTACGATTCGAGCTGGTTTGCGGATCGCAGCCGGGCGAAGCTGCGCGAGAGCAGCCGGGAGACGTGCATCTGCGAAACCCCGAGTTCGGCGCTGATCTGCGATTGCGTCAGATTGCCGAAGTAGCGCAGCAGCAGGATCCGCCGCTCCCGCTCGGGGAGCTGCACCAGCAGGTGCCGCACCAGGTCCCGGTGCTCCACGCCGGTCAGGGCCGGGTCCTCGTAGCCGAGCCGGTCCAGCAGCCCGGGCGCCCCGTCCCCGCCCTCCTGGGCCGCCTCCAGGGACGTGGCGTGGTATGCCCGCCCGGCCTCCAGGCAGGCCAGCACCTCGTCCTCGGAGAGCTTCAGCCGGTCGGCGATCTCCGCGGTGGTGGGGGTGCGCCCGTGGGCCACCGTCAGGTCCTCGATGGCGCCGCTGACCTGGACCCACAGCTCGTGCAGCCGGCGCGGGACGTGGACGGTGCGGACGTTGTCCCTGAAGTAACGTTTGATCTCGCCGACGACGGTCGGCATCGCGAAGGTCGGGAACTGCACCCCGCGTTCCGGGTCGAAGCGGTCGATGGCGTTGATCAGCCCGATCGTGCCGACCTGGACGACGTCCTCCATCGGCTCGTTGCGGCTGCGGAAGCGCGCGGCCGCGTACCGCACCAGCGGCAGGTTCACCTCGATCAGGGCGGCCCTGACCCGGGAGTGCTCCGGGGTGCCGGGCTCCAGCCCCGACAGCTGGTCGAACAGCACCTGTGTCAGCGCCCGCGCCTCCACCGCGTTGCTGTTGGTGCTTCCGCCGCGATTGCCGCCGCCGGTGGTCGTACCGGTCCCGCTGCCGTCTCCGGAGGTCGATGGTGACGCGGGTCGGGCCGACACGGACATGCCACTCCTCATCGGTCCACTCATCCGGCAAAAGCGGTCATAGCATCACAATTCATGTGGACTGTGTGCAAGTGAGGCGCGGCCCTCAATGAAAAAGCCCTCCGCCCGGCGGGCGGAGGGCTGTACGGCAGGAGCGGGGCCCGAGGGGCCGCCGCGGGGGGTCACTCGAACATGTAGTCGGCGACCACCCAGGTGGAGAACTCGCGCCACAGCGCCACCCCGGCCTGGTGTGCGGGATGCTCCAGGTACGCCTTGAGCGCGTCGGCGTCCGCCACCGAGGAGTTGATGGCGAAGTCGTAGGCGATCGGGCGGTCCGAGATGTTCCAGCCCAGTTCCCAGGAGGCCAGCTCGGGGATCTGCCCGCCGAGCCGCTCGAAGGCGTCGACGCCGGCCACGACCCGCGGGTCGTCGCGCTCCACGCCTTCGCCGAGCTTGAAAAGGACCAGGTGGCGTATCACGGTGCTGTGCTCCTCACCGGCTCCCGGCCGGTCAGTTGACCAGCGCGGTCATGAACTCTCCGACGCCCTTGGCGGCGTCCGATATGCCCTGGAAGCCTATCTGCACGAGATCGGCTGCGCGGGCCGGCGACGTCACGATCGTATAGAGCACGAAAGCCACGATGACGTACATGGTGATTTTCTTCGCCTGCGCCATGGCTGGAGTGTATCCACCGGATGGCCCAATCAGACCGGGTGACGGAAGGCCTCCTTGCGGGTGATCCACGGGCCCGCCCCCGCCCCGTCCGTGACGCTCGCCACCGAGGTCGGCGCGGGGGCGGGAACGACGAAGCGCCCGGTCCGAAAGGACCGGGCGCTTCGCTTTTGTCACTCGCAGCGGTAGCGGTGGGATTTGAACCCACGGAGGAGTTGCCCCCTCACACGCTTTCGAGGCGTGCTCCTTAGGCCGCTCGGACACGCTACCGAGAGAGAGCTTAGCGGACGTCCGGGTGTGCTCCGAAATCCTTTGACCGGAAGAAGCGGGTGAGGAGCTCACCGCACTCCTCGGCGAGCACGCCGTGGATCACCTCCGGACGGTGGTTGAGCCGGCGGTCGCGGACGAGGTCCCACAGGGAGCCCGCCGCCCCGGCCTTCTCGTCCGGCGCGCCGTAGACCACGCGTTCGAGGCGGGAGGCGACGACGGCCCCCGCGCACATCGTGCACGGCTCCAGGGTCACGACCAGCGTGCAGCCGGTCAGCCGCCACTCCCCGAGCGCCTTCGCGGCCTCGCGGACGGCGAGCACCTCCGCGTGGGCGGTCGGGTCGCCGACCGCCTCGCGTTCGTTGCGGCCACGGCCGATGACCGTGCCCTGCGGGGACAGCACCACCGCGCCCACCGGCACGTCGCCGGTGCGCGGGGCGAGGCGGGCCTCCTCCAGGGCGAGCCGCATCGGGGGGACCCAGCGGTCGCGCAGCGGGTCGGGCCCGGTCAGCGGACCGCCTCCAGCACGTCGGCGCAGCCCAGCGAGTCGGCGATCTCCCCGAGCGCCTCCCCGGTCAGCGCGCCGTCGCCGCTGAGGGCCAGCAGCTCCTTGTCGCTCATGCCGAAGTCCGCGAGGAGCTCGGCGTCCCCGAGCGGGCCCACGGGGACGTGGACCTCCGTCGGGCCGGGCACCACGTCGTCGTCGAGGTCGTCGGCGTCACCTTCCTCGGTGCCGTCGAGGTCGACGATCTCGTCCAGGTCCTCCGGGTCGCGGCCCAGCAGTTCGTCGGTGAGCAGGATCTCCCCGTACGAGCTGCGCGCCGCGGCGGCGGCGTCGGACACGTAGATCCGCGGGTCCTCCTCCCCGTCGACGCGGACGACGCCGAACCAGGCGTCCTCCTGTTCGATGAAGACCAGGACCGTATCCTCCCCGGCTGAAGCCGCCCGGGCCAAGTCGGTCAGGTCGCCGAGGGTTTCCACATCGTCGAGATCGGTCTCGCGCGCTTCCCAACCGTCCTCGGTGCGCGCGAGCAGTGCGGCGAAGTACACCGTGACTCTCCCACAGGTCTCAGGCCGTCCGGACTTTCGGGCGGGAGTCGAATGATCTGGCGCAGGTCCCCGCCCACACTCGGCATCGTGGCAGAAACCTCGGCTTTGCGAAGGGTCTTCCGCGCTGCGTCGTGAGAGGCCTTCCGGCTTTTTTCCGCGTGGCGGCCTGCGGGGACCCCCTCGGCGCCCGCCAGGTGGGGGCATTGTGCCTACCTGGGGACTACCAGCGGAACGTCCGCATCCGCATCTGCTGGCGCGCGCGTGCCGCGCGCGCCCGGCGTGGCTGGACGCGGTCGCGCAGTTCCTTGGCCTCGTTCAGCTCGCGCAGGAACATGGCGCGCCGCCGTCTGCGTTCGGCGTCGCGATCCTGCTGCGTACGGGCGTCGCCCGTGTCGTCCGCGCCGGCGCCGTCGCTGCCGCGCTCCGCCATGGGGCACCACCCCTAGAGATCCACGTGCCCGGCCGGGACAGCCCGGGCGTAAGGGCACGCATTCCCCCTCCTGGGTGGTTCGAAGCGTGACCGGTCGCACGGACCGGGCGGGCCGGGGGACAGGCCGAACGTTAGAGTCGTGGACATGCGGATCCACGTCGTCGACCACCCCCTGGTGGCGCACAAACTCACCACCCTGCGCGACGAGCGCACCGACTCGCCGACCTTCCGTCGGCTGGCCGACGAGCTGGTCACCCTGCTCGCCTACGAGGCGACCCGTGACGTGCGCACCGAGCAGGCGGACATCAGCACGCCCGTCGCGGACACCACGGGCGTGCGCCTGTCCCACCCGCGTCCGCTGGTCGTGCCGATCCTGCGGGCCGGCCTCGGGATGCTGGAGGGCCTGGTGCGCCTCCTGCCGACCGCGGAGGTCGGCTTCCTCGGCATGATCCGCGACGAGGAGACCCTGGAGGCCAAGACCTACGCCACCCGCATGCCGGAGGACCTGTCCGGGCGGCAGGTGTACGTCCTCGACCCGATGCTGGCCACCGGTGGCACGCTGATCGCCGCGATCGACCTGCTGATCGAGCGGGGCGCCGACGACGTGACGGCCGTGGTGCTGCTCGCCTCCCCGGAGGGCGTCGAGGCGATGGAGCGCGCGCTGGCCGGCAAGCCGGTCACCGTGGTCACCGCGGCGGTCGACGACCACCTCAACGAGCACGGCTACATCGTCCCGGGCCTCGGTGACGCGGGCGACCGCCTCTACGGCACGGCCGGCTGACACCGGTCGTCCCACGACACGCGGAACCGGCCGCCGGGGCCCACGCCCCGGCGGCCGGCCCCGTCGTACGACGGAACCGGAACCGTGCGCCTAACAGGCGCCGGCGCTCGGCGCCGCGCTCGGTCGGGCCAGGGCGGCGAGGGCCTTCTCGACGGCCTTGTCGCCGGAGAGCTTGGTGAAGCCCTTGCCGAGCATGACGTCCACCGTGCCGGTGGGGCGCTTGGAGCCGGCGGCCGCGGGCTTCAGCGTGACCGTGCCCTTGATCTGGGCGCCGACCAGCTTCATCGCGGCCTCGGCCTTGGGGCCGTGGCCGCCGATCAGCAGCGCGGCCACCTGCACCTTGCGGTCGTACTCGGGGTCGGCGTTGCCGAAGGTGCCCACCTTGAAGCCGCGTGCGGCGAACTCGTCGGCGGTGTCCTTGGCCAGGCCGCCCTTGGCGGTGGCGTTGTAGACGTTGACCGTGAGCTCCCCGGGTTCCGGGAAGGCGGTGGGCACCGTCGAGGCCGAGCCCGGTGCGGCCGCCGCCTTGCAGGTGCGTTCCTTGGCGGCGTTCTCCGCCTTGGCCGCGGCGTTCTTCGCGGGTGTGGACTTGCCGCCGAAGACGTCGACCAGTTGGAGCGTGCCCCAGCCGGCCAGGCCGACCACGGCGACGGTCGTCACGACGACCGCCACGATGCGCACCCTGCTCCGGGGGCGGCGCATCCGCGGGTACTGGTTCCCGGTGACCCGGTACTTCCCGCCCATGCCAGGGGGCGTCAGCATGCTCATGTGCGCAGCGTAGTGCGATCGGGCGTCCGGGCCTACTAAACGATCAACCAATCGGGGCCAATGAGGGGCACTTGAACCCGAAAGGGCGAAGGAGTCCCCGGCGGAGGCGGGCCCGCGGAGCGGTCCGGGGATCAGTCCATCTCCAGCACGCGGGCGTGCAGCACCTGGCGCTGCTGCAGCGCCGCGCGCACGGCCCGGTGGAGCCCGTCCTCCAGGTAGAGGTCGCCCTGCCATTTCACGACGTGCGCGAACAGGTCCCCGTAGAAGGTCGAGTCCTCGGCGAGGAGGGTCTCCAGGTCGAGGTTGCCCTTGGTGGTGACCAACTGGTCGAGGCGTACCGGACGTGGGGCGACGTCCGCCCATTCACGGGTGCTTTTCCGGCCGTGGTCGGGGTACGGCCGCCCGCTTCCGATGCGCTTGAAGATCACACGGAAAGCCTACCGGGCAAGGGCGTACGGGCGCAGCAACGGCGCAGGAGTGCGATGGTGGGCAAATACGGTGATAGCGGGAGCAGTGGAGCAGCCCATGACCACGCCGAGCCCGCCCGGCGCCGCCCGGGCCATCGCCGAGGGGTACGCCTTCACGGGGCCGGCCCTCGAACTCGGCGCCCTGCTGTGGGAGGACCGGGTGCTGCCGGAGGCGCCCGTGCGCGTCCCGCTGGCGGTGCTCAACCGGCACGGGCTCGTCGCGGGGGCCACCGGCACCGGCAAGACCAAGACGCTGCAGCTCGTCGCGGAACAACTCTCCGCCCAGGGCGTGCCGGTCTTCCTCGCCGACGTCAAGGGCGACGTCTCCGGCATCTCCTCCCCGGGGGTGCCCGGCGACCGCGTCGCCCGGCGGGCCGCCGAGGTGGGCCAGGAATGGAGCCCGGCCGGCTGCCCCGCCGAGTTCTACGCCCTCGGCGGCATGGGCCGGGGCATCCCGTTGCGGGCCACGGTGACGAGCTTCGGTCCCGTGCTGCTGTCCAAGGTGCTCGGGCTCAACACCACGCAGGAGCAGTCGCTCGGCCTGATCTTCCACTACGCCGACACCAAGGGCCTGGAACTGCTGGACCTGAAGGACCTGCGGGCCGTGGTCACCTTCCTCACCTGCGACGAGGGCAAACCGGAGCTGAAGGGGATCGGCGGGGTCTCGCCGGCGACGGCCGGGGTGATCCTGCGGTCTCTGACGGCCTTCGAGGCACAGGGGGCGGGGGCCTTCTTCGGCGAACCCGAGTTCGACACCGCCGAGCTGCTGCGGACGGACGGCGACGGGCGGGGCGTCGTCTCCGTGCTGGAACTGCCCGCCGTGCAGGACCGGCCGCAGCTGTTCTCCACCTTCCTCATGTGGCTGCTGGCCGACCTCTTCGAGGACCTGCCGGAGGTCGGCGACCTGGACCGGCCCAAGCTGGTCTTCTTCTTCGACGAGGCCCACCTGCTGTTCACCGGGGCCAGCAAGGCGTTCCTGGAGGCCATCACGCAGACCGTGCGGCTGATCCGCTCCAAGGGCGTCGGCATCTTCCTGGTGACCCAGACCCCCAAGGACGTGCCCTCCGAGGTGCTCGGCCAGCTCGGCAACCGGGTGCAGCACGCGCTGCGCGCCTTCACCCCGGAGGACGCCAAGGCGCTCAAGGCGACGGTGCGCACCTTCCCCACCTCCCCGTACGACCTGGAGGAACTGCTCACCGCGCTCGGCACCGGCGAGGCCGTGGTCACCGTCCTCGACGAGGACGGCGCCCCCACCCCGGTCGCCGCGGTGCGGCTGCGGGCGCCGCGGTCGCTGATGGGTCCCGCCGACCCCGCGGCGATGGACGCGGCGATCGGGAACTCGGCGCTGTACGGGCGCTACGCGCAGGCGGTGGACCGGGAGTCGGCGTACGAGCGGCTGGCCGGACGGCGGGCGGCGGCGCCCGTGCGGCCGTCCGCACCGGGTCCTGCCGGGCGCGGGCGCCGGGAGCGGCCGGAGGAGGAGACGGGTGTGGTGGAGCAGGTGATGGGCAGCGGTGTCTTCCAGTCGCTGGCCCGCTCCATCGGCACCCAGATCGGGCGGGAGATCACCCGGTCCCTCTTCGGCACGTCCAAGCGCCGTCGTCGTTAGGGTCAGGACTCCTTCGCGGCCTTCGCCTCCTTGGCGGCCCGCTTCTGCTCCTGCTTGAAGGCCCTCACCTTGTCCAGCGACTCCGGGCCGGTGATGTCGGCGACCGACCGGTGGGAGCCCCGCTCCCCGTAGGCGCCCGCCGCCTCGCGCCACCCCTTCGGCGTCACGCCGAGCTGCTTGCCCAGCAGCGCCAGGAAGATCTGCGCCTTCTGCTTCCCGAAGCCGGGCAGCTCGTTGAGCCTGGTCAGCAGCTCGCGGCCGTCGGACACCTCGCGCCAGATCGCCCCGGCATCGCCGTCGTAGTGCTCCACGAGGTACTGGCACAGCTGCTGGACCCGCTTGGCCATCGACCCCGGGTAGCGGTGGACGGCGGGCTTCTGCGAGAGCAGCTCGGAGAAGGCCTCGGGGTCGTAGGCCGCGATCTCCCCGCAGTCGAGGTCGTCGCGGCCCATGCGCTGCGCGATGCTCCAGGGGCCGGAGAAGGCCCATTCCATGGGGATCTGCTGGTCGAGCAGCATGCCGACCAGGGCCGCCAGCGGACTGCGGGAGAGCAGGGCGTCGGCCTCGGGCTGCTGGGCGAGGTGGAGTGTGGTCGTCATGCACCGATGATCTCGCCTGCCGGGGTTTGCCGCCCGCGGGTCACCCGGACGGCGCAGCGCGGATGGCCGTACCCACCGGCCGGGCGGACCGTGTGGAGTGTCCGGGCAGCGAGTCCGGGCGGCGAGGGACGGGAGCCATCTCATGAGCCAGCAGACACAGCCGGTCACCGGGCGCCCGCACTCGGGCCTGGCGTCGGGCGGTACCACCTTCGCCGGTGTGCTGCTCATCGTCTCCGGTGTCGTGATGATCTTCGAGGGCATCTCGGCCATCGCGCAGGACGACATCTGGGTCCGGCTCGGCGACTACGTCTTCAAGTTCAACCTGACGGCCTGGGGCTGGATCCACCTCGTGCTCGGGGTGCTGGTCATCGTGGTCGGCGCCGCCCTGCTCCAGAACGCCCCCGACTGGGCCCGGATCGCCGGTGTCGCCCTGGCCGCGTTCAACATCGTCGTGAACTTCGCGTGGATGCCGTACACCCCGGTGTGGGCGATCATCGTCATCGCCATCGACGTCTTCGTCATCTGGGCGCTGTGCAGGAGTTGGGGGGAGCACCCGAAGCGGGCCTGACCTCCGCGGACGACGGGGGCGGGCCCGGCGCACGGGCCGGCCCCCGGCCGTTCCCGGGCCGGTCCCGGGGTGTTTTCACCCGTTCGTATGGGTTGTCCGTCATGCCGGATAGCGCCCCCGGCCCCGGGTAGCGCTGAACGAGTGACGCAGCCATTTGAACTGCCCGACTTCTACCTGCCGCACCCGGCGCGACTCAATCCCCACGTGGAGCGGGCTCGGGAGCATTCGCGCAGGTGGGCGCGGGAGATGGGGATGCTCGAAGGCTCGGGCATCTGGGACACCGGAGACCTCGACTCGCACGACTACGCGCTGCTGTGCGCGTACACGCACCCGGACTGCTCCGGACCGGCCCTGTCCCTGGTGACGGACTGGTACGTATGGGTCTTCTTCTTCGACGACCACTTCCTGGAGGCGTTCAAGCGCACGCAGGACCGCGAGGGCGGCAAGGCGTACCTGGACCGGCTGCCCGCCTTCATGCCGATGGACCTGGCGCAGGGCATGCCCGAGCCGCGGAACCCGGTGGAGGCGGGCCTCGCCGACCTGTGGGCGCGCACGGTGCCGGCGATGTCCATGGACTGGCGCAGGCGCTTCGCCGAGAGCACCGAGCACCTGCTCAACGAGTCCCTGTGGGAGCTGTCCAACATCAACGCGGGCCGGGTGCCCAACCCCGTGGAGTACATCGAGATGCGCCGCAAGGTCGGCGGCGCGCCCTGGTCGGCGGGGCTGGTGGAGTACGCCGCCGGGGCCGAGGTGCCGGCCGCCGTCGCCGGGGCGCGGCCGCTGCTCGTGCTGCGCGACGCCTTCTCCGACGGGGTGCACCTGCGCAACGACCTGTTCTCGTACCAGCGCGAGACCGAGGAGGAGGGCGAGCTCAGCAACGGGGTGCTGGTCCTGGAGACCTTCCTCGGCTGCACGACGCAGGAGGCCGCGGAGTCCGTCAACGACCTGCTGACCTCCCGGCTGCAGCAGTTCGAGAACACCGCGCTCACCGAGCTGCCGCCGCTCTTCGCCGAGCACGCGCTCGACCCGGAGCAGTGCGCGCGCGTGCTGGCGTACGTCAAGGGCCTGCAGGACTGGCAGTCCGGCGGCCACGAGTGGCACATGCGTTCCAGCCGCTACATGAACGGCGGCGGGGCCGGGGCCGCGGACGCCGGGTGGTCGCCGTTCGCGCTGCCCGGCGGGCTCGGGCTGTCGGCCGGCACCGTGCGGACCACCGGCCGCGCCGAGGTCGCCCGCGCCCGGGGCTTCACCCATGTGCCGCGGCGCACCGGGCCGACCCCGCTGCCCGACTTCCTCATGCCCTTCCCGGCCACGCTCAGCCCGCACCTGGACGCCGCCCGGCGCCATGTCGTCGACTGGGCGCACCGGATGGGCCTGCTGCTGCCGCAGCCCGGGGTCCCGCACTCCCACGTGTGGGACGAGCACAAGCTGACAGCCTTCGACTTCCCGCTCTGCGCCGCCGGCATCCACCCCGACGCGACCCCCGAGGGGCTGGACCTCACCTCGGGCTGGCTCACCTGGGGCACCTACGCCGACGACTGGTTCCCCGCCGTGTACGGCCGCACCCGCGACCTGGCCGGCGCCCGCGCGGCCAACGAGCGGCTGTCGGCCTTCATGCCGGTCGACGGCTCCGCCGCCCCGGCCCCGGTCAGCGCCCTGGAGCGGAGCCTGGCCGACCTGTGGGCACGGACGGCCGGGCCGATGGAGCCGCAGGCGCGGCGCCGCTTCCGCACGGCCGTCGAGAACATGACCGCCAGTTGGCTGTGGGAACTGGCCAACCAGGCGGAGAACCGCATCCCCGACCCGGTGGACTACCTGGAGATGCGCCGGCACACCTTCGGCTCCGACCTGACGATGAGCCTGTGCCGGCTGGGCCACGGCGAGCGGGTGCCGGAGGAGGTCTACCGCAGCGGGCCGATGCGGTCGCTGGAGAACTCCGCCGCCGACTACGCCTGCCTGATGAACGACGTCTTCTCGTACCAGAAGGAGATCGAGTACGAGGGCGAGATCCACAACGCCCTGCTGGTCGTGCAGAACTTCTTCGACTGCGACGAGCAGGCCTCGCTCGCCGTCGTCCACGACCTGATGACCGGGCGCATGCGGCAGTTCCAGCACGTCGCCGCGGACGAACTCCCGGTCCTGTACGACGACTTCGGGCTCGGCGCGGACGCGCGGGCGGTGCTGGACGGTTATGTGCGCGAGCTGCGGAACTGGCTCGCGGGCATCCTGACCTGGCACCGCGGCTGCCGCCGCTACGACGAGGAGGAACTGCGCCGCCCGGTGGGGGGAGGCCGGCTGCCTACCGGGCCGACCGGACTGGGCACCTCCGCGGCGCGCCTGGCGGTCCTGGTCGCGCGCTGATCGCCGCGGCGGGGGCGGGGGCCCGGCGCTCCCGTCCCCGCCCCCGTCCCGGTGCTGCGCGCGCCGGGCGTCAGTCCATCCAGGCCTGGTACGACATGACGTCGCCGGCCTTCACCCGGTACTCGGGCTGGTCCTGCGTGTACGTCTCCTCGATCCCCAGGACGCGCCCGTCGGCCGGGTCGAGGACGAGCATGCGGCGCAGCCCGCCGGCGTCGTGGACGTAGGCCTGGCCCCGCCTGCCCAGCCGGTCGGTGACGGTACCGGCAGGCCGCAGGCCGGGGGCGGCGGCGAGGAGCTCGTCGACCGCGGCGGTGCCGGAGGGCCCCGGCGTCCAGTCCTGCAGCAGCGAGGCCAGCGCGTCCACCAGTTCCGGGGTGCCGGCGCAGGCGCAGCCGTACACCTGGGACAGGTACGCCCGCAGTTCCTTCGCGGAGTCCGGGGGCTCGGTCCCCGAGCGGCCGTACGGGGGGAGGGTGCCCGGCGGGTACGCGGCGCGGTGCAGCACCTCGCCGTCCGCGACGGTGTGCGGGGAGCCGCCGGAGTCGCTGATCACCGGCTCCCCGGGGTGCCGTGGGTCGGTGGCGACGACCAGTTCGGTGCCGCTGCCGTCGGCGTCCCAGCGGGTGAGGTGCTCCTCGGGCAGGGTGACGGGCGGGCGGGCGCCCGGGCCCGACTCCATGCCCATGCTCCACATCATCACGTGGCTCCCGCGGCGGGTGCCGGTGCCGCCGCCCCGCGCCGCCGCCTCCCGCGCCGCGCCGGCCACGTCGGTCAGCGGGACCTCCCGCGACCCGGCCAGCGGACGCAGCGCCACGGGGGCGGCGACCGCCGGGGTGGTGCCGGCCCCGGAGAGCACGACGACCAGGACGGCCACCACGGTCGCCGCCACCGCCGCCAGGCCCGTGACGAGGCCGCCCACCCGGCGGGCGGTCCGTCGGGGCGCGGGGGCGGGTGCCGCTTCGGGTGCTGCTTCAGGTGCCGGTTCGGAGGCCAGCAGCCGCCGCAGCCCGAGTTCGGCCCGCGCGTCCAGGGGGCGGTCGCGCCAGCGCGGATCGCCGGCAGGCACGGGATCGGCCCGGCGCAGCAGCTCCAGCTCCGGCTCCAGCTCGGTCATGGCCCCTCCTGGGTCACGGTCATCCCCATGCGGTCGATCTGCTCGCGCAGCCTGCGGCGCGCCCGGTGCAGGCGCATGGCGGCCGCGGAGCGCCCGCAGCCGAGGGCCACCGCCAGTTCCCCGACGTCCAGCTCCTCCCAGGCGGTCAGCCGCAGCACCTCCTGGTCGGCCGCCGCGAGCCGCCCCAGTGCCTCGTGCACCCAGGCGCCGGGCGCTTCGGTACCGGGGCTCGGCACGAGGTGCGCGCCGTGCGCCGTCTCGTGGTTCCCGATCCGGTCCAGCAGCCTGCGCCGCCGCCCCTGCCCGCGCACGCTGTTGGCCAGGCAGTTGCGGGCGACGCCGTACAGCCAGGGCAGCGCGTACGAGGGGAGCTCGGCGCGCCGCCGCCAGGCGACGGCGAAGACCTCCGCCACCACTTCCTCCACCTCGTCGTACGCCGCCCGCCCTGCCGTCCGCCGGGCGACGTAGCGGCTGACCGCCCAGTAGTGCTCGCGGTAGGCAGCGGCGAACGCCCGTGACCGCGTCTCGTCCGTGCTCATGACCGCTTGGTGTCCGCCACGGGACCGATCATCACACCCCGCCGCTGTGACGTTCCCCGCGTGACGCCGCGGGCGGGCCCGGACACCTACCGGGCATGAGGCTCACGTTCCCGCGACGCACGGCGTCCGCCGTGGCATGGCTGACCACGACCGACCACAAGGCCATCGGCACGCTCTACCTCGGCACGGCGTTCGCCTTCTTCTGCGGTGGCGGGGTGATGGCCCTGCTGATGCGCGCCGAACTCGCCCGCCCCGGGCTGCAGGTCATGTCGAACGAGCAGTTCAACCAGCTCTTCACGATGCACGGCACCGTGATGCTGCTGATGTTCGCGACCCCGCTGTTCTCCGGTTTCGCGAACTGGATCATGCCGCTGCAGATCGGTGCCCCCGACGTCGCGTTCCCCCGGCTCAACATGCTCGCGTACTGGCTCTACCTCTTCGGCTCGCTGATCGCGGTGGGCGGGTTCCTCACCCCGCAGGGCGCGGCCGACTTCGGCTGGTTCGCCTACTCACCGCTGTCGGGCGCGGTGCACTCGCCGGGCGTGGGCGGCGACCTGTGGATCATGGGGCTGGCGCTGTCCGGCTTCGGGACCATCCTCGGCGCGGTCAACCTGATCACCACGATCATCTGCATGCGCGCCCCGGGCATGACGATGTTCCGGATGCCGATCTTCACCTGGAACGTGCTGCTCACCGGTGTGCTGGTGCTGATGGCCTTCCCGGTGCTGGCCGCGGCGCTGCTCGCGCTGGAGCTGGACCGGACGTTCGGGGCGCACATATTCGACCCGGCGAACGGCGGGGCGCTGCTGTGGCAGCACCTGTTCTGGTTCTTCGGGCACCCCGAGGTCTACATCATCGCGCTGCCCTTCTTCGGGATCGTCAGCGAGGTCATACCGGTCTTCTCGCGCAAGCCGATGTTCGGCCACACCGGCCTGATCGCGGCGACGATCTCGATCGCCGGGCTGTCGGCGACGGTCTGGGCGCACCACATGTACGTCACCGGCGGCGTGCTGCTGCCCTTCTTCTCCTTCATGACGCTGCTCATCGCGGTGCCGACCGGGGTGAAGGTCTTCAACTGGATCGGCACGATGTGGAAGGGCTCGCTCAGCTTCGAGACGCCGATGCTCTGGGCGACCGGCTTCCTCGTCACCTTCGTGTTCGGCGGGCTCACCGGGGTGATCCTGGCGTCCGCGCCGCTGGACTTCCACGTCTCCGACTCCTACTTCGTCGTGGCGCACTTCCACTACGTCGTCTTCGGAACGGTCGTCTTCGCCATGTTCTCCGGGCTGCACTTCTGGTGGCCGAAGTTCACCGGCAAGATGCTCGACGAGCGCCTGGGCAAGATCACCTTCTGGACGCTCTTCGCCGGCTTCCACGGCACCTTCCTCGTCCAGCACTGGCTGGGCACGCAGGGCATGCTGCGGCGCATCCCGGACTACCTGGCCGCCGACGGCTTCACCACGCTGAACACCGTCTCGACGATCAGCTCCTTCCTGCTGGGTCTGTCGATCCTGCCGTTCCTCTACAACGTGTGGCGGACGGCCAAGTACGGCGAGCCGGTCGGGACGGACGACCCGTGGGGCTGGGGCCGTTCGCTGGAGTGGGCGACGAGCTGCCCACCGCCGCGGCACAACTTCCGCTCCCTGCCGCGCATCAGGTCCGAGTCGCCCGCCTTCGACCTGCGCCACGGCGCGACCGGGGTGCCGGGGGCCGTGTCGGGAACGGTATCCAAGCTGCCGGATACGCCACTCCCGGCGACCCCTGCCGACGCCTAGCGTCGGTGCCATGACGACGTACGAGGCCGCCACCGCCACCCGTTCGCGCACCCACACATGGGAGCCGCGCCCCGAGCCCACCCCCGAACTCCTGGCGCTGACCGGGCGCGAGGTCCTGCAGGGCGCGATCGACGGCCGCTTCCCCGAGTCCTCGATCATGAGCACCCTGGGCTTCCGCTTCGTCGAGGTCGGCGACGGGCGCGCGGTCTTCGAGGGCGACCCCGGCGACCACCTGCTCAACCCGATGGGCACGGTGCACGGCGGCTTCCTCGCCACCCTGCTGGACTCGGCGCTCGGCTCGGCCGTGATGAGCCGCCTCCCGGCCGGATCCGCTTACACCACCGTGCAGTTGGGGGTGCACATGATCCGGCCGGTGCTCCCCGGGACGTCCACGCTGCGCTGCGAGGGCGTGGCGCTCCACGTCGGCCGGACGACGGCCACCGCCGAGGCCCGGGTGACCGGTGCGGCCGACGGGAAGCTCTACGCCCACGGCACGACGACCTGCGCGGTGCTGCGCCCCCGCTGACCCCTCAGCCGGCCGCCCGCACCGCGCCCTCGCCGACGGCCAGGGCCAGCGCCATGATGCTGAGCTGCGGGTTCACCTCGGGGCAGCTGGGCAGCGCCGAGGCGTCGGCGATCAGCACCCCGTGCACGCCGCGCAGCCGGCCCGCGGGGTCGGCCGGCGCCACCTCCGGGTCCGCGCCGAGGGCGACGGTGCCCGTGGGGTGGAAGGCCGACAGGTGCAGCTGCCGTGCCGTCACCCCCTCCAGGGCCGCCGTGAACTCCCGTGGCGTACGGGCCCGCGGGGCGGCGGGGACGCCGGTGAGGACCTCCTCGGCCCCGGCGGCGAAGAGCAGGTCGCCCATCGCGCGGACGGCGCGCAGCAGTCGGCGGCCGTCGCGGGGGTCGAGGTCGTAGCGGAGCAGGCCGCCCTCGCGGCCGAGGACGCGTCCGCCGGGCCGGTCCGCGATCATCGCGCCGAACGTGGCCAGCCGTCCGGAGTCCTCCAGTTCCGCGCGCAGTTCCCGGCCGACGCCCGGCAGCACGAACGAGCCCATGCCGGGCGGCGGGGCGGTCGCCTCGACGAGGATGCCGTCCTCGTGCAGCTCCTCCACGCCGACGCTCTGCAGCACCGCCGGTCCGCCGTCCGCGACCGGCTCGGCGAACCGCCCGGCGACGCTGGTGGCGGGGTGCACGGCCAGGTTGCGGCCGGTCCGCGGGTGCCCGCCGAGGCCGGAACGGCGCAGCAGCGGGGGAGTGCGCAGGGCGCCCGCGGCCACCACGACCAGCGGGCTGAGGATCTCCAGTTCGCTGCCGTCCGGCCGCCGTACCGCCACCCCGCAGGCGCGCGGGCCGCCCGGCCGGTCGGGCTCGGTGAGCACCCGCCGCACGTGGGCGCCGGTCACGATCCGGGCCCCGGCCGCGCACGCCTGCGGCAGCACCGACAGCTGGACGCTCTGCTTCGCCCCGGACGGGCAGCCCACCACGCACTGGCACGAGCCCCGGCAGCCGGGGGCGTTGCGCCGCAGGGGCGCCGCGCGCCAGCCGAGGCCGCCCGCGCCGAGCAGGGCGAGGGCGCCGTTGCGGCCCAGCACGTCCTGCGGCTGGCGGGCCACGCGCAGGGTGCGCTCCACCTCGTCCAGGTACGCGCCGAAGGCCACCGGGTCCGCGAGGTCCCCGAGCCCGTACTCCTCACGCCACCGGGCCAGCACACGGTCCGGAGTGCGGTAGCAGGTGCCGGAGTTGACGACCGTCGTGCCGCCGACGGCGCGCCCGGTCGGCACGACCATCGGGGGGTTGCCGAGGGCGACGGTCGCGCCGCCGTCCCGGTACAGCTCGGCGAACCGGTCGAGCGGGGCCCGCCGTCCGAACTCCGCGGTGGTGTGCCGCCGGCCCTCCTCCAGGACGACCACCCGCAGTCCCGCCCGCGCCAGGGTGCGCGCCGCCATCGCCCCGCCGGCGCCCGAGCCGACGACGACGGCGTCCGCGCGGGAGCGGTCCGGCCACTCGCCGGCGGGCACGCAGTCCAGCGGAGGGTCCTGCGGGGCCGGGGGCGCCGCGGCGCGGGGCGGCTGCGCCAGCAGCCGTTCGGTGCCGGCCGCCAGCAGCACCGGCACCTTCACCACGTCGAGCAGGGGCAGCAGCGCGGGCCGCGCGGCAAGGCCCGCCAGCACCCGTTCCCGCTCCCCCGGGCCCAGCCGGTCCAGCCGCCGCCCGGTGCGCGCCGCGGCGTAGGCGTCCACCGCGGCCGCCGCGGCGCGGAAGCCGTGCCGGGTCCGCGCGGGCATCGCCGCCAGCAGGGCGTCCAGCCGGTGCGGCACGCCCGTGGGCCAGTCGCCGTCGCCCGCGTCGGCGAGCAGCGCCGCCACCAGGCCGCGGACGGCGGCGCTCACCGGTCGCCCACTTCGGCGTGGGCGGTGCCCGCGAGCGTCCACTCCGCCTCGGTGCGCCAGCCGCCGCGGCCCCTGTGCTCCAGCACGACGTGGGCGTCGGCGGTCTCGCTGTTGCGGCACACGGCGGGGGAGCCGTCGGGGTCGGCGTAGTCGAGGGCGAGGGTGCGCTCGGCCGGCTGGTCGACCCGTACGGTGATCCGCCGCCCGCCCGCGCGGCCGGTCACCGTCCAGCGCGGCAGGCCGATGTCGGCGGTGAAGCGGCCGAGGCCGGCGCGCCCCAGGGCCGGACGCAGTCCGCCGCGCGGCCAGTCGCGGCCGTCCCTGCGCAGCCGCAGGAACACCAGCGGAGGCAGCCGGTCCAGGCCCGGGCGGGTGGAGACGGCGGCGACGACCTCCAGCACGTCCCCGTCGCCGAGGTCGGCGTGCAGCCAGGCCCAGCGCCGGGCGTTGCCGTGGCCGTAGATGCGGGCCGAGGCCCCGGGCGCGGCCCGCAGGGCGAGTTCGCCCCCGCCGTGGCGGACGGTTCCCGTGTAGCGGGCGCGGGGCGACGGCACGATCTGCGCGGCGGGCAGCAGCGGATGCCGCCACGACCAGCGCGGGAAGGTGTACAGCGGCTGCTCGGTGCCGGCGTCCTCGGTGAGGTCCCAGGTGAGGTCGCCCGCCGTGCCGCGCAGCCGGCCGGGGACGGCCTCGACGCCGTCCGCCGTGAAGCCCTCGGCGCCCGTCGCGGGACGCCAGGGCGACGGGCCGAAGCGGGCGTGCTCCACCGGGCCCTTGCCGTCCGGGGGGAAGACGGCGGCCCAGCCGTGGGCGAAGGCGGGGGATCCGTCGGCGGGGGCGACGAGTTCGTGGTGGAGCCACAGGCCGGTGCCCGTCGCGGGGTCGGTGGCCGTGGTGTACCAGACCTCGGTGCGGCCCGCGGCGCCGTCCCAGCGCGGTGCCCACTGCGCCCGGGGGTCGTCCCGGCGCGGGAAGCGGAAGCTCGCCAGGAACGGCACGAGCGAGGTCGCCGTGCGGAAGCGCAGCGTGCCCGTGCCGGCCGGCTCCGGAGCGCCCCCGGCGGTCAGGGTGAAGGGCAGCGTGGTCATCGAGGCCAGCGGCCGCCGCGGGGTGACGGACTTCCAGCCCTCCAGGAGGCAGTGCTCGCCGTCGAGTGCGAACTCCAGCCGGTAGTGGATGCGCCGCCGGGCCAGCGGCGAGACCTCCAGCGTGCCGGTGGCGGCGGCGTCGGCGCGGCCCGCGATGCGCAGCCGTCCGGTGGCGCGGGCCACGGTCGTGCGGTGCGGCAGCAGCAGGTCGTCGCTGCGCGCCGTCAGCTCCAGCCGCACCGGCCGCTCCCGGTCCTCGCCGCGCAGCCGTACGGTCCCCGTCATGGTCTCGGCGAAGACCGTCCCCCGGGCCGCGCTCACCGGGCCTTCAGTCCCTCGCGCATGATCTCCTCGGTCGCCGTCAGATACGCCTCCGCCGCCGCGCGGGCGGCCGCACCGTCCGCCTCCTCCACCGCGGCGACCACCGGCGCCAGCCGTCCGTACGCCTCCTCCGCGTCCTGGAAGGGGCCGGCGAGGTGACGGCGCATCGGCAGGTAGGCGTTGAAGAGGGTGTTGGTGAGGAGCACGTAGACGCGGTTGCCGGTGGCGCGGGCCAGCGCCCGGTGCACCTCGGCGTCCGCCAGTTGCACCGCGTCCGGATCCCCGGCCGTGCGCACGGCCTCCACCAGGTCCCGCAGCCGGGTCCGCGCGGCGGCGCTCGCCCGGGTCGCCGCCGCGCCGGCGATCAGGGCACCCACCCCGCGCCGCACCTCGAAGATCTCGGAGAGCCAGCGCGCGTCGTGCCGGACGAGCATGGGCAGCAGGTCGGCGCCGCCGAGGCGTTCGTAGTCCCGGACCCGGGTACCGACGCCGTGCCGCGTCTCCAGCAGTCCGGCCTGGACCAGCCGCCCGAAGGCGTGCTTGAGGGTGGTGCGGGTGACGCCGTACCCCTCGGCCAGCGTGCGCTCGGGCGGCAGCAGGCTCCCCGCGGGACGGCGGCCGGTGAGGATCTCCTCGCGGATCCGGTCCTCCAGGACGTCCACGATCGACGTGCGCGGCAGCGCTTCCATCACACCTCCATGGGTCAGTGGATGAGCCACTCAACCAATGACCCGACGCACCGTCAAGACCCGCCCCCGCGAAGGACGTCACCCGCTCGGCCGCGCGCCGCCCGCCGCCCGGTCGCCGCACCGCGGCCGGCGGCTTACGTTCGCGGTGGCGTGCCCCCGCCCCGCCCCGTCCCCACGGCCGAAAGGCACTGACATGACGCACCCGTGCGCCCGTCCGCCCAGGCTCCGCGGCACCGTGCGCAAGGCCGTCGCCACGGTCCTGGCCGCCGCCGCGCTCCCCACGGCCCTGGCGTGCGGCGGGCCCGCGGACACCGCCCGCTCCCCCGAGGGCACCCGGACGGCGAGGTCGGCTCCGGCCTCGCCGCTCGCGCGGGCCGAGGAGGACCGCACGGCGGGCCCGGCCTCCGCCTCCCCGGCGTCCGCGTCCCCCGCGCAGGCCTCCCCCGCGCAGGCCTCCCCCAGCGGGTCACCGGGCGCCGGCGGGAACTTCCCCGCGCTCTCCGGCGACGTCGTCAAGAAGCTCGACGGCGCGATGAAGGACACCCTGACCAGGACCGGCGTGCCCGGCGCGATCGTGGGGCTGTGGGCCGCCGGCAAGGGCTCCTACGTACGCGCCCTCGGCGTGGCAGACACGAAGTCGAGGGCGCGCATGGCGCCCGACCTCAACATGCGGATCGGCAGCGAGACCAAGACCTTCACCGTGACGGCGCTGCTGACCCTCGTCGACCGGAAGAAGGCCGGACTCGACGACCCCGTCTCGCGGTACGTGGACGGCGTGCCCGGCGGCGACGGCATCACCTTGCGGCAGCTCGCCGAGATGCGCAGCGGGCTCTACAACTACACCGACGACCCGAACTTCCAGAAGGCCCTCAAGGCCGACCCCAACCGGGAGTTCGTCCCCGCCGAGCTGCTCGCCTACGCCTTCCAGCACCCCTCGCAGGCCACCGCGGGCTCCCGCTTCCAGTACTCCAACACCAACACCGTCCTGCTGGGCCTGGTGATCGAGAAGGCGAGCGGCATGCCGCTCGGCGACTACCTGCGGCGCGACGTGCTCGGTCCGGCCAAGCTGAAGCACACCGTCTTCCCCGCGGGGCGCGCCTTCCCGAACCCGCACGCCCGCGGCTACACCCGGCAGACCAAGGACGGGAAGGAAGGCGACGCCACCAACTGGGACCCCTCCTGGGCCTGGGCCGCCGGCGCGATGATCTCCGACCAGCAGGACCTGCGGGCCTGGGCCCGCATCGTCGCCGACGGCACCCTGCTCAGCGAGGCCACCCAGGCGCAGCGCACGGCCTTCCTCCCCACCTCGTACCCGGGCATCGGCTACGGCCTCGGCCTCTTCGACAACCACGGCTGGATCGGGCACAACGGATCGCTGCCCGGCTACCAGAGCACCGCCGTGTACCTGCCCGACGCCAAGGCGACCTTGGTCGTGCTGCTCAACACCGACACCGCCGTGGGCGGCAACGAGCCCAGCAGCCTCTTCGCCGAGGCGATGACCAAGATCGTCACCCCGGGCCACGTCTACGCGTTCCCGCCCACCAACGGCACCGGCACCAGCCCGAGCAGCAGCTGAGCGCAGGCCGTTCCGCACGCGCGGAGAGGCGTCAGCCGACCAGGAACGGCGGCCTGCGGTCCCGCCACGGGACGGCCTGCTCCAACTGCGCGGCCACGCCCAGCAGCAGGTCCTCCCGGCCCTGGGCGGCGACGAGCTGCACCCCGACCGGCAGTCCCTCACGGCTCTGGCCGAGCGGCAGGCTCACCGCCGGATGCCCGGAGACGTTGAAGGCCGCCGTGAACGGCCCGTACGCGAACAGCTCGCGCAGCCAGGAACGCACCGTGTGCCGGGGGTCGTCGTGGTCGAGGGTGCCGTGCGGCGCGGGGAGCGCGCCGAGCGTCGGCGTGACGAGCAGGTCGTACGTGGTGAAGAAGCGGCCCGCCGCGCGGGTCACGCGGTGCTGCGCGTCGATCGCCGCCATCAGCCCGAGCGCCGTGCACGCCTCGGTCTCGGCGAGCACCGCCCGCGACACCGCCTCCAGCAGCGAGCGGTCCAGGCGCGGCGCCGCCCGCAGCAGCGCGCCGCCACTGGCGAACGCGCCCAGCACGGTGGCCTCCACGAGGTCGTCCGCGTCCAGGCGCGGTGTGTCCTCGGTGACACGGTGCCCGATCCACTCCAGCACCTTGCCCGCGTCGACGGTGACCGCGGCGACCTGCGGGTCCACGGGCGTGCCCGTCCAGGCGGCGGTGGTCAGGGCGATCCGCAGCCGGCCCGGGTCGGAGCGCACCGCCCGCGCGTACGGCGACGGGGGCGCCGGGAGGGGGTACTTGTCGCCGTACGAGGGCCCGCCCACGGCGTCGAGCAGCACCGCGGCGTCCCGTACCGTCCTGGTCACGGCGAACTCCACCTGGAGCCCGAACGCCGCCTCGCCCGCGAGCGGCCCGCACGGAGTGCGCCCCCGGCTCGGCTTGAGCCCGACCAGGCCGCAGCAGGACGCCGGGATGCGGATCGAACCGCCCGCGTCGTTGGCGTGCGCCACCGGCACCGCCCCCGCGGCGACCAGGGCGGCCGACCCGCCGCTCGACCCACCCACCCCGCGCCCCGGGTCCCAGGGGTTGCGCGTCGGCCCGTAGCGCACCGGCTCGGTGGCGAAGCTCAGGCCGAACTCCGGCGCGGTGCTCTGGCCGAGCGCCACCAGGCCCGCCTCCCGGAAGCGGGTCATCAGATCGTGGTCGGCGTCCGCCACGGCACCCCGCAGGGCCCGGCTGCCGAGGGTGAACGGCACGCCCCGTATGAACGGACCGCCGTCCTTGATCACGAAGGGCACACCGCCGAGCGGCCCGTCCGGCCGGTGCGCGGGGGCAGGGTCGAACAGCGGCAGCGTCAGCGCGTTGAGCTCCGCACCCGCCGCCTCCAGGGCCCTGCGCGCGACGGCCTCGACCTCGCCCGCGCTCACCTCCCCGGTGCGGATCAGCTCCCGCAACCCCGTCGCGTCCCGCTCCGCGTACTCGTGCAGCTCCAGTGTTCCGCCCTCCCGTGCCCCGTCCCCGCGGCCAGCGTGGCACGCGCCGCCGGGCCGTCACCACGGGGTTTCCGCGGGCGAACGGTGCTCGGGCGGACGGGGCGCGCGTGGTGGGGGCGCGTGGGTCGCGCGGTCGCCCGGCGGCCGGGCTTCGTACACGGGCACGGAGCCGGCGGCGCCGCTGCGGAACGGGTCCGGGGTGGGGCATCGCCGTCGCGTTCCTTCGCTCGGGGTGCGCCGGGCGGACGTGCGGGTCAGACGACCTTCCGGCGGACCAGCGCGCCCAGGACCAGCGCGCCGGGGACGAGGGGGAGCCACACCGTGACGATCCGGTAGCCGAGCACGGCCGAGGTGGCCGCGGCGAGGGAGGCGCCCGTGGCGACGAGGGTCACCACGAGGGCCGCGTCGACGGAGCCGACACCGCCGGGGGTGGGCAGCGCGGCCGCCGCGACACTGGCCACGAGGTAGGCGACGGCGACGTGGGCGAAGGGCACCGGGACCCCCAGGGCCATCGTGACCGCGACGAGGCCGGCGGCCTGCAGGGCGGGGAAGGCGAGCGAGCCGCCCCACAGCGCGAGGGCCCGCGACGGCCGGGCGTGCAGCGTCCGCGCGTCCGTGAACGCCGTGGCGAGGAACGTACGCACCACCCGCCGCAGCCGCGGTACGGCGACCAGCACGACCGCCGCGACCGCGCAGACCCCGGCGGCCGCTCCCGCCGTCGGTCCGATGGGTACGGAGATGCCCTCGGGCAGCAGTCCGTCGAGCCGCAGCGCGTGCGGGAACGCGGCGAGCAGCACCGCCAGCAGCGTCCCGCGGCCCACGCACTCGGCCAGGAAGTACAGCGCGATGGCCGCCGCCGACCGGGCGGGCGGCAGCCCGCACGCCCGCATGAAGCGCAGGTTGACCGCGCTCGCCCCGATGCCCGCGGGCAGCAGGTGGTTCGCGGCGCCCGCGGCGAACTGCGTCGCCAGCAGGCGTCCCGCCGGCAGCCGTTCCAGGACCGTGCCCTGCCGCATGAACGACACCGCCACCCAGGCAAGCCCGGTCGCCGCCACGGCGGCCAGCAGCCAGCCCCGGTTGGCGTCGAGCAGCCCGCGGCCCCCGTCGGCGATCAGCTGCCAGTGCCGGACCACCCACCACCCGACCAGCACGATCGGGGCCAGGCAGGCGATCCGGCGCAGGGTCGCGCCGCTCAGGAGGTGTGGAGTCGTCGTGGTGATGATGCCCATGGTCCGGTCGCCCCCGCGCGTCGTGCGCCTGTCCGCAGGTGTTGTCGCCAGGTGTTCTCGCCCCTTCATGCCCTGTCCGCGCGACCTGCGGGTGTCCTGCGGCTGACGTCCGGCCCGTCCCCGGATGGCGGAACGGCGCCGGGCCGGCCGCGGGCCGGGCGCGGCGGGGCGGGGTCAGCCGCGGAAGGCCCGCCGGTAGGCGTGCGGGCTGGTGCCGACGACCCGCTTGAAGCGCTCGCGGAAGGCGGTGGGGGAGCCGAACCCGGCCTGGACGGCGATCCGGTCCACGGAGTGGTCCGTGGTCTCCAGCAGGTACTGGGCCCGGCGGACACGGGCCCGGTGCAGCCACTGCAGCGGGGTGGTGCCGGTCTGCTCGCGGAAGCGGCGGTTGAGGGTGCGGGTGCTCGTCCCGGCGTGCGCGGCGATGTCCTCCAGCGTCAGTTCGCGGTCCGCGTTCTCCTCCAGCCAGCGCAGCAGCGGCTCCATGGTGGCCCCGGCCGGTGCCGGGGGCTGCTCGTGGACGATGAACTGGGCCTGGCCGCCCTCGCGTTCCAGCGGCATGACGGACAGCCGGGCGGCGTCGGCGGCCACGGCGGAACCGTGGTCCTTGCGGATCATGTGCAGGCACAGGTCGAGCGCGGCGGCGGCGCCCGCCGAGGTGAGGAACTGGCCGTTGTCGACGTAGAGCACGTCCGGGTCGACGGTCACCTGCGGGTGGAGCTCCGCCAGTCGCCGCGCGCCCACCCAGTGCGTGGTGATCCGCAGGCCGTCCACCAGCCCGGTGGCGGCGAGCACGAAGGCCCCGGCGCAGACCGAGGCGATCCGGGTGCCGTTCGCGGCGGCCGCCCGCAGCGCCCGCAGCACCTCCCCGGGCACCGGCACCGAGGGGTCGGCCGTGCCCGGCAGGACGATCGTGTCGGCCTCGGCCAGCGCCTCCAGCCCGTACGGGGCGCGCAGCACGAAGGGCCCGGCGTCGACCTCGGGCGAGGGGGCGCAGATCCGGACCCGGTAGGCGGGGCGGCCGTCGGGCAGGCGGGTGCGGGAGAACACCTCGATCGGGGCCGCCAGGTCGAACGGGATGACCTGGTCGAGGGCGAGGACGACCACCGTGTGCATGGCTTCACGGTAGAGGGGCGACGGAATTCCGCCAAGCCAGTGAGCTGGGCCGTAGTCTGCACATGCTGATGAAAGCGCTGGCGGGAATCCGTTGGGAACTGGCAATCCGGCCACTTCTGACGATGCGGTGCCGGGCCTAGCGTCGGGAGCGTCCCGCACCGCTCCCGGAAGGCCGGAGATGCTCGCTCAGTTCGTGTTGTACGACGGGTTCGACCCCCTGGACGTCGTCGCTCCCCTGGAGGTGCTGACCGCCGGTGGCATCCGCGCCGGGCTCGTGTCGGCGGAGGGGCCCCGCGAGGTGCCCTCGGGCCTGGGGCTGCCGTCGCTGCGGGCGACCGCGGCGCTCGACCCCGGCCGCGGCGGCCTGGTGGTCGTACCGGGAGCGGCGGGCCGGATCCCCGCGGCGGACGGCGACGGCGACGGCGACGACTACGACTACGGCAACGGCGACGGCGAGGACGGCGACACGGTCCCGGCCGTCCTCGCCCGGGCCCTGCGCACCGGGCTGCCTCCCTTGCTGCGGACCGCCCTGGAGCGGCCGGACGTCACCGTGGCCACGGTGTGCGGCGGTTCGCTGCTGCTCGCCATGGCGGGCCTGATCGGCGGGCGCCCCGTGACGGGCCACCACCTCGGGACGGCCGGTCTCCGGGCGGCGGGCGCCACCGTCGTGGACGCCCGGGTCGTCGACGACGGGGACCTGGTGAGCGCGGCCGGCGTCACCTCCGGGCTCGACCTCGCCCTCCACCTGCTGGAGCGCGAACGCGGCCCGCGCGTCGCCCACTCCGTGGAACGGCTGTTCGCCCACGAACGCCGGGGCGTGGTGTGGCGCGCCGAGGACTCCGTCTTTGCCGGCCCGGCCGGCCCGGCCGGCGCGTGAGGAGGGGGAGGCGCACATGACCAAGTTCCTGCTCGCCGTCCACGTCCTGGCCGCGATCGTCGCCGTCGGACCCGTCACGGTCGCCGCCAGCATGTTTCCCCCCGCCGTCCGCCGCGCCCCCGACGCGGCGGGGCTGCTGCACCGGATCTGCCGCGTGTACGCCGCCGTCGGCGTGGTCGTCCCGGTCTTCGGCCTCGCCACCGCGTCGAGCATGGGGGTGCTCGGGGACGTGTGGCTGGTCGTCTCCATCGTCCTGACCGCGCTGGCCGCCGCCCTTCTCGCCGGGGTCGTCCTGCCGCGGCAGAGCGCGCTCCTGGCCGGGCTCGCGGACGGGACGGTGCCCGCTCGCGAGGCCGCCCGGCTGGGCATGGCCACGGGGATGTTCAACCTGCTGTGGGCGGCCGTCACCGTGCTGATGATCGTCCGCCCCGGCTCCTCGACGGGAGCGTGACCGTGGCCTCCGCCCCGAGCGGTTCCCCGGCCGGGCCTTACAGGCCCGCGCTCCGCCCGCTGCGCGCGGCCGCCGCAGTCGAACTGCTCTCCCTCGCCGTGCTGCTGGTCAACCTCGCCACCGCGCACTGGAGGCCCGTCTCCTCCCTCATGGGTCCCGTCCACGGCTGCGCCTACCTCCTCACCGTCCTCACCGCCGTGCGCGCCGAAGGCTCGACGACGGCGGTGCGGCTCCTCGCCGCGGTCCCCGGCGTCGGGGGCCTGCTGGCGCTCCGGCGGCTCGTCGACCCCTGACGGCCAGTCACCACCGAGCCCCGGCACGGCGGTTTGCGCACCGCTGCATCGGGCAGGCGATCCCCGTGCTTCGGAAGGGAGGCACGCACGCGCGGGGCGCCCCGGCCGGGCCCCGGAGCGCGGAGCGTGTCCTCCCGTACGGCACGCCCCGCGCGGCGCGGCTCCCGGACCCCGCAGGAAGGCGCAGGACCAGCCATGGCCGCCCGACAGCCCCGTACCAGGCATCCGCACCCGCACCCGCATCCGGGTGCCCGCCCGCGTCCGCATGACGACACCCCGGACACCGCCGAGGCGTTGCGGCGGATCGCGGCGCTCCCGGACGGCCCGGAGAAGGACGCGCTGCGCGAGCAGGTCGTGATCGCCTGGATGCCGATGTCGGAACGGCTCGCACGCCGCTTCCGGCACCGCGGCGAGTCCACCGAGGACCTCCGGCAGGTCGCCGCGCTCGGCCTGGTGAAGGCGGTGCAGCGCTACGACCCCGCACGCGGCAGCGCCTTCGAGAGCTTCGCCGTGCCCACCATCGTCGGCGAGGTGAAACGTCATTTCCGCGACCACCTGTGGGGCGTCCACGTCCCCCGCAGGGTCCAGGAGCTCCGGAGCCGGGTCCGTACCGTCCGCCACGAACTCGTCGGGACGAAGGGGCGCACCCCGACCGTGGCCGAGATCGCCGCGCACGCCCGCATGAGCGAGCAGGACGTGCTGGTCGCCATGGAGGCCCTCGACAGCTTCGCCCCCGCCTCCCTGGACTCCGCCACCCCGGGCTCGGAGGGCCGGACCTTCCTCGACACCCTGGGGGCCGAGGACCCGTGCCTGGACTCCGTCGTGGACCGCGTGGCCGTCGCGCCGCGGCTGCGCGAACTTCCCCCGCGCGAGAGGAAGATCCTCTACCTGCGGTTCTTCCGCGACATGACGCAGACCCAGATCGCCGACCAGCTGGGTCTGTCCCAGATGCACGTCTCCCGGCTGATCAGCCGCACCTGCCGCCGCCTCCGCGAGGAGGTCGAGGCGGCCGAGGACAGGGGGAACACCGGGGACAGCGGGGACAGCGGGAACACCCGCGCGGCCGGCGAGGCCTGACGCGGAACGCCCGGTCAGCCGGACGGACGCATGGCCCGTACGAGGGCGCGCCGGACGTCCGCCGGCAGGGGCCGGCCCCCCGCGCTCGCCACGAGCGCGGCGGCGACGTCGCGGAGCTTGACGTTGCCGTACTGGGAGGCCCGGACGAGGACCGCCCAGGCCACGTCGCCGGGGCAGGGCGTCAGCGCCATCACCATGCCGACGGCCTGGTCGATGACCGACCGGCTGCCCAGCGCGCGACGCAGTTGCTCGTTCTCCGCGCGCAGCCGCCCGATCTCGTTCTCCGCGTCGTCCTCGGGACCGGCCGGCAGGGGGACCATCGTCAGCACCTCCTGAGGTCCGGATGCCCCGAATGTACGGTCCCATACGGGTACGGAAGGTGATGGCCCGGCAGCCGGGGCTCAGGCGCGCGGCGCGATCCCGGACGAGGGCGTGACGAGGGTGTGCACGGGCGCTCCGTCATCCGCGGCGCGGCGTCCGCGAGGCTCCGGTGGACGTGTGCGTCCGGCGCGGGAGGGGCGGCGTGCGGCGTCCGGGGACCGTTGGGCCGCATGGGCGGCGCGGCACGGCGCGCGCGGCGTCGCGGGCCCGGGGGCCGGGACCCGGCTGGTAGCTTCGCCAGCCTCGCGGGTCCGCCGAGTGCCGTGTCCCGCGCGCCTTTCTTCTCGGGGACGGAGGCCTGTGTGACGGGACCGGTGGACGACCAGGACAACGAGCACGGGACCGCGGTCACCCTCGACCGCCGGGGCTTCGTCAAGTCGGCCGCGGCGGCCGCCGTCAGCCCCGCCGTCCTCGGTACCGCCGCCCACGCGGCCCCGCTCGCACCGTCGTTGCCGGCGGCGGTCCCGGCCGCGGCCGCCGCGGTACCGATGGCCGCCCCCGGCGTCGCGGCGGCCGCCGCCCACGGCATGGTCGCCCGTCTGCTGGCCGTCCCCGCGCCGTCCCGCCGTGACGACTGGCTGCGGCAGGCCCTGCAGGTGGCCGTGGAGCTGGAACTCGCCACCATCCCGCCGTACCTGTGCGCCTGGTGGTCGGTGCGGGACCGGTCCGACACGGTGGCCAACCTGATCCGCGGCATCGTCACCGACGAGATGTTCCACATGGGCCTGGCCTGCAACATGCTCGTCGCCGTGGGCGGGCGGCCGCGGATCGCCTCCGTCACCCCCGAGTACCCCGCCCCCCTGCCCGGCGGGGTGCGCAGCAACCTGACGGTGTACCTCTCCGGGCTCACCCGCGCGTACGTGCGGGACGTCCTCATGGCCATCGAGACCCCGGAGTCCCCGCTGCCCGAGCCGTCCGCCGGGCCGCCGACCATCGGCGACTTCTACGACGGGCTCGTCACCGCCTTCCTCGACCACCGCCCCGAGCTCAGCGTCCGCGGTCAGATGGGCCAGCGCATCGGCCCCGACGAACTGCGCCCGATGCGGAACCTGGACGACGTCGTCGCCGCCGTGGAGATCATCAAGGAGCAGGGCGAGGGCAGCTCGACCTCCCCCGAGGCGCCGTCCAGCGAGGCCACCGGGGGCCACCGCGAGGTGGCGCACTACTACGCCTTCGCCGAGATCTACCACGGCCGCACCCTGGAGGAGGCCGACGGCGTGTGGGAGTTCAGCGGGCCGCCCGTCCCCTTCCCGGACGTCCACCCCATGGGTGTGGTCCCCCGGGGCGGCTGGCCCCACCCGCCCCGCGAGGCCGCGACGCTGCTGCGCCGCTTCGACAGCGCCTACGGCGAACTGCTGCGTGACCTGGAGGCCGCCTGGCAGTCCGCGGACCACGGCGCGCTCAACCGCGCGATCAAGACGATGGAGCAGCTGGAGGAGCCCGCCCTCGCCCTCATGGAGATCCCGCTCGGCGACGGGCGCCACACCTACGGCCCCCAGTTCCGCCCGGTCGCTCCGGACGCGGGGCAGCCCCCGTCCGCGGGCAGCGGGTCCCGGGGACGCCGGGCGTGAGCGCGGCGGCGGCGCCTGCCCGGGCCCCCGCCGCTATGCGCCCCGGAACGCGTGGACGAGCTCGATCCGGCCCACGATGTGCCGGTTGAACTCCGGGAGTTCCTCCGCCGGGACCCACAGCTCGAGGATCGTCCGGCCGCCCACCTGGCGCACCGGGTAACGGGCGGCGAACCCGGCCTCGACCTCGAAGCGCGTCACGTAACCGGCGCCGGAGGCGGGGACGTTCCAGTCCCGGGCGATCCGGATCGCGTAGTCCTCGTCGAGCACCGGGTAGAAGATCGGCTGCTCGGGCAGCCGCGGCGGCCACTCCCGCCACCCGGACGCCTCGACCAGGGCCAGCTCCTCCGGCCCGGTGGGGCGCCACAGCGTCATCGTGCCCGTCATCGTCGTCCTCCCCGCTCGGTCCGGCCGTCCACCGTACGGGCCGCGACGGTCCCCGGCCCACCGGATTACGGTCCGGCATAGGATCGAAGACACGGCATCGCGTGCCGGTCACCGGCCGGGTGAGGCATGGAGGTGCCCGTGAGAATGCCTTACGGAGGCATCCCACCGTGTCAGTCGAGTTGAACCACACCATCGTCCACGCCCGGGACAACCGGGAATCCGCCGACTTCCTCGCGCACATCCTCGGCCTGCGGGCCGGCGAGGCATGGGGCCCGTTCGTCCCCTTGCAGCTGAGCAACGGCGTCACCCTCGACTTCGCCGCCGTCCCGGCGGAGACGATCGTCATGCAGCACTACGCCTTCCTCGTCCCCGAGGCCGCGTTCGACGGCGTCCTGAGCAGGATCCAGGAGGCCGGACTCACCTACTGGGCCGATCCGCACGGCAAGCGGCCCGGGGAGATCAACCACAACGACGGCGGCCGCGGCGTCTACTTCATGGACCCGGCCGGGCACGGCATGGAGGTCATCACCCGTCCCTACGGGAGCGGCGGCACCACCGGCGAGAGCTGAGCGGGCGGCGGGGAGGGGTCGCAAGATCCCTCCCCGTCCCGGATCTTGATGGAGCGTCAGGTCACCCGTACCCTGCCGACAGCGCGCCTCGCGCCCGTCGAGGGGAGTGGTCGTCATGGCCGAGGACCCGTCCGGTACACCGTCCGACGACGAGATGCTCCAGGCCCTGGCGCGGCACCTCTCCGGGGACGGCGCCGCCGCCCGCCCCGACTCCTCCGCCGGCGCGGACCTCACCTGGCACTCCCTCCTCGACTGCCGCATCCGCCGCACGACGGAGACCCGCACGGAGACCGCCAGGACCGAGAAGGGCCGCAAGGACCTCTCCGCGCTCCCCACCTACACGCACCTCGAAGGCCACCGGCCCGGCCCGCCCGGGGAGCACGGCACCCTGCGCCGGATCGAGCTCGTGCGCGAGGGATCCGTACGCCACAACACCTGCGAGTGCGGCAACGGCGAATGGGCCTGCAGGCGTTGCGAGGGCCGCGGCCGGCTCCCCTGCGACCCCACCACGGCCTGCCCCGACTGCCGTGGACTGGAGTCCTGCGCCGAGTGCGACGGCACCGGCAGACCGCGGCCGCGTACCAAGGACCGTGCCGGCGACCGCGCCGCGGCGGCGACCGCGTCCCGCACCGTCCCCAGGCGCGTCCGCTGCGCCAAGTGCCGGCGCCCCGACGCCGCGTGCCCCACCTGTGCCGGGCGGGGCCGCACGCAGTGCGCCCAGTGCAAGGGGACGGGACTCGTCGACTGCCCCAAGTGCAAGGGGGGCGGCACCGTCGCGCACGAGGCCTGCGGGGGGAGCGGGGTCGTCACCTCCTGGGTCGGCGGCCTCATCGAGCAGCGCAGCCGCGAGGAACTGGTGCGCCGTCCCCGCAAGCGGCCCCCCTTCCTCGTCCGGCGGCACACCCATCGGTCGGGCCGGTGGCGCAAGGAGGTGCTGACCGGCGACGACCCCCTGCCCGGCGACCTCGACGCCACGCACACCGAGGCACTCGTCCCGCACCTTGCCCCACGCGCCGGCGAGGCCCACCGCCGCGTCGTCCTGCGTCACTTGCCCCTCGCCCGCATCACCCTCCCCACCGACCCCGACCGCGTCTTCTACGCCTTCCCCGGGACCACCGGCATCGAGGTGCTCGGGCTGCCATCCCGCCACCGGGTCACCCGCGGCCTGGCGATCGCGGCGGCCGCGCTGGTCGTGGTCGTGCTGCTGCTGAGCCTCCTCGCGTAGCCGGCCCGGCCGCGCGACGGGAGCCGGGCCTCGCGCCACGGGGTCCGGATCGGGGCGGTGCGCATGACGAGGGCCCCGGCCTCGTCGGAGGCCGGGGCCCTCGTGCCGCCCGGGGGCGGCCGCGAAGTCCGGTGGATCAGTTCATCACGGGCTTCCCGCCGATCTCGCAGGCCTGGCAGGGCGGCCTGCCGCAGGTGCACTGGGTGATCGCCTCGAGCACGCCGCGGTCGTGGTAGAGGCACTCGTCGCGGCAGGTGTGGCGGGGGATGAACCCGGCCTGGATCTCGCCGGGCCAGGGCTCGTGGCCCTCGCGGCAGCGGACGAAGCGCTCCGGGTCGGTCTCGTGCAGCTCGTGCATCGCGGAGCGGGCCTGGTCCTCCAGTTCCCGTACCCGGGTGACCAGGGCCTTGAGCTCGGCGGCGAGGCCCTCGTAGTGCTCTGCGCCGGTCCGCACGTGGGCGGCCCGCAGGGCCATGGCTGCGTTGCCCAGGAACCTGCCGGCGTCCTGGAGGTCGGTGACGTGGTGCATCTGAAGGCCGTTCACGCCACGGACCCACACGGCGTCCATGCTCATTCTCCACCTCTCCGGCGTTCGCCTTGTTCCGTGCGAAGCGTTGTGTGCCGTCCGATGAGCGCGGCGCCATTGCCACTGCATTCACGGAAAAGGCTGATGCATATGAACGCTAAAGCCGCGAGTGGTGTCCGTCCAGGAAAAGTGCAGTGAACCGCCTCACAGCGGTCATACCGCCCGGGTCGGTCGCCCCGCGCCCCGGGCAGGGCGACGCAGCCGGTCCGGTCCGCCCCCGGCGGGCGGGTGCGCGGCGCGCCGGGAAGGCCTCCGGGCGCCCCTCCGCGAGGCCCGGAATGCGGTCGCGCCGGCGATGAGGTATTCCCGGCGAACGGGCCGGGAGAAGGGAAAATGAATGGAATCCGGTGTTTCCGATGGCACCGGAAAGGGAACTCCGGAACTCCCCTCCGGCGCGCTCCGGACGTCTCCCGCCGACCTTGACAACTGTCTTGCCGTGGCGTCTCCTTGATATAGGGATTGTTTCCCCGGCGTGCGCTCAACGGGGTGTGTCGCAGACGTCGAGGTTGACCTGGGTGCGCCGACGACCGGAGGCAACTTCATGGCGACCTATGAATACCTTTGCAGCAACTGCGGGCCTTTCGACGTCAAGCTCGCGATAGGTTCCGCACCCGACGCGTACGACTGCCCCGCCTGCGCGGGCGAGTCCAGGCGCGTGTTCTCCTCGCCCTCCCTCGCCCTCACGCCGCACGGGCTCGCCACCTCCCGCGAACGGGAGGAGAAGTCCCGTGAGATGCCGGACGTCGTGTCCGCCCCACCGCCGCGCGAGCGGCCGGCGCCGCGGCCCCATCCGGCGCTGTCCCGGCTGCCCAAGCCCTAGTCCGAGGGCGGTGATCGGCGCGTCAGAGGTGCTCAGGGGGGCCGACGCCGGAGCGCGGACGCTCCTCCCGCCCAGGCGGGACCAGGAGGCGCGCCGGCGGCAATCCGTCCCCACGCGGACTTAGGAGGTGCGTCCCCGTGGCGAACGTGGGACTGCTCTTCGTCGGTGCGGTGCTGTTCATGAACGGCCTGCTGCTCCTGCAGAAGGTCGACCCCAAGTCGGCGGCGGTGTTCAACCTCTTCGTGGGTGCACTGCAGGTGCTGACCCCGACGTACCTCATCTTCACGGCCGGCGGTGACCAGGACAAGATCCTGGCGGCATCCGGGATTTACCTCTTCGGATTCACCTACCTGTACGTGGGTATCGTCATCCTCGCGAACATCGACAATATCTGCGTCGGCTGGTACTCCCTGTTCGTGGCGATTGTCGCCCTCGGGTACTCGTTCGCCAATTTCCATCTCCTCAAGGACTACCCGTTCGGTGTCATCTGGCTGTACTGGGCGTTCCTGTGGGGTCTGTTCTTCCTGCTGCTCGGTCTCAGGAAAACGCAGCTCGGCACATATGTCGGCTGGGTGACGGCGATCGAGGGCTGGGTCACCGGTGTGATCCCCGCGGCGCTGCTGCTGTCCGGCTACTGGAAGCACACCACGGAGATCGCCATCGCCCTGGGTGTCTTCGGCGTGGTCGTGTTCGCGGCGCTGTGGCCGCTCACCAGGAAGTCACGCGAACAGGCCCGGGCCGCCGCGTCGTCCGGGTCGCCGGGTTAGGCGCCCGCCCGCCCGGCCCGGCGGGCCGGAGGTGTGGGCGCACCGTCCTGACCGGATCAGAAAAAGAGAGGCTGTCATGCCCGAAGTAGTTTTCAGCGTGGACCAGACCAAGTCGATGCGCGATCAGGACACCCCAGGACACAACAGGTGGCACCCTGACATCCCTGTCGCCGCCATGGTGAAGCCCGGAGCCGAGTTCCGGATGGAGTGCCGGGACTGGACCGACTGCCAGGTGGGCAACAACGACTCCGCCAACGACGTCCGCGACATCGACCTCACCATCCCCCACATGCTCAGCGGCCCGATCGGCGTGGAGGGCGCCGAGCCGGGCGACCTGCTCGTCGTCGACATCCTCGACCTCGGCCCCGTACCCCAGCAGAGCGGGGACGCCGCGGGCCAGGGCTGGGGGTACACCGGCATCTTCGCCAAGGCCAACGGCGGAGGCTTCCTGACCGACTACTTCCCCGACGCCTACAAGGCGGTCTGGGACTTCCACGGTCAGCAGGCGGTCTCCCGGCACCTGCCCGGGATCCGCTTCACCGGCATCACCCACCCGGGACTGTTCGGGACCGCCCCCTCCGCCGAGCTGCTGGGCCGGTGGAACGCGCGGGAGAAGGCGCTCATCGACACGGACCCCGAGCGCGTCCCGCCGCTGGCCGTCCCGCCGGACCCCTCCCACGCGCTCGCCGGCACGGCCACCGGGGACCTCGCCACGCGCATCTGCGCGGAGGGCGCCCGCACGGTGCCGGCCCGTGAGAACGGAGGCAACCACGACATCAAGAACTTCACGCGCGGCTCCCGGGTCTTCTACCCGGTGCTCGTGAAGGACGCCAAGCTCTCCGGCGGCGACCTGCACTTCAGTCAGGGCGACGGGGAGATCACCTTCTGTGGCGCCATCGAGATGGGCGGGTTCATCGACTTCCACGTCGACCTGATCAAGGGCGGTATGGAGAAGTACGGCATCTCGACCAACCCGGTGTTCATGCCCGGCAACGTGGAGCCGCGCTACTCGGACTTCCTCACCTTCATCGGGATCTCCGTCGACCACGACACGGACACCAACTACTACCTCGACGCGACGCTCGCCTACCGCCGCGCGTGCCTCAACGCCGTCGAGTACTTCAAGAAGTTCGGCTACAGCGGCGAGCAGGCCTACCTGCTGCTCGGCTCGTCCCCCATAGAGGGACGCATCAGCGGCATCGTCGACATCCCCAACGCGTGCTGCTCCCTGTACGTGCCGACCGCCATGTTCGACTTCGACGTGCGGCCGTCGGCCGCCGGACCGACGCGTGCCGACCGCGGCCGGGCCGCGCTGACCTCCTGACCGCCCCGCGCACCCGGGTCCCGGTCCTCCTCGGGCCGGGACCCGTCCGCGGCCGCACACCGCCGCGGGATCAGGAGCGGTAGAGCGACTGGAGCCTGACCACCTCGCCGTTCGGGTCGAAGCTGACGTCGTAGCCCTGCCACCCGCGCTCCGGGGCGGGCAGGGCCCACCACCGGCTGATGAACTGCGCCTGGGAGTAGGTGTGGGGGATGGAGTCGTCGCCCAGCGGGACCGACAGCAGGACCCGGCCCTCCGGGGCCATGCGCACCGTCGTGTACGGCCCCTTGCCGGGGATGATCTCCCACCCCTCGATCGGTCCCGTGAGGGGTTCCTTGCGGGCGGAGCGCACCGAGAGGTAGGTGCGCCCGTCCTTGATCCACGCGTTGTCGATCTGCACGAACTGCTTGCTGCCGGCCCAGCGCGCCGGAGCCTTCGGCGACGGCGCGTCCGACGGGCCGTCCGATGCCTGGGCCTGGGCGGAGTGCGTGGGGGAGGGCGCGTCGGAGTGCTCCACCGAGGGCGGTGCCGAGAGCGAGGCGGGGGCCGAAGCCGTCGCCGGTGCGGGGGAGGAGGCGGCCGCGTCGGCACGGCCGGAGTCCGTGTCGTCCCCGCCCTCCCCGGAGCAGGCGCCGAGGGCGAGCACGGTGAGGGCGAGGGCGGCGAGCCGGGCGGTGGCGCGGTGGCGCGGGGAAGGCGAGGCGAACACGGTGGGTCCCATCGGATCGGGTGCGGGCGGCGTGCACAGGCTCTACGCACCGGGCCGCCACGCGGGTTACACCGGGAATGTCATGGACCGGTAACAACTCCCCGCCGCGCTAACCGGCCTCGCGCAGGGACGCCACCCGCCCCTCGCCGTCGTAGTCGATCTCGAACATCCACCGCGGTCCGCCGGCCAGCCGGCCGACCAGCCCGCCCAGTTCGCGGTCCGCGGGACGCCCGCCCGACAGCCGGAGCGTCTCGACCGGCGTCGAGCGCGGCAGGGTCAGCGTGTGCACCACGCCCGTGGGCACCGGCGTGCCGCCCGCGACCGCCCGGAGCTGCCGCACGGTGATCCGCACGTCGTCGCCCTGGGCCACCGCGTCGTGGACGTAGCCCAGTTCGCCGGCGTACTCCTCGCCCGGCGCGGGGGCCGGGGGGACGAAGCGGGAGGGCGGCGGCGACGGGGTGACCGCCGCCGGCTCCGGCACCCGGGCGGTCCCGGCCAGCGCGAGGCCGCCGCCCAGCAGCGCGCAGGCGAGCACCGCCACGACGGACGCCCGTACCGTCCGCGCGCGGCGGCGGCGCCTTTCGCCGCGGGCCCGTACCTGGTGCGCGGCCGCCGGTACGGTCCGCCCCCGGCTGGACTCCGCGAGTTCGGTGAGGAGCCTGCCCAGCTCGGTCCCGTCAGCCATGCTTCCCCTCCGGAAGTCGGCCCGCCCCGGGGTCCAGTTCCGTGTGCGCCAGCAGCCGCGCGAGCGTCGCCCGCCCGCGGCTGAGGTGCACCTTGACGGTGCCGACCGGGGAGCCGGTCTCGGCGGCCACCTGCTCCACCGGCAGATCGCACAGATGGTGCAGGACGACGGCCCGCCGCTGCCCCTCCGGCAGCTGCCGCAAGGCCTCGACCAGCACCACGTGGTGCGGTTCCGGCGGCGGCACGACCGGGGGCGGGCCCTGCCGGCGGGCCAGCGTCAGCGCGGTGCGCACGCGTCGCCACCGGCTGACGGCCAGGCGCCACGCCACCGTGCGCACCCAGGCCTCGGGCGCGCCGTGCAGATCGAGTTCGGCCCGGTGCTCCCAGGCCCGGGCGAACGCCTCCTGCACCACGTCCTGCGACTCCGCGAGGTCGCCCGTCATCGCGTACAGCTGGCCGATGAGGCGGCCCACGCTCGCGCCGTAGAAGGCGTCGAACTCACGCTCCCCCATCACGCGCCCCGGAGGGTCCTCCGGCAGTCCCATACCTCATCCCCCGGCCGGACGCCGTGCGCCCCGGCACACACGTGATCAACGCCGCGGGACCATTCTGTTGCCCGGGGCGACCACGCTCAAGCGGCGGCTACGGCGTCGTCGCGGCGGGCGAGGCGCCCGTGGTGTGGCGGTCCACGTTGGCCGTCAGTCGGCGCAGCAGGTCCTGGGCGGTCCCGATCTCCTCCCGGGTCAGCCCCATGGCCTCCCCGATCGCCAGGGGCACGGTGCGGATCCGCTCCCGCAGCGCGGTCCCCTGCGGGGTCAGCGCCACCTCCACCACCCGCTCGTCGTCCGCCCGGCGCTGCCGCTCGAGCAGGCCGTGCGACTCCAGGCGCTTGATCAGCGGCGTGAGCGTCCCGTAGTCCAGGTGCAGGGCGGTCACCAGCTCCTTGACGGACACGGTGCCGTGCTCCCAGAGCACGACCATGACCAGGTACTGGGGGTAGGTCAGGCCGCCCGCCGCGTCCAGCAGGGGCCGGTAGACGCCGGTGACCGCGCGCGAGGCCGCGTACAGCGTGAAGCAGAAGTGGTCGTCCAGCAGCAGCGAGGGCTCCGCGGTGTCGCCGTTCCCGGGTGCGTGGGTGTCGTCGTTCACGATTCCCTCCCCCTCCTTGGTCGTCGGTCGGTTCTCCCGGCGGACATTGTCGCACCTCCCGCGCGGACCAGTAACTCGTGTGCGATTGGCTTGCGCACAAGTTAAGTGGACGCTAGATTTCTCGTCATCGCCCGGAGCGGACGCCCCGGACCGACCGCCTGTCCGGCGCGCCAGCCGGGCGCCGTACGCCAAGGAGCCACCGTGAACCTCAAGACCGTCCTCCGCCCCACCCGCAAGAGCGTCGCCGTCCTGGGCGCCGCCGCAGGCGTCGCGGCCCTCACGCTGACGGCCACGGCCCCGGCCAACGCCGCCAAGGCCGCGCACCACCCGCAGGAGAAGAAGCCCACGGTCGTCCTGGTGCACGGCGCGTTCGCGGACTCCTCCAGCTGGAACGGCGTGGTGTCGCGTCTGAAGCACGCGGGCTATCCGGTCGTGGCCCCGGCCAATCCGCTGCGCGGCCTGGCGAGCGACTCGGCGTACGTGCACGGCTTCCTGAAGAGCGTGCAGGGCCCGGTCGTGCTCGTCGGCCACTCCTACGGCGGCTCGGTGATCACCGAGGCCGCGGCCGACTCCCCCAACGTCAAGGCGCTGGTCTACATAGCCGCCTTCGCCCCGGACAAGGGCGAGACCGTCACGCAGATCTCCGACAGGTTCCCCGGCGGCACCCTTGGCGAGACCCTCAACGCCGTGCCCTTCCCGCTCCCCGGCGGCGGCACCGGCACCGGCACCGACCTGTACATCAAGGCCGACAAGTTCCGCGCCCAGTTCGCCGCCGACGTGCCGAAGTCCGTCGCCGAGCAGATGGCCGCCACCCAGCGCCCCGTGGCCGCGTCGGTCTTCGACGAGAAGGCCGCGGGCGCCGCCTGGCGGACCATCCCGTCCTGGGACCTGGTCACCACCCAGGACAAGAACATCACCCTCGCCGCCCAGCGCTTCATGGCCGAGCGGGCCCACGCCCACACCGTCGAGATCAAGGCCTCCCACGCCGTCTCGGTCTCCCGCCCCGGCGCGGTGACCCGCATCATCGAGCAGGCCGCCCGCTCCACCGTCCGCTGACCCACCCCGCGTACGCCCCGAAGGGCCCCGGCCGGATCCCGGCCGGGGCCCTCGTGCCGCCCGGTGGCGGCGCCGCTCAGCCGCCCAGGACGGGGATCTGCTTCTTCTCCACGGGATGCGCGTCGGCGTACCGCACCAGGTCGAGGAAGCGCCGGTCGCGCACCACCGCCAGCAGTTGCCCCGCGGTGACCGGGGCGGAGGTCTTCGTGTCCTGGTCGGGGTAGACGGCGAGTTCCACGTCGCTGTGGCCGTGGACGAAGCGGACCCGGGTGTACATCGTGTCCGGGGAGCCGTCGACCAGGCGGTACGCCGCCACCTTGACGCCGCCCGGCAGCGTGCCCTGCTCGCAGCTGCCACCCTTGAGGGAGTCGGGGTCCTCGGGGCACGTGGCCCCGTGCCGGGTCGTCCCTGGGGCACCACCGGAGGGCCGTACCGACAGGCTGACGGTGAACACCTTCCCGCCCGCGGTCTCGCCCTGGTAGCGCCACACCGCGAGGTCGACCGGCCGGATCAGGCCGACCGCGTCCGGAAGCAGCTCGTCGAGGAGTACCGCCGCCTGCTGCTGGAACCCCTCCTGACGCTCGCGCTCGGCGGGCGGCAGATCGGCCATGGACTCCTCGGTGTCACTGGTGGGTTCGAGGTGGACCGGCGTCCGGTACGGCGCCGGCTCCTCGGACGTACGCGGCGCGGGCGTGGTGCTCGCGGCGGGACGGACCGTCGTACCCCCGCCGCCGCCCCCGCCCGGCAGCGCCGCCGATCCGAACACCACGGCCCCGACCGCACAGGCGACCCCGGCGGCGACGGCGACCCGGACCCGTGCCCTGCGGCGCCGTCCCTGGACCACCGCCGCGGGCACCAGGTCGTGGGCCGGCGGCAGCTCCGCCACCGCGTGCTCCATGGCCTCCCTCACCAGCAGGGCGCTCCCGTGCTCTTCCTCGGGCATGTTGTCTCCCATGGCGGTCCCTCAGCTTCCCGTGGCGTAGACGTGGGCCTCGCCCAACTGGGCGCGCAACTTGGCCAGGGAGCGTGAGCACTGGCTCTTGACGGTGGACTCGCTGCACTTCAGCAGCGTGGCGACGGACTCGACGCTCTGGTCCTCCCAGTAGCGCAGCACGACCATGGCCCGGGCCCTGGGCGGCAGTCCGGCGAGCGCCGACAACAGCGTCACCCGCAGGTCGGCGTGGTCGGGCGAGGGCCCCGGCCCGGGACGCGAGTGCGCCAGCAGGTCCCGCAGCCGCCGCCTCCGCTCGGCCAGGTACGTACGGGTCAGCACGGTCCTGGCGTACGCCTCGATGTGGTCGGCGGCACTCGCCCGCCGCCAGTGCTGGAACAGCTTGGCCAGCGTGGTCTGCGTCAGGTCCCGGGCTGTGTCCGCGTCCCCGCACAGCAGGTACGCGGTCCGGTACAGCCGTTTCTGACTCGCCCGGGCGAAGGCTTCGAAGCTCTCCGGCGCCCGCGGGCCCGCCGCTCCCGGGCCCCGGCCGTTCTCCGGCATCTGCTCTCCTCTCGGAGCCCCGCACGGGGCCCTGTCCTGTCACCCGTGTTCAGAGCGCCGCCGCCCGCCGGAGGTTGAAAGCGGATTTCACCGCGGCTCCGGTTGCCGCCGGACCTCGGTCACCTGCACGTGCTCCTCCTCCGCAGCCCCGAAGGCTTCGACCGTCACCCCGCTGCTGGTGCCGGTGACCTCCAACGCCACGTGGCGTGCTTCCGGGCATCGAAGCCACTGCGGGCAGGACGCACAACTATCGCTACCCGTGCGGTGTCTAACACCGCGTCCGGTGAGGTCCAGGTTCCTCTCCGGTGAGCCCACCCGGCCCAGCGTGGTACTCACGAGGAGTGTTTCATTGCGCAAGTTCCGCTTGACCGCCGTCGCCTCGGCTTCGTTCCTCCTGCTCGCGGGCGTCGGCACCCTTGCCGCGCCCACCGCCCAGGCCAAAGTGCCCGGCGGAGCGCGCGCCGCTGACCGGAACTGCGACTTCAACGGTGACGGCTACGAGGACGTCCTCCTGGGCGCACCAGGCGCGACCGTCAGCGGCATGAAGGGCGCAGGCTATGTGACCGTCCAGTACGGATCGTCGCGTGGGATCGGGACCGCTCGAAGCAAGGTGTTCAGCCAGTCCACGGCCGGTGTGCCGGGCGCGGCCGAGACGGGCGACGGCTTCGGTACGGCCGTCGCCAGCGGTGACCTCAACGCCGACGGGTACGACGACGCCGCCATCGGCATCCCCCGCGAGGATGTGGGCTCGGCTCCCGACGCAGGCGGTGTCCTCGTTCTGTGGGGCTCCGCGAAGGGGCTCGCCGGTGCGAACAGCATGTGGATGCAGGACAAGCCATACGCAAGGGCCGCCGGCGCCCGGTTCGGATACGTGCTCGCGGCAGGCCGTTTCACCGCCCAGACCCCCGCCGACCAGCTCATCATCCTCGCCGGCAAGACCGGTGTGGGGAGGTACATGTTCCCGTACGTGAGAGGGGCGCAACGGAGCGCAGGCGCGCCCAGGGCCGTCCTGCAGCCGATGCCGGCCGGTGCGGTACGTGCGTCGGATCCGGCCGGGCAGACGCGGCAGGTGGAGCCGAAGTCGGCGACCACCGGCGACTACGACCACAACGGCTTCGCCGACCTGGTGCTCAGCGGCCCCGGCAAGGACGAGGACCCGGGGCAGAGCTGGGCACAGTACTGGCCCGGTGGCGAGACCGAGATGCTGCCCGGGCGCGATCTGCGCGGCGGTCCGGTCGCGGCCACCGGTGACATCAACGGCGACGGCTACGACGACCTGGTCACGGGAGAGCCGTACAGCCCGAACGACGGCGCCGACTCCACGACCGGCGGCCGGATCGGCGTGTACTACGGCAGTGCTGACGGTCCGGTGGGCGTCGGCGGCGTGGGCAAGGACCCGAAGTGGTGGACGCAGAACTCGCCCGGCGTCCCCGGGTCCTCGGAGCGAGGCGACGGCTGGGGCACGGACATCTCGGTCGCCGACACCAACGGCGACGGACGCGCGGACGTGGCCATCGGTGCGGCGGGCGAGGACGTCGGCGCGGTCGTGGACGCGGGCGCGGTGTGGATACTGCGCGGTTCGGCCGCCGGGCTCACGGCGACCGGCGCCAAGTCCTGGAGCCAGAACTCCTCGGGCATCCCCGGCACCGCGGAGAAGGGCGACCGCTGGGGCGGTCAGGTCCGCCTGGCAGACCCGGACCGGGACAAGCGTTCCGGGCTGCTGGCCTCGGCGCCCGGTGAGAACACCGACGACGGTGCGGTGTGGGTGCTCGCCACGGGCTCCGGCGGAGTATCGGCCTCCGGTTCCTGGACGTACGGCGGGGGCTCCCTCGGCGCATCGTCCGTGGACGCCCGGTTCGGCGCCGCCATCGACGAGTAGCACGGGCACGGCGAGCCGGGCGGAGGCGGACAGGCACCGCGGCAGGTCAGCGGCGCACCATCGTCGAGCGTTCGCCCGCGCGCTGTGCACCGTGGTCCGGGATGCCTTGACCCGCGGATGTGTGCGGACCGCGCGAAGGCATCCGGCACGGATCCGGTGGGGCGGCCCGTGACCGACCCCATGCCGAAGGAAGCGGCCCGGAAGATCGCGGCAGCGATCTGGGGCCCGGATGCACCCGCTGTGGACGAAGACCAGGACAACGAGGGCTGAGGAACGTCGAAGGGCCCCACCGCGACCGGTGGGGCCCTTCGACAACGTGCCCGGTGAGGCACTGGCGGAGGATACGAGATTCGAACTCGTGAGGGGTTGCCCCCAACACGCTTTCCAAGCGTGCGCCCTAGGCCTCTAGGCGAATCCTCCGCGGCAAACATTACTAGACCGGAGGGAGTGCTCGCGAACTCGTTCCCGGGTGATCCGATCAGGTAGGGTGGGCGTAGCCCCTCACGTGGCGCTATCTCGCTGAACTCCCCCAGGGCCGGAAGGCAGCAAGGGTAGGTGGGCTCTGGCGGGTGCGTGAGGGGTCTTTTGCTGCCCGCGGGCCTGTGGGAACGCGGCCCGGGGCGGCCGCGGGGCCGCCGGTGTGGGGGCCGTCACACGTGCGGGGCCCGGGTGTCGGCGGGGGCCGATATCGTCGTAGGCGTGTCCCTCGCTCTGTACCGCCGCTATCGTCCCGAGTCCTTCGCCGAGGTCATCGGGCAGGAGCACGTCACGGACCCGCTGCAGCAGGCGCTGCGGAACAACCGGGTCAATCACGCGTACCTGTTCAGCGGGCCGCGCGGCTGCGGCAAGACGACCAGCGCCCGCATCCTGGCGCGTTGTCTGAACTGCGAGAAGGGCCCGACGCCGACGCCGTGCGGGGAGTGCCAGTCGTGCCGCGACCTGGCCCGCAACGGCCCGGGGTCGATCGACGTGATCGAGATCGACGCGGCGTCGCACGGCGGCGTGGACGACGCCCGCGACCTGCGGGAGAAGGCCTTCTTCGGGCCGGCGAGCAGCCGCTACAAGATCTACATCATCGACGAGGCGCACATGGTCACCTCGGCGGGCTTCAACGCCCTGCTGAAGGTGGTCGAGGAGCCCCCGGAGCACCTGAAGTTCATCTTCGCGACCACGGAGCCCGAGAAGGTCATCGGCACCATCAGGTCGCGCACCCACCACTACCCGTTCCGGCTGGTGCCGCCCGGCACGCTGCGCGACTACCTGGCGGAGGTCTGCGAGCGGGAGGCGATCCCGGTCGAGGCCGGGGTGTACCCGCTGGTGGTCCGGTCCGGGGCCGGCTCGGTGCGTGACTCGATGTCCGTGATGGACCAGTTGCTCGCCGGTGCGGGCGAGGCCGGTGTGACGTACGCCATGGCGACCTCGCTGCTCGGCTACACCGACGCCGCGCTGCTGGACGACGTCGTGGACGCCTTCGCCGCCGGGGACGGCGCGGCGGCGTTCGAGGTCGTGGACCGCGTGATCGAGGGCGGGCACGACCCGCGGCGCTTCGTGGCCGACCTGCTGGAGCGGCTGCGGGACCTGGTGATCCTCGCGGCGGTGCCGGACGCGTTGGAGAAGGGGCTGATCGACGCCCCCGCCGACGTCGTGGAGCGGATGCGGGCCCAGGCCGGGGTGTTCGGGGCGGCGGAGCTCAGCCGTGCCGCGGACCTGGTCAACGGCGGGCTCACGGAGATGCGCGGGGCGACCTCGCCGCGTCT
This sequence comes from Streptomyces sp. NBC_00510, assembly GCA_036013505.1. Classification (NCBI taxonomy): domain Bacteria; kingdom Bacillati; phylum Actinomycetota; class Actinomycetes; order Kitasatosporales; family Streptomycetaceae; genus Streptomyces; species Streptomyces sp. NBC_00510. Next base: position 4,871,168 of record CP107851.1, on the reverse strand, counting down.
GCAGCTGGAGTTGATCTGCGCCCGCGTGCTGCTGCCGGCGGCCTACGACGACGAGCGGTCGCTGCAGGCCCGCCTGGACCGGCTGGAACGCCGCGCCTCCGCCGGTGGTTTCGCGGCCCCCGCGGGCGGCCCGGCGGCCCCGGTCGTGGAGTTCGGCGAGCCGCTCCCGCCCGGCGGGGGCCCCGCCGCGGCGCGCGCGGCGATGGGCGGACCGGCCCGGCCCGCCGAAGCCGCACCCGCTGCCACACCCGCACCGGCACCCACACCGGCCCCGGCTCCGGCGGCCGCCCCCGAGCCCACGCCTCCGCCCGCCGCCCCGCCCGCGCAGCCCCCCGCCGCGCAACGTCCCGGCGCCTGGCCGACCGCGGCCGCCCCCGGCGGCGGGCAGCGTCCCGGCGCCTGGCCCACCGCGGCATCGGCGTCGGCCCCGGCCCCGGCGTCCGCCCCCGCGGCGCCGCCCGCGCAGGCTCCCGCTCCCGCACCGCCCGCGGCGGGCGCGCAGCCCATCGGCGACGCCTCACGCGTCCACCAGATGTGGCCCACCGTCCTCGAGGCGGTCAAGCGGCTGCGCAAGGTGACGTGGATACTGCTCGACCAGAACGCCCGGCTCGTCGGCTTCGACGGCTCGACCCTGCAGATCGGCTTCGACAACCCCGGTGCCCGCGACAGCTTCGCCAACCGCGGTCACGAGGAGGTGCTCAAGCAGGCGATCAGCGAGGCCCTGGGCGTCCAGTGGCGCATCGAGGCGATCGTCAGCCCGGGCGGCGGCCCCGGAGGCGGCGGCCCGGCCCCGGGGGGACCCGGCGGTGGCCCCGGCGGCTCCCGTCCCGCCCCCGCGTCCCCGGCACCGTCCGCGCAGCAGCCGCACCAGCACCAGCAGCCGCAGCAACAACCGCACCAGCAGTCCCAGAGCCCGGCGCCGTCCCCGTCGCCGCCCGCCGCCGCGGCGGCCCGTGCCGCCGTCAACGCGGCGCCTGCGGCGTCCGCGTACCCGCCCGTCACCGACGAGCCCCCGCCCATCGAGTACGACATGCCCGAGGACGACGACCCGGACCTGGACGAGACGGCGCTCAGCGGCCACGACCTCATCGTGCGCGAGCTGGGTGCCACCGTGATCGAGGAGATCGCCAACGAGTAGCCGCGGCGCCCCCGTTCCCCTGTGCGGAACGGTACGGCGGGGGCGGAACGGGCGACGCGCGCCGCTCGTTCCCTCGTACGGGTAGCGCGAGCGGGCCCCCGAGCACGTAGGCTCGCCCTACCCGCACAACCGACGTCGTGAGGCAGGAGCGAGACCGTGATCCCCGGTGGTGGTCAGCCGAACATGCAGCAGCTGCTCAAGCAGGCACAGAAGATGCAGCAGGACCTCGCGGCGGCCCAGCAGGAGCTCGCCGAGACCGAGATCGAGGGTACGGCCGGCGGTGGCCTGGTGAAGGCGACCGTGACCGGAGCCGGTGAGCTGCGGGGTCTGGTCATCGACCCCAAGGCGGTCGATCCTGAGGACACGGAGACGCTGGCCGATCTGGTCGTCGCCGCCGTGCACAACGCGACCGCGAGCGCGCAGGAGCTGCAGCAGAGCAAGCTCGGCCCGCTCGCCCAGGGGCTCGGGGGCATCCCCGGCCTTCCTTTCTAGTTCCAGGCGACGAAGAGGGCACAGCGTGTACGAGGGCGTGGTTCAGGACCTGATCGACGAGCTGGGCAGGCTGCCCGGCGTGGGTCCCAAGAGCGCGCAGCGGATCGCCTTCCACATCCTGCAGGCGGATCCCGCCGACGTCCGGCGGCTCGCGCACGCCCTCAGCGAGGTGAAGGCGAAGGTCCGGTTCTGCGCGGTCTGCGGCAACGTCGCCGAGGCCGACCAGTGCCGGGTCTGCCGTGATCCGCGCCGCGACCCGGCCGTCATCTGCGTGGTCGAGGAACCCAAGGACGTGGTGGCGATCGAGCGGACCCGCGAGTTCCGCGGCCGCTACCACGTGCTCGGCGGCGCGATCAGTCCGATCGAGGGGGTCGGCCCGGACGACCTGCGCATACGGGAGCTGCTGGCGCGGCTCGCGGACGGCAGCGTCACCGAGCTGATCCTGGCCACCGACCCCAACCTCGAGGGGGAGGCGACGGCCACGTATCTCGCACGCATGGTCAAACCGATGGGACTGAAGGTCACCCGTCTCGCGAGCGGCCTGCCGGTCGGCGGCGACTTGGAGTACGCCGACGAGGTCACGCTCGGCCGGGCCTTTGAAGGAAGGCGGCTGCTTGATGTCTGACAACGCCCTGGACCCCGACGACTTCGCCTCCTCGATCTCGGACCAGATCGAGAGCTTCATCCTGTCGGTACGGGAGGTCGCCAAGGGCGACGACCCCGACAGCGCGGTGCCCTACCTGCTGCTGGAGGTCTCCCAGCTGCTGCTGGCCGGGGGCCGCCTCGGGGCGCACGAGGACATCGTCCCGGAGGAGCGCTACGAGCCCGACATCGGCCCGGAGCCCGACGCCGACGAGCTGCGCCAGCGGCTCGCGGTGCTGCTGGAGCCGATCGACGTCTACTCCGAGGTCTTCGACCCCTACGTGCCGCGCAGCACGCCGGTGGCCTGCCGGATCTCCGACGACCTCGCTGACGTGGTGACGGACCTCGCGCACGGCCTGGCGCACTTCCGCGAGGGCCGGGTCAGCGAGGCGCTGTGGTGGTGGCAGTTCTCCTACCTGTCCAACTGGGGGCCGACCGCCTCGGCCTCGCTGCGGGCCCTGCAGTCCCTCGTCGCCCATGTGCGGCTGGACAGCCCGCTGGACGCGCTGGACGGACTGGACACCGACCACGGCGCGGACGACGAGGAGAGGCTCGCCGCCGAGGCCGGCCGGGTCATGGCCGCCGAGATCGCCAAGCCGCTGGGGCTGCGCCCCAGCCGCTGAACCCCCACCGCGCCCGCCCCTGGAGAGGGGCGGGCGCGTGTGCGTGGTCGCGTGTCCGAGGCGGTGACCCGGGGCCGTAGTGACCCGGAGCACGCCGCCCGGTGTGCATAGGTCGGCGTGTCGTTGGGCAGATGGCTCGCAGAGTGGGCCCGGCGTCTCAGCATGTGGTATTGAGGGGTCGGTCCCGGCCTGCTCGTTAGACTGAGCCGAACGCAGTACCGGATTTGAGGAGCGCACGTGGGCCTTGTCGTGCAGAAGTACGGCGGCTCCTCCGTTGCGGATGCCGAGGGCATCAAGCGCGTTGCCAAGCGGATCGTCGATGCCAAGAAGAGCGGCCACCAGGTGGTCGTCGTGGTCTCGGCGATGGGTGACACGACGGACGAGTTGATCGAGCTCGCCGAACAGGTATCTCCGATGCCTACCGGCCGCGAGTTCGACATGCTGCTGACCGCCGGAGAACGGATCTCCATGGCCCTGCTGGCGATGGCGATCAAAAACCTCGGACACGAGGCGCAGTCGTTCACCGGCAGCCAGGCGGGTGTCATCACCGACTCCGTCCACAACAAAGCGCGCATCATCGACGTCACGCCGGGCCGCATCCGCACCGCCCTCGACCAGGGCAACATCGCGATCGTGGCCGGCTTCCAGGGGGTGTCCCAGGACAGCAAGGACATCACGACGCTGGGCCGGGGCGGCTCCGACACCACCGCGGTGGCGCTGGCGGCGGCCCTGGACGCCGGGGTGTGCGAGATCTACACCGACGTCGACGGCGTGTTCACCGCCGACCCGCGCGTGGTGAAGAAGGCGCGGAAGATCGACTGGATCTCCTCCGAGGACATGCTGGAGCTCGCCAGCTCCGGCTCCAAGGTGCTGCTCCATCGCTGCGTGGAGTACGCCCGCCGTTACAACATCCCGATCCACGTCCGGTCGTCGTTCTCCGGCCTCCAGGGCACTTGGGTCAGCAATGAGCCGCGAGAGGACCAGACGGGCATGGAGCACGCGATCATCTCCGGTGTCGCGCACGACACATCCGAGGCCAAGGTGACGGTCGTCGGTGTGCCCGACAAGCCGGGCGAGGCGGCCGTGATCTTCCGGGCGATCGCGGACGCCGAGATCAACATCGACATGGTGGTGCAGAACGTGTCGGCCGCGGCCACCGGCCTGACCGACATCTCCTTCACCCTCCCCAAGGCCGACGGCCCGAGGGCGATCGAGGCCCTGAAGCGCGTCCAGGGCACCATCGGTTTCGAGACGCTCCGCTACGACGACCAGATCGCCAAGATCTCGCTGGTCGGCGCCGGCATGAAGACCAACCCCGGTGTCACGGCGCAGTTCTTCGAGGCGCTGTCCAACGCGGGCGTGAACATCGAGCTGATCTCGACCTCCGAGATCCGCATCTCGGTCGTCACCCGCGCCGACGACGTCAACGAGGCCGTGCGCGCCGTGCACTCCGCGTTCGGCCTGGACAGCGAAACCGACGAAGCGGTCGTCTACGGAGGAACAGGCCGCTGAGCACCCCGATTTCGGTCGGGTGACCCAAATCTCTGGTCTGGACCGCTTGATCGGAAGCCTGTAGGCGCCAGACAATTTCAGCTCCCTGTGTGTCGCAACCGCGCGACGCGCAGGGAGCGTCTTTGTGTCAGCGCACTGCCCTACTGTGCTGCAGGCCGGGCGCGGCGCAACAGCGCCAGCAAAAGGGGCATTGGGGAAGAGTTGGTACGCATGCGCATATGTGCTACACCGTCAAAAACGGTGCCTCGGGCGTACAACCCTGACGGGGGGACGCGTGTCCAACAGGCGTGGCAGAGGCACTCGGCATCGAAGCACCCCTCGTGGGGCGGGGCAGCGCTCCGGCGCGTCCGCACGTCCGGCGGCCGTCGCGCGCGGTCGGCGGCATCCCGGTGATCGCGCCCTGGCCTGTGGTGCAGGCGCCCTCGGACCGCGACCGCGGCGACACTGACGCCGCGATGTCAGTCGGGACCACCGTCGACCACCTCACCGAGACCTACCGGGCCCACTACCGCTCGCTGCTCGGCCTCGCCGCACTCCTGCTGGACGACACCGCCTCCTGCGAGGACGTCGTCCAGGAGGCCTTCATCCGTGTCCACTCGGCCCGCAAGCGGGTCCGCGAACCCGAGAAGACCCTCGCCTACCTCCGGCAGACCGTCGTCAACCTCTCCCGCTCCGCGCTGCGCCGCCGCATCATGGGCATGCGGCTGCTGTCCAAGCCCATGCCCGACATGGCGAGCGCCGAGGAGGGGGCGTACGAGGCGCTGGAGCGCGACGAGCTGAAGGCGGCCCTGCGCAAGCTGCAGCGCCGGCAGCGCGAGGTCCTCGTCATGCGCTACTTCGCCGACATGACCGAAGCCCAAGTAGCCGAGACCCTCGGCATTTCCCTAGGCTCGGTGAAGGCGTACGGCTCGCGTGGTCTCGCGGCGCTCCGCGTCGCGATGGAGGCCCCGGCATGACCAACCCGAACCCACCCGGCGGTATGGAACCCGAGAACGACATCGGCGGCGGCAGCCCCGAGGAGCGGCTGAACCCCGACGAACTGGCGCTGCGCCGGCTCATGCGCGACGCCGTGAGCGACATCCAGCCGGGCCAGGAGGCGCTGGAACACCTGCGCCGCGCGGTCCCCGCCCGGCGGGCGCACCGTCGGCAGTTGCTGGCGGGCAGCGCGGCCGCGTGCCTGCTGGCGCTGGTCGCGGTCCCCGCCGCCCTCCACGCGGCGGACCTCTCCGGATCCGCCAAGACCGGCACCGCCAACGCCTCCAGCGCCCAGGACACCGGTGGCACCGACGGCGACGCGAACGGTCCGGCCGCCGGCGCCGGCACGCCCACCCCGTCCGACGGCGACGGCCGTTCCGACGAGGACCCCACGCGCACCGGCGGCTCCCACGGGCACGTCACCCCCGGGGCCTCGGACTCCGCGGACCCCTCCGACACGCTCGCGGCCAACGCCCCGCTGTGCACCACCGGCGACCTCGGCAACGCCTCCGGCTACGCCGGCGCCGCCGACGGCTCGGGCCGGGTCAACGGCTGGTTCCAGGTGGCGAACACCTCGAAGGGCTCGTGCACCGTCGACGGCGGCGGTTCGGTCAGCGTCTCCTCCACCCAGGGCGCGGCCGACTCCGCCCGCATCAGTGTCGTCGACCACACCCCGAACGACGGCACCACACTGCCCGACTCCCTCGGCACGGCGCTGATCCTCAAGTCCGGGCAGAGCTACCGGGTCGAGTTCACCTGGGTCCCGGCCGCCGGCGGCGACTCGGGCGGCTGCACACCCCCGGCCACGCCGACGCCCACCGCGACCGCCACCAACACCCCGTCCGGCGAGGCGTCCGCGCCCCCGGCGGGCGTGGACGGCCCCGGCCAGGGCGGCCCGGCGGGCAGCATCGTGCTGAGCCACACGCCCGAGGCCGGAGCGCCCGTCGTCATGGCGACGATCGGCGGTGCCTGCGCCGGGACGGTCTACAAGACCGGCGCCATCGCCGCACAGTAGCGGGGGGCGGTTCCCGGGGACGCCCGGGCGCCCCGTACCGTTGACGGCGTGTACCGGTTCCTGCTGTCCCCCCGCTGGCTGGGCGGGCACCTCTTCATGGTGTGCGCCGTGGTCCTCTGCACGTTCATGGGCAGCTGGCAGCTGAGCCGGTTCGAGGCCCGCGTCGACAGCCACCGCGCCGCCCAGGACAAGCCCGCGGCCACCGCCCGGGACGCGGCGCCGCTGGAGCGCCTGCTGCCGCGGGCGACCTCCGCGCTCACCACCGAGACGGCCGGCCGCACAGTACGGGCCACCGGCCGCTACGACACGGCGCACCAGTTCCTCGTGCCCGGCCGCGAGGTCGACGGACGCACCGGCTACTACGTGCTCACCCCGCTGCTGACCGGCGACGGCGCCGCCGCCCTGCCCGTCGTCCGCGGCTGGCTGCCCGGCGACGCGGACCGCGCGTCCGCCGCCGACGTGCCCGCACCGCCCGCCGGGGAGGTCACCGTCACCGGGGCCCTGCAGGCCCCCGAGAGCGCCGACAGCGACGGCGCGATCGGCCGCGGCGGGCTCGCCGAGGGACAGCTGGGGATCATCAGTGCGGCGTCCCTGGTCAACCTCGTCCCGTACCAGGTGTACGGCGCCTGGATCACCCAGACCGAGGCCGTCCGCGCGCCCCTGCGGGCCGTCCCGCCGGTCGCGCCGAGCGGCACCGGCCTGGACCTCAAGGCCTTCCAGAACCTCGGCTACACCGGCGAGTGGTTCGTCTTCGCGGGCTTCGTGGTCTTCATGTGGTTCCGGCTCGTCCGGCGGGAGGCCGAGACCCGGCGCGACGCCGAGCTCGGCCTCACCGGGGAGGAGGGGCCGGCCGCGGCCTCAGCCGCCGAGGTGGCGCCGGACGAAGTCCAGCTCCAGTCGTAGCTGCTTGATCCGCTCGTCGACGACGAGCGAGCCGTGCCCGGCGTCGTAGCGGTAGACCTCGTGCGCCTTGCCCAGGCCCGCCAGCCGCTCGACGTAGTTGTCGATCTGCCGGATCGGGCAGCGCGGGTCGTTGAGGCCCGCCGAGACGTAGACCGGGGCCTTGACCCGCGCCACGTACGTGATCGGCGAGGACGCCTCGTAGCGGTCCGGGACCTCCTCGGGGGACCCGCCGAACAGGGTGCGGTCCAGCGCCTTCAGCGCCTCCATCTCGTCGCCGTACGCCGTCACGTAGTCCGCGACCGGCACCGCCGCCAGGCCCACCGTCCACAGCTCGGGCTGGGTGCCCAGCCCCAGCAGCGTCAGGAAGCCGCCCCAGGAGCCGCCGGACAGCACCAGCCGGGCCGGGTCGGCGAAGCCCGACTCCACCGCCCACGTCCGGACCGCCGCGATGTCCTCCAGCTCGATCAGGCCGACGCGGTGCTTGAGCGCGTCCGTCCACTCCCGGCCGTAGCCCGTGGAACCGCGGTAGTTGACCCGCACCACCGCGTAGCCGTGGTCCAGCCAGGCCGCCGGGCCGGCCGCGAAGGCGTCCGAGTCGTGCCAGGTGGGCCCGCCGTGGATCTCGAACACCGTCGGGTACGGGCCCTCGCCCCGCGCGGGCCGCTGGACGAGCGCGTGCACCGGCCCGCCGGGCCCGTCCACCCACACGTCCTCCACCGGCAGCGAGCCCGGGGCCCGCTCGCCCGGCGCCTCCAGCACCACGGCGCCGGTCGTCGACCGCACCTCGGAGGGCGCCGCCGCCGACGACCACAGGAACTCCACCGTGCCGTCGGGGCGGGCCGTCGCGCCGCTCACCGAGCCCGCCGGGGTGTCCAGCCGGGTCAGCTCCCCGTCCGCCAGCCCGTAGCGGTAGATCTCGCTGCGGGCCCGGTAGGAGTGCACCACCAGCAGCGCGGTGCCGTCCGGGTACCACTCCGCCGCGACGTCACCGGGCAGGTCGATCGCCAGGGCGGTCTCCGTGCCCGCCGCGACGTCCCAGACCATCGGCTCCCAGCGGCCGCGCCGCTGGTGCGCCACCAGCAGCCGGGCGTCGCCGGCCACGGGGGCGAACCCCAGGCACTCCAGGCCCAGTTCCTTCGTGCCGCCCTCGCTGTCGTCCAGCTCCGCGACCGTCGTGCCGTCCGTCGTGACGACCCGCAGCGCCGAGTGCATCGCGTCGCCGTGCTCGGTGTGCTCGACGACGACCAGCGTGCCGTCCTCCGACAGCGCGCCGACCCCGCCCGACTCCTCGTGCCGGTAGATCTCCACCGGCTCCGCCCCGGGACGCACGACGTGGATCGTCGTGCCCTCCTCGTCGGTGGAGCGGCCGACCACCGACAGCCCGCCCCGGCCCAGCGCCAGCCCCGCAGGGTACGAGGGCTCCAGACCGGGCGCGGCCGGCTCGTCCGGGCCGCCCGCGAAGGGCTGCCGCATCCAGACCCCGAACTCGTCCCCGTCGGTGTCCGCGAACCACCACACCCACGCGCCGTCCGGCGTCAGCGTCCCGTCCGACGTGCCGTTCGGCCGGTCGGTGACCTGCCGCTGCGCCCCGGTCGTCCGGTCCCACGCGTACAGCTCGTAGGTACCCGTCGCATTCGACACGAACAGGCTGCGGTGGGGGGCGTCCTCCGCCCACTCCGGCAGTCCGACGCGTGGCGCCCGGAAGCGCTTCTCCCAATCCGGCATACCAGCCATGACGTCGCTCATGCCACCATCAAACCCGATCGCGCCCCGCAGCGGACCGTGGCCGTCGTCACCCGCTGCGATCACACCCCGGAACGACGATCAGCGCCGTCCCCCGCCCCAGGTCCACCCGCGACCGCGGGGGCGCCCCATCGCCCTCCTCGTCGCGCAGCATCAGCGTCGCCCGGCGCTCGTCCAACTCGCTCCGCTTGCCCGGCGAGAAGCTCGCGTGCAGCTGCTCGAAACCGGTCGCGGAGACCTGCCCGCTCCGTCCGCCCCACCGGCCCGCCCGCAGCACCTGGTCGACGAAGGCCACCCCGATCAGCAGGATCACCAGGCCCGGCAGCGTCATGAAGACCACGAACTCGACACCCATGGCCCCACCTTCGCACGGCGGCAGCGCACCGGCGACGGTCCGGGCGGCACCCGGCTACCCTCGCGCCATGACCGACACCCAACAGCCCCTCGTCCCGCCGGACTTCGTCGTCCCGGACCCGCCCGCCACCGACCGCTTCCGCCTGGAACCCCTCGGCCCGCAGCACAACGCCGCCGACCATGCCGCCTGGACGTCCGGCATCGACCACATCCGCGCCACCCCCGGCTTCGAGGGCCGCTCCTGGCCGCCGCCGGACGGGATGAGCCTGGAGGCCAACCTGGAGGACCTGCGCAAGCACGCGGAGGACTTCGAGCGGCGGACCGGCTTCACCTACACCGTCCTGTCCGTCCCCGGCGGCGACGTCATCGGCTGCGTGTACGTCTACGGCTCCCGCACCGAGCCCGGCGTCATCAACGTCCGCTCCTGGGTCAGCGCCCCCCACGCCGCCCTGGACGCCGCACTCCACCGCGTCGTCAGCGACTGGCTGGCCCGCGCCTGGCCCTTCGAGCGCATCGCCTACGCGCCCCGCTGAACCCCTGTCCGGGCACCCCGGAAGTTCACGCGTTCGGCCCACTCGGGCCGCCGCCACGCACGACGTGTGATGGGGTGGTGACGCAGCGGAGTCGCGGGGGGCGCGTCCGAGCGCTCCGCGACACGACCGGACCCTGACCCCCCGGGCCGGCCCGGGCGCCGCGTCCGGCGGTCCCCCCGTCACACGGGCGTACGAGGAAGGCGTGGCGATGATCGCTGTACGGGACACCGACGGGATACCCCGGCGCAGGCTGCGCGGCGCGCTCGCGGTGCTGAGCACCTGCGGGCTCCTGCTGACCGCTGCCTGCGCCACCGCCGGCCCGCTGCAGCCGTCCCCCGACGCCGGCCGGGCGGCCGCGGACCCCGCGGCGGGCGTACCCCCGGAGCTGCGGCGCTACTACGAGCAGCACCTCGACTGGGAAGCCTGCCAGGACGTGCCCGGCTTCCAGTGCGCCACCGTGACGGTGCCCCTGGACTACGCCCGCCCGGAAGCGGGCGACATCACCCTGACCGCCGCCCGCGTGCGGGCCACCGGCGACGCCGGCGCCCGTGTCGGCTCGCTCCAGATCAACCCCGGCGGCCCCGGCGAGTCCGCCGTCGACTACCTGGTCGCCGCCGCCGGCACCTTCTCCCCGGCCACGCGCTCCGCGTACGACCTGGTCGCCGTCGACCCGCGCGGCGTGCAGTACAGCACCCCCGTGGACTGCGCCACCGACAGCCCGGCCACCCCCATGGGCTTCGGCCTGCGGCTGTCCGGTGACGCGGCCGAGATCACCGACTCCTACGAGGCGTTCGAGGAACTCGCCGACGCCTGCGAGGAGCACGCCGGGGAACTGCTGCCCCACCTCGGCACCCCCGACGCGGCACGCGACATGGACGTCGTCCGCGCCCTCCTCGGCGACGAGCGCCTGCACTACCTCGGCTACTCCTACGGCACCTACCTCGGCGCGACCTACGCCGAGCTGTTCCCCTCGCGGGTCGGCCGCATGGTCCTCGACGGCGCCGTCGACCCCGCTATCGACGGCTACCGCGAGAACCTGGACAGCACCGCCGGGTACCAGCTGGCCTGGGACTCCTTCGCCGCCGACTGCGCCGCCCGCCCCGACTGCCCGGTGGGCCACTCCGTCGCGGAGGCCGGCCGCGTCCTCGACGGCCTGCGGGACAAGCTGGACGCCGGCCCGCTGCGCCAGGGCAAGGACATCACCATCACCGGCGAGGACCTCCTCACCGCGGTCATCACGGCCCTGCGCGAGGCCTCCTGGGAGGAACTGCGCACCATGCTGCGCCAGATCCTGGCCGGCGACACCACCGAACTGCAGCAGTTCGCCGGCACGGACGAAGGCGACTCCGGCAACGCCGCGGACGCCCTCCTCGCCGTCGACTGCCTCAGCTCCACCCTCGGCGCCCGCTTCTCCGAGGCCCAGGCCCAGGCCGCACTGCCCGCCTTCCTGCACGCCTCGCCCCAATTCGGCACCTCACTGGCCACGTTCCTGGTGCTGTGCACCCACTGGCCCGTCCCGGCGACCCAGACCCCGCACTCCATCGCCGCCCCCGGCGCCGCCCCCATCCTCGTCGTCGGCACCACCCGCGACCCCGCCACCCCGTACCCCTGGGCCCAGTCCCTCGCCCGTCAACTCGACTCCGGCCACCTCCTCACCTACGACGGCGACGGCCACACCGCCTACCACCGCGGCAGCCCCTGCATCGACGACGCCGTCGACCTCTACCTGACCCACGGCGAACTCCCCGCCCCCGGCACGATCTGCGGCTGACCCGTACGCCGTACGCCGCGCGTCCAGGCCTTGGCCGCGGGCTCGCGTCGGGTCGGACTCGTCCCCGTGGAGGAAGCGATCCCGCTCGGCCGAGGCGATGTGCGCCGGGTGTTCCCGGATCCGGCTGACGCCGAGGCCGTGCAGGAAGCGCTGATCACGGCGGCCTCGGGGCGGCCGGCAGGCGGTGGGGTGGCCATCCCTATTGGTATTGAATGATACGATCGCGATCGTAACAATAGGTGGAGCTGACGCGATGGGTGTGGCCCGTTCCTTCCTCTCGTGCAGCACCGAGAGGACAGGAGCAGTCATGAAGATCGCAGTCGCCGGCGGTACCGGGGTGGCCGGACGTTTCGTGGTGGAGGCCGTGCGGGCCCGCGGACACGAGCCCGTGGTGCTGTCACGCGGACAGGGTGTCGACCTGGTGAGCGGGTCGGGGCTGGACACGGCGCTGACCGGGGCCGACGCGGTGATCGACGTCAGCAACGTGACCACGAACCGCAAGTCGGTGGCCGTCGGCTTCTTCGAGAAGGCGGGACGGAACCTCATCGGTGCGGCCGAGCGTGCCGGGGTCCGGCACCTCGTGACGCCGTCGATCGTGGGGGTCGACCGGGTCGGGCACCCCTACTACACGGGCAAGTTGCGCCAGGAGGAGATCATCCGGGGCGGGCCGGTGCCATGGACCATCATGCGGGCGACGCAGTTCTACGAGTTCGTGGGTCAGGCGCTGAGCGGTGTCCCCGGACCGATCGCGCTGGTGCCGACGGCGCCGGTCCAGCCCATCGCCGTACGGGAAGTGGCCGAGGCCCTCGTCGACCTCGCCCTCGAACCGCCGAAGGGGATGGCCCCCGAGCTCGCGGGCCCGCAGGTCGAGTCCCTGGTCGACCTGGCCCGGCGCCTCATCGCCGCGGGCGGCGCGCGCCGCCGTCCGGTCGTGCCCCTGTACTTCCCCGGCGGGATGCGCAGCGGTGGCCTGTTGCCGACCGGCCCCGGCCCCCGCGGCACCCAGACGTTCGCCGAGTGGCTCAATGCGCAGAGCGCGGCGAAGCCCTCATGACCGACCCCGGCTCCGACCGGGACCGCGAGCGATGGTCAGGCGGATAGTCACATGACACGAGTCAGGGCTCCCGGGAAAATTCCCGGGAGCCCTGATCTGCATCTACGAAGTCGGGGTGGCGGGATTTGAACCCACGGCCTCTTCGTCCCGAACGAAGCGCGCTACCAAGCTGCGCCACACCCCGGTGTTGCGTCGTGGCCTCGGGCCCGGCGCGACGAGGATTACTCTAGCGGACCTCCCGCTGGAGACGAAATCCGGTTTTCGCCGGCGGCTCAGGCGCCCGGCGTCAGGGTGAGCAGGGTGGCCTCGGGCGGGCAGGCGAAGCGGACCGGGGTGTAGCGGTTGGTGCCGCAGCCTGCGGAGACGTGCAGGTAGGAGCGGTGGCCGGTGGCCTCGTGGGTGGACAGGCCCTTGACCCGGTCCGCGTCGATGTCGCAGTTGGTGACGAGGGCGCCGTAGAAGGGGATGCACAGCTGGCCGCCGTGCGTGTGCCCGGCGAGGATCAGCGGGTAGCGGTCGGCCGTGAAGGAGTCGAGCACGCGCAGGTACGGGGCGTGGACGACCGCGAGCGAGAGGTCGGCGTCCGCGTCGGGGCCGCCGGCGATGGCGGCGTAGCGGTCGCGGCGGATGTGGGGGTCGTCGAGGCCCGCGAAGGCGATCTCGATGCCGTCGTCGAGCTTGAGGCGGCCGCGGGTGTTGTTGACCCCGACCCAGCCGGCCACGTCGAAGGCGTCGCGGATCTCCTCCCAGGGGTTGCGGATGACGCCGATGGCGGGGTTGTTCTGGCCGTTGAGGCCGTGCGCGCCCCGGAGGCGCTCGACGAGGTAGCGGGCGGGGTTGCGCGGGGTGGGGCCGTAGTAGTCGTTGGAGCCGAAGACGTACGCCCCGGGGAGGTCGAGCAGCGGCCCGAGGGCGTCCAGCAGCTCGGGGACGCCCTGGGGGTCGGAGAGGTTGTCGCCGGTGTTCACGACGAAGTCGGGGCGGAGCCCGGCCAGCGACTGCAGCCAGCGGCGCTTCTTGTTCTGACCGCGGACCATGTGGATGTCGGAGACCTGCAGGACGCGGATCGGCCGCATCCCGGCCGGCAGCACCGGCACCGCCACCCTGCGCAGCCGGAACGACCGCGCCTCGATTCCGGCCGCGTAGGCCACGCAGGCCGCACCGGCAGCTGTGATGCCCAGGGGTACTCCGTATCGCGCGCGCATGCCCTCCATGGTGGCAGACGGCACGTCAGGGATAAATTTCCGGCCCTCCCGGCGGCGACCTGGCAGACTCGACGCCATGACCACCACGCTCAAGAAGCGTCTGCACGACGACCTCACGGCTGCCATCAAGGGGCGGGACGAACTGACCTCGTCCACCCTCCGTCTCACCCTCACCGCGATCACCAAGGAGGAGGTCGCGGGCAAGGAGGCGCGCGAGCTCTCCGACGACGAGGTGCTGAAGGTGATCGCCCGCGAGGCGAAGAAGCGCCGGGAGGCCGCCGACGCCTTCGAGCAGGGCGGCCGCAAGGAGGCCGCGGAGCGTGAGCTGGCCGAGCGCGAGGTACTGGACGCCTACCTGCCCAAGCAGCTGGACGACGCGGAGCTGGCCGGCATCGTCGCCGCGGCGATCAAGGAGTCGGGGGCCGAAGGGCCGAAGGCGATCGGCGCGGTCATGAAGATCGTGAACCCGAAGGTCGCCGGCCTGGCCGAGGGCGGCCGGGTCGCCGCCGAGGTGCGCAAGCAGCTCGCGGGCGGCTGACGGCGGCCGACGCCACGGACGGCGGCGTGGCCCGCCGGGCCCCCTCCACCGGAACGCCGAAGGGGCGCCGGGACCGATCGGTCCCGGCGCCCCTTCGGCGTCATGTCGCGTCCCGCGGTGGGATCAGCCCGGCCCGGTGCCGCCCGTCTCGGGGGTGCCGGTCCCGGGACCCGTGGTGCCGTTGTTCCCGCCGCTGCGGCCGTTGCCACCGCCGGTGGTGAAGCCGTTGGCCCCGTCGGCGCCGAGGGTGTCGCCGCCGAAGATCCCGCCGAGCAGGCCGTCGTCGCCACCGTTGCCGTTGCCGCCGTTGTCACCGCGGCCGTGGTGGTCGTCATCGTCGTTGCGCGGCTTCTCGGGATCCTTGATGGCGACCGTCGGCAGGCCGGGCGAGACGGTGCCGGCCAGGGCGCCGGACATCGCGTCCTTCCAGATCGGGCCCGGGGTGTCGGCGCCGTAGACCTCGGTGTGGTAGCGGCCGCCGATGGTGATGTTGGTCATCCTGCGCTTGTGGGCCGGGTCGCCGACCCAGACGGCACCCGCCATGTCCGAGGTGTAGCCCACGAACCAGGCGGCGTAGCGGTAGTCCGTCGTACCGGTCTTGCCCGCGCTGTCGCGGTCGCTGAGCCCGGCCTGCTGACCGGTGCCGTCCTCGACCACGCCCTTGAGAAGGGTGTTGATCGTGGAGGCGGTCTGCTCGGACATGGCCCGCTCGCACTCGGTCTTGGGCACCGGCAGCTTCTTGCCGTTCGCGTCGGTGATCGACTCGATGGCGACCGGGGTGCAGTACTCGCCCTTGTTGGCGAAGGTCGCGTAGGCGGCGGCCATCTTCAGCGGCGACATCTCGTTGACGCCGAGGGTGAAGGAGGCGCCGAGGCCCAGCTTGGTCCCGCCGGCGCGCTTGGTGATGCCGAGGGAGTTGACCATCCGGGTCACGTCGCACAGGCCGGCGTCGGCCTCCAGGGAGACGAAGTAGGTGTTGATCGACTTCGCCAGCGCCTCCCGCATCCCGTACGGGCCGACCTCGGACTTGCTCTCGTTGGGCACCTTGTCGTTGCTGGTGTAGCGGTTGCCGTCGCAGTCGGTCACGTCCGGGTACGGCATCTCGTACGGCGAGGGGTAGGACTGGGCCGTCGACATGCCCTTCTCCAGGGCGGCCGCGGCGGTGAAGGGCTTGAACGTCGAACCCGGCTGGTAGCCCGCGCCGCCGCCCATGTTCCGGTCGACGGAGTAGTTGATCTGGGTCTGGTTCTTCTTGAAGCCGTACGGGCGGGACTGGCCCATCCCGACGACTTTGCCCGTGCCGGGCTGGACCAGGGTCACGGCGGTGGCGACGTCGTCGCTCTTGTACACGTGCTGGCTGATCGAGTCCTGGACCGCCCGCTGCGCCTTCGGGTCGAGGGTGGTGCGGACGGTGAGGCCGCCCTGGTCCCAGCGCTTGGTGCGCTCGGCCTTGGTCTTGCCGAAGGCCTTGTCGCTGAGGAAGACCTGGCGGACGTAGTCGCAGAAGAACCCGGCGCCGTTGACGGCGGTGATGCAGCCGTTCTTGGGCTGGCTGATCTTGAGGCCGAGCGGCTTCTTCTTCGCGGCGTCGGCCTCGGCCTGCGTGACGTCCTTCAGGTCGGCCATGCGCTGCAGCACCACGTCGCGGCGCTTCTTGGCCTCCTCCGGGTCGTTCACGGGGTCGTAGCGGCTCGGCGACTGGACGAGGCCGGCCAGCAGCGCGGACTCGGTGAGCGACAGGTCCTTGGCGGACTTGCTGAAGTAGCGCCGGGAGGCGGCCTCGACCCCGTAGGCCTGCTCGCCGAAGAAGGTGATGTTGAGGTAGTTCTCGAGGATCTTCTGCTTCCCCAGCTCCTGCTCGAGCTGGATGGCGTACTTCATCTCTTTGATCTTGCGGCCGATGGTCTGCTGGGTGGCCTGCTGGACCTTGGTGGGGTCGTCGCCGGCCTCCTCGATGAAGACGTTCTTCACGTACTGCTGCGTCAGGGTGGACGCGCCCTCGGAGACACCGCCCTCCTGGGCGTTCTTGTTGAGCGCGCGCAGGATGCCCTTGACGTCGATCGCGCCGTGCTCGTAGAAGCGGGCGTCCTCGATGGCGACGATGGCCTGCTGCATCGGCTTGCTGATCTTGTCGAGCCCCACGACCGTGCGGTCGCGCGAGTAGACGTTCGCGATCAGGTCGCCCTTGACGTCCAGGATCCGGGTGCTCTGCGAGAGCGGCGGGCGCTTCAGCTCGCCCGGCAGGGAGTCGAAGCCGGCCGCGGTGCCCTTGGCGCTCAGTCCGAGCGCCCCCGCCGCGGGGAGCGCGATGCCGGCCAGCACGACGCCGGCGAGGACGCTGACACCCAGGAACTTGGCGGCCTGCTGAGCGGTACTGGTGCCGCCGCTGCTGGTGGGGCGCGATCGCTTGTGACCCATGGGGTGCAGCTTACGTTGCCATTCTTAAGACGTGGGCATGCTTGTTCGCCTACTCTGTAACAGACAGGCGCGAACACTGCGCACACGTCTGTCTTCCATCCTCACTCTTGTGGGTGATGAGAACTGCCCGAATTCCTGTCATATGCCAGCCATATGACCTGGATCTCAGGCCCCGGAAGTGGCGAGCTGACCGTTTTGCGGCAATTCGCCCGTTCTGCCGTCGGCTCACTCCGTCGGGTGATCTGCCGCGTACCCATAGTCCGTTCGGGCCATTCAAGATTGGGCCTGAAAGGGCTGTTGCGCCGTGCCCACCTTCCGTAACGTCCTCAACTGGCAACGGTGAATATGCCGCTTGCCGCCGTGGGGGAGCCTCGATTCGGGAGAGGACGGCGCCAGCATGAGCAGCTGGGTTACGGACTGGAGTACGCAGGCCGCGTGCCGCACGACGGATCCGGATGAACTTTTCGTCCAGGGAGCGGCCCAGAACAGGGCCAAGGCGGTGTGCACCGGCTGCCCGGTACGCACCGAGTGCCTGGCCGACGCCCTGGACAACCGTGTGGAATTCGGCGTCTGGGGCGGGATGACCGAGCGGGAGCGCAGGGCGCTGCTGCGCCGGCGTCCAACGGTCACCTCGTGGCGCAGGCTCCTGGAGACGGCGCGCACGGAGTACGAGCGCAGCACGGGTGTGCTCCCGCTCGACGACGAGGGCTACGACGGGGACTACGACGACTACGCCGCCGTCGGCTGACCCTGCGCGAGACGTTCGCCGATCGCGCGCAGGCCCTCGAGGTCGTGCACGTCGCCGGGCAGGGCCGCGACGTCCACCATGGGCACGTCCGGGTGCACCGAGACGAAACGCTCACGGGTGCGCCGCTCGCGCGCGACCAGCTGCATCCGTTCGGCGTGCAGGCGCAGCAGGCCGGCGGTGAGGCGGTCGGCGTCCAGCGGGTCCGTGGACCGGCGCGCGGCGGCGTCCTGCGCGGGCACGGAAACGGTCGGGGAGCCGGTGGGCGATTCGGGAGAGCTGGTGTCCGCACTGTCCGTACTGGGGGTCCCTTCGCCGCCGTCGGCCGTACGGAGTCCAGCTTTCCCGCCGGGCTGATCCACAATGCCGACGCTTTGAAGATTTTCTGCGGATTCGTCAAACTCCCCGGTCAGCCGGGGAGTTGACGGATATCCGGCGACGGGGTCGGCGTCGGAGGCGTCATCGGCATCCAGGTCGTCCAGGTCGTCCAGTGCTTCCGCCGCCGCCAGCGCCCGCTCCGCCGTGAGCTGCGCCGCCCCGCTGCCGTGCACACGGTTCAGCACCAGCCCGGCGAGCGGCATGTCCTCCGCCGCCAGCCGCTCCACGAAGTACGAGGCCTCCCGCAGCGCGTCCCGCTCCGGCGCGGCCACCACCAGGAACGCCGTCCCGTTCGCCTGGAGCAGCTTGTAGGTGGCGTCCGCACGGGAGCGGAAGCCGCCGAACATCGAGTCCATCGCCGCCACGAAAGTCTGCACGTCGCGCAGCAGGTGCGCGCCCATGACCTTGCTGAGCGTGCCGGTCATCATCGACATCCCGACGTTGAGGAACTTCATGCCGGCCCGCCCGCCGACCTTCGCGGGGGCCATCAGCAGCCGGATGAAGCGCCCGTCCAGGAAGGACCCCAGCCGCTTGGGGGCGTCCAGGAAGTCCAGCGCCGACCGGCTCGGCGGGGTGTCGACGATGATCAGGTCCCACGCGTCGAGCGCGCGCAGCTGGCCCAGCTTCTCCATGGCCATGTACTCCTGCGTGCCGGCGAAGCCCGCGGAGAGCGACTGGTAGAAGGGGTTGTCCAGGATCGCCCGGGCCCGCTCCTGGTCCGTGTGCTGGAGCACGACCTCGTCGAAGGTCCGCTTCATGTCGAGCATCATCGCGTGCAGCTCACCGCCCGCGGACTCGTCGATCCCGGCCACCTTGCGCGGGGTGTTGTCGAGTTCCGTGAGGCCCATGGACTGCGCCAGCCGACGCGCCGGGTCGATGGTCAGCACGACGGCCTTGCGGCCGCGCTCGGCGGCACGGACGCCCAGCGCCGCGGCCGTGGTGGTCTTGCCGACCCCGCCCGAGCCGCAGCAGACGACGATCCGGGTCCTCGGATCGTCGATCAGCGGGTCGATGTCCAATACCGGACTCTCCAGGCTCATGCGACCCCCAGCCCCTGCTTCCGCAGATTTTCAGCCAATCTGTACAACCCGCCGAGATCGACCCCGTCGCCCATCAGCTCCAGCTCGTACGCGGGCAGCCCCAGCGCGGCCAGTTCCTCGCGCTGGGCCCGTTCCAGGGCCACGCGCTCGGCGTGCTCGTGCGCCTGCGCCAGCAGCGGGTCGACGAGCCGCTCCGCGAGGCCGCCGCGCCGCGCGCCGCCCAGCCCGGCCTGGGAGAGCGCCTTGGCGATCGCCGTGCGCTGCCCGTCGCGCGCCGAGGCCACGGCCGCGCCGTCCATCACCACGGGGCGCACCATGTTGATGACCACGGCCCCGGTCGGCAGCCCCGCCTCGCGCAGCTCGGCCACGCCGTCCACGGTCTCCTGGACCGGCATCTCCTCCAGGAGGGTGACCAGGTGCACCGCCGTCTCCGGGGACTTCATCACCCTCATCACGGCCTGCGCCTGATTGTGTATCGGGCCGAACCGGGCCAGGCCGGCGACCTCGTCGTTGACGTTGAGGAAGCGCGTGATCCGCCCCGTCGGCGGCGCGTCCAGCACCACCGCGTCGTACGACCGCCAGCCCGCCCGGTCCTTGCGGCGCACGGCCTCGCAGACCTTGCCGGTCAGCAGGACGTCGCGCAGTCCCGGCGCCACGGTGGTGGCGAAGTCGATCGCGCCCAGCTTCTTCAGGGCCCGGCCGGCCCGGCCGAGCTTGTAGAACATGTCGAGGTAGTCCAGCAGCGCCTGTTCGGCGTCGATGGCCAGGGCGTACACCTCGCCGCCGCCCGGGGCCACGGCGATCTTGCGCTCCTCGTAGGGGAGGGCCTCGGTCTCGAAGAGCTGTGCGATGCCCTGCCGTCCCTCCACCTCCGTCAGCAGTGTCCGTCGACCCTCGGCGGCGAGGGCGAGTGCCAGCGCGGCGGCGACCGTCGTCTTGCCGGTACCGCCCTTGCCCGTCACGATGTGGAGCCTCACACCTGCGAGCCTAACCAGTCGAGGGCGGGGCTACTCGGGGGCGGGGCTGTGCCAGGCATTACAGTCCCCTCATGACGAAGTGGGAATACGCGACCGTGCCGCTGCTGGTGCACGCGACGAAGCAGATCCTGGACACCTGGGGCGAGGACGGCTGGGAGCTCGTCCAGGTCGTGCCGGGCCCGAACAACCCCGAGCAGCTGGTGGCGTACTTCAAGCGGGAGAAGAACGCGTGAGCGCGGTCGAGCAGCGGCTGGCGGAACTGGGGCTGGAGCTCCCCGCGGTGGCCGCCCCGCTCGCCGCGTACGTCCCGGCCGTCCGGTCCGGTGCGTACGTCTTCACCGCGGGCCAGCTGCCGCTCGTCGAGGGCAAGCTGACCTGCACCGGCAAGGTCGGCGCCGAGGTCACCGCGGACGAGGCCAAGCAACTCGCCCGTACCTGCGCGCTCAACGCCCTGGCCGCGGTCCGCTCCGTCGTGGGTGACCTCGACCGCGTCAAGCGCGTCGTGAAGGTCGTCGGCTTCGTCGCCTCCGCCCCCGACTTCACCGGGCAGCCTGCCGTCGTCAACGGCGCGAGCGAGCTGCTCGGCGAGGTCCTCGGCGAGAAGGGCGTGCACGCCCGCAGCGCCGTCGGCGTGGCCGTCCTGCCGCTCGACGCGCCGGTCGAGGTCGAGATCCAGGTCGAGGTCGAGGACTGACGTCCCGCACCCCTCCGGCGGAGCCGTGCCCCGGCCACCGGAGGGGTACCCCGGGCCCGCCCGGCCCGGGCCCTATCGAACATCCCCGCGGAAGCGCATAGCATCCGCCACATGACCACCACGAACGGCCAGTGGTTCCCGGCGAGCTGGCCCGAGCGCATCCGCGCCCTCACCGCGGGCACCCTGGAGCCCGTCGTGCCGCGCCGTGCGGCGACCGTCCTGCTGCTGCGGGACGCCGACGGCGGCCCCGCCGTGCACATGCTGCGGCGCCGGGCCTCGATGGCCTTCGCCGCGGGCGCGTACGCCTATCCCGGTGGCGGTGTGGACCCGCGCGACGAGCGTCCGGTGGCCTGGGCGGGACCCCCGCCGCCGACCTGGGCCGCCCGGCTGGGCGAGGGCCTGGACCCCGCCGCCGCGCAGGCGATCGTGTGCGCGGCCGTGCGCGAGACCTTCGAGGAGTCAGGCGTGCTGCTGGCCGGGCCCGACGAGGGGTCCGTCGTCGCGGACACCACCGGCGAGGACTGGGAGGCCGACCGGCGCGCCCTGGTCTCGCGGGAGCTGTCCTTCGCCGACTTCCTCGCCCGCCGTTCCCTGGTGCTCCGCTCCGACCTGCTCGGCCCGTGGGCCCGCTGGATCACCCCGGAGTTCGAGGAGCGCCGTTACGACACCTGGTTCTTCGTGACCGCGCTCCCGCCCGGCCAGCGCACCCGCGACGTGTCGGGCGAGGCGGACCGCACGGTGTGGCTGCGGCCCGCCGAGGCCGTGGCCGGTTACGACCGCGGCGAGATGACCATGCTGCCGCCGACGATCGCGACGCTGCGGGAGCTGCTGCCGTACGACTCGGCGTCAGCGGCCCTGGCGGGCGCCGCGGACGGGCGCGACCTCACCCCGGTGCTGGCTCGGGCCACGCTGGTGGGCGAGGAGATCGTGCTGACCTGGCCCGGCCACGAGGAGTTCACCAAGCGCATGGGAGCCGCCGAATGACCTCGGCCCTTCAGCCCGGCAAGCCCCGCGCGGAGGTCGGGGGCCGGGCGACCGCCCGCGCGGTGTGCGTGCTCGCGCCGAACCCCTCGCCCATGACGCTGGACGGCACGAACACCTGGCTCGTCTCCGAGCCGGACTCCGAGCTCGCCGTCGTCATCGACCCGGGGCCGCTCGACGAGGGCCACCTGAACAACGTGGTCTCCACCGCGCACTCCCTCGGCAAGCGGATCGCCCTCACCCTGCTCACCCACGGCCACCCCGACCACGCCGAGGGCGCGGGCCGCTTCGCCGAGCTGACGGGGACGGCGGTGCGCGCCCTCGACCCGGCGCTGCGCCTGGGCGACGAGGGCCTGTCCGCGGGCGACGTCGTCACCACCGGAGGTCTGGAACTGCGCGTCGTGCCCACCCCCGGGCACACCGCGGACTCGCTCTCCTTCCACCTGCCCGCCGACCGGGCCGTGCTCACCGGCGACACCGTCCTCGGCCGTGGCACCACGGTCGTCGCCCACCCCGACGGGCGGCTGGGTGACTACCTGGACTCCCTGCGCCGGCTGCAGGCGCTCACGATGCACGACGGCGTCGCCACCGTCCTGCCCGGCCACGGCCCGGTCCTGGCCGACGCCCGGGGCGCGGTCGAGTTCTACCTCGCCCACCGCGCCCACCGCCTCGCCCAGGTCGAGACGGCCGTCGAGCAGGGCCTCGCGACCCCCTCCGAGGTCGTCGCGCACGTCTACGCGGACGTCGACCGCGCCTTGTGGCCGGCCGCCGAGCTGTCGGTGCGGGCGCAGCTGGACTACCTGCTGGAGCACGGGCTGATCTGACGTCCGGTGTGCCCGCCCGGCGCCCCCGCGCCCCGCGGACGCTGCAGGAGACGCCGAAGGGGCGCCCACCTCCGGGTGGGCGCCCCTTCGTACGCGTACGGGCGTCAGCGCGAGCGCTTCGCCAGCCGCTCGACGTCCAGCAGGATGACCGCCCGCGCCTCCAGGCGCAGCCAGCCGCGGCCCGCGAAGTCGGCGAGGGCCTTGTTGACGGTCTCGCGGGAGGCGCCCACCAGCTGGGCGAGCTCCTCCTGCGTGAGGTCGTGGACGACGTGGATGCCCTCCTCGGACTGCACGCCGAAGCGGCGCGACAGGTCCAGCAGCGCCTTGGCGACGCGGCCCGGGACGTCGGAGAAGACCAGGTCGGACATGACGTCGTTGGTGCGGCGCAGGCGCCGGGCGACGGCGCGCAGCAGCGCGGTGGAGACCTCGGGGCGGGCGTTGAGCCACGGCTGCAGGTCGCCGTGGCCGAGGCCGAGGAGCTTGACCTCGGTCAGCGCGGTGGCGGTGGCGGTGCGCGGGCCGGGGTCGAAGAGCGACAGCTCACCGATCAGCTCGCCGGGGCCGACGACGGCGAGCATGTTCTCGCGGCCGTCGGGGGAGGTGCGGTGCAGCTTCACCTTGCCCTCGGTGACGACGTACAGCCGGTCCCCGGGTTCCCCCTCGTGGAACAGCGAGTCGCCACGCGCGAGCGTGACCTCCGTCATGGAGGCGCGCAGTTCAGCGGCCTGCTCATCGTCGAGCGCCGCGAAAAGCGGTGCGCGCCGCAGAACGTCGTCCACGAGCTCTCTCCTTGTCGACATCGCTGGGTCGGTCCCCATCATGCCCGACAGCAAAACAGTGCGATCAATCACAAGTCTGTCTTATGTGCTCGTGTGATTGTGCTCCGGGGGTCCGTTTGGGGGCCGGATCACGGCTCTCCAGGGCGATTGTCGGTGGTGAGGCTTAGGCTGGCCGGGTGTCCGATACGCCAAGTGCGCAGAAGAAACGGCAGGGTGGCGGGGCCGGGAGGGTGACCGCCGCCGCGGATTCCGCTGTGAGCGAACAGCCCGCCCGGGCGACGCCCGGCGGCCGCGCGCGGGCGTCCGGCAAGCCCGAGTCGCGGCTCGCGATGGTCCGCAGGGCCCGGCGGATCAACCGCGAGCTCGCCGAGGTGTACCCGTACGCCCACCCCGAGCTCGACTTCGAGAACCCCTTCCAGTTGCTCGTCGCCACGGTGCTCTCGGCCCAGACGACCGACCTGAGGGTCAACCAGACCACCCCCGCGCTGTTCGCGAAGTACCCGACGCCGGAGGACCTGGCGGCCGCCGACCCGGAGGAGCTGGAGCAGATCCTCCGTCCCACCGGCTTCTTCCGCGCCAAGGCGCGGGCGCTGCTCGGTCTGTCGGCGGCGCTCCGTGACACCTTCGGCGGCGAGGTGCCCGGCCGGCTGGAGGACCTGGTCACGCTGCCCGGCGTGGGCCGCAAGACGGCCAACGTGGTGCTCGGCAACGCCTTCGGCGTCCCCGGCCTCACCGTGGACACCCACTTCCAGCGGCTGGTCCACCGTTTCGGCTGGACCGGCGCGAAGGAGCCGGAGAAGATCGAGCAGGACATCATGGCGATCTTCCCGAAGAGCGAGTGGACGATGCTCTCGCACCGTCTGATCTTCCACGGCCGCCGGATGTGCCACGCCCGCCGCCCCGCCTGCGGCGTCTGCCCGATCGCGCCGCTGTGCCCGTCGTACGGCGAGGGCGAGACGGATCCGGAGAAGGCGAAGAAGCTGCTGAAGTACGAGATGGGCGGTGGCCCGGGGCAGCGGCTCAAGCCGCCGCCGGGATTCCCGGGCACGGCGGCGCCGCCGCTGGAGGTGGAGTGACGCAGGCACGACCCGACATCGAGGACGTCACGGTCGACCGCGAGGGGCTGCCGTCCTGGCTCGGCCCGGTGGTCCGCGCGGTCGACGGCGTACGGCCCGAGCAGCTCAGCCGCTTCCTGCCGCCGCCGAGCGGCGGCCGTCCCTCCGCCGTCCTCATCCTCCTCGGCGCGGGCGCCGAGGGGCCCGAGCTGCTCCTGATGGAGCGGGCGGCCTCCCTGCGCTCGCACGCGGGGCAGCCCTCCTTCCCGGGCGGCGCGCTCGACCCGGAGGACGGCGACCCGGAGGGCGAGGGGCCGCTGCGGGCGGCGCTGCGCGAGGCCTGGGAGGAGACCGGCCTCGACCCGTCGGGGGTGCAGGTCTTCGGGGTGCTTCCGCGGCTCTACATCCCGGTGAGCGATTTCGTCGTGACGCCGGTCCTCGGCTGGTGGCGTACGCCGTCCCCGGTGGGAGCGGTCGACCTGGCCGAGACCGCACGGGTGTTCACCGTCCCCGTGGCGGATCTCACCGATCCCGCCAACCGGGCCATGGTGACGCATCCCAGCGGCTTCCAGGGGCCCGCGTTCCTGGTGCGGGACGCCCTGGTGTGGGGTTTCACCGCGGGCCTGATCGACCGGATCCTCCACCACGCGGGCTGGGAACGACCCTGGGATCGTGCAAAGACGGTCCCGCTGGGTTGATCCTCCATGAGACGGTGTCCCGGTGAATGTGCTGGACATCGTGCTGCTGCTGGCCGCCGTGTGGTTCGCGGTCGTGGGCTACCGCCAGGGATTCATCGTCGGCGTGATGTCGGTGGTCGGATTCCTCGGCGGTGGTCTCGTCGCGGTCTACGTGCTGCCCGCGATCTGGAACGCGGTCACCGACAACGCGCAGCCCGGCACGGTGGCGGTCGTCGCGGCGGTGGTCCTGATCATCGTGTGCGCGTCGGTGGGCCAGGCCTTCACCACGCACCTCGGCAACAAGGTCCGTACGCACGTCAGCTGGTCACCGGCGCGGGCGATCGACGCCATCGGCGGCGCCCTGGTGAACGTCCTGGCGATGCTGTTGGTCGCCTGGCTCATCGGCTCCGCGCTCGCCACGACGACCACGCTGCCCAGCCTCGGCCGTGAGGTCCGCTCCTCCCGGGTGCTGCTGGGGGTGGCGCAGGTCGTGCCGCGCGAGGCCAACAACTGGTTCGCCGACTTCAGTTCGGTGCTCGCGCAGAACGGACTGCCGCAGGTCTTCTCGCCGTTCGGCAACGAGCCGATCACCGCCGTCCCCGCTCCCGACCCGGCGCTCGCCGAGAGCGCGGTCGTCGGCCGTGCGCGGCGCAGCATCGTCAAGGTCGTCGGCACCGCACCGAGCTGCGGCAAGGTGCTGGAGGGCACCGGCTTCGTCTTCGCGCCCCACCGGGTGATGACCAACGCCCACGTCGTCGGCGGCGTCGACAACCCGACCGTGCAGATCGGCGGCGAGGGCCGGGTGTACGACGGCAAGGTCGTGCTCTACGACTGGCAGCGCGACATCGCCGTCATCGACGTACCGTCCCTGGACGCGCCCGCGTTGTCCTTCAGCACCACCGACGCCGGGTCACGGGACGACGCCATCGTCGCCGGCTTCCCGGAGAACGGCGGCTTCGACGTGCGTGCCGCCCGGGTACGCGGCCGCATCCCCGCCTCGGGCCCGGACATCTACCACCGGGGCACCGTCGAGCGCGACGTCTACTCGCTGTACACGCTCGTCCGCCAGGGCAACTCCGGCGGACCGCTGCTCACCCCCGAGGGGCGGGTCTACGGCGTGGTGTTCGCCAAGTCCCTCGACGACGCGGACACCGGCTACGCCCTGACGGCCGACGAGGTCCAGCCGGACGTCCAGGCCGGGCGTACGGCGAACCGGCAGGTCGACACCCAGGGCTGTGCCCTGTAGGGCCTCCGGGGGAGCGGGCCGGTCGGCGAGGGGCCGGGCGGTCAGTCGCTGCGGGTATGCCTCAGCCGGGCGCCCACCCAGCGGGCGCGGCGCCTGAGGATGTGGGGAATGCCGAGGCGGGAGCCTCCGGACCGATGGTCCGGGGCCTGCGTCCCGGTGGTGACCCGCGCTCCGTTGGCGCGGCGGTCGCGTGACACGTCACGGTAGTCGTGCGTCCAGCCCATACCGAGCTGTCTGCCCGGGGTCCATGGTCGGTAACCGCCTGGCGCTCCATCAGTTGGCCTATGCGCCCGGCATTTGGCCGATCGTCATACTGGATTAACGGTCCGGTTCCGGGTCCTTGAGCCAGTTGACCAGCTCGGCCGAGAACACCGCCGGATCCTCCTCGTGGGGGAAGTGCCCCAGCCCGTCGAAGAGCCGCCAGCGGTACGGCGCCTCCACGTACTCCCCGCTGCCCGCGGCGTGCCGGGACCGCATCGCCGGGTCGAGCGAGCCGTGCAGGTGCAGCGTGGGCACCCGCACCGGACGCTTCATGCGGCGGTTGAACTGGAAGCCGTCCACCCGGGCCAGCGAGCGCACCATCCAGCGGTACGGCTCGATCGAGCAGTGCGCCGTCGACGGGATGAGCATCGCCCGGCGGTAGGCGTCGACCGTCCCGTCCTCCGGCAACCGGGGCCCCGACCAGTCCCGCAGCAGCCGTCCCACCAGCGCCGCGTCGTCCGCGACCAGCTGCCGCTCCGGGACGAACGGGCGCTGGAACCCCCACACGTAGCCGCCGGCCGCGCTGTGCCGCAGGTCCGTCAGCATCGCCGAGCGCCAGCGCCGCGGGTGCGGCATGGAGCACACCGCGAGCCGCCGGACGAGCTTGGGCCGCATCGCGGCCGCCGTCCAGGCCAGGTATCCGCCGAGGTCGTGCCCGACCAGCGCGGCGTCCGGCTCGCCGAGCGAGCGGATCACGCCGGTGACGTCGAG
This sequence comes from Streptomyces sp. NBC_00510, assembly GCA_036013505.1. NCBI lineage: Bacteria > Bacillati > Actinomycetota > Actinomycetes > Kitasatosporales > Streptomycetaceae > Streptomyces > Streptomyces sp. NBC_00510. The sequence continues at coordinate 4,843,884 of CP107851.1, read as the reverse complement.
CGCCAGGTTCGCGGGGTCGTAGCCGCGCGGTGTGCGGTCGCTGCCGCCCACCCCGCGCAGGTCCATCGCGACCGCGCGGAAGCCCGCGTCGGCCAGCGCGGTCAGCTGGTGCCGCCAGGTCCACCAGAACTGCGGGAAGCCGTGCAGCAGCAGCACCAGGGGGCCGTCGCCGAGCTCGGCGATGTGGAAGCGGGCACCGTTCGCGGCGACGTCCCGGTGGGTCCAGGGCCCGTCGATGCGCACCACCGGGGACCTATCAGCGACCGTCATGCCCCGAGCGTGTCACACCTTGGCCTCCACCGTGGCCTCCGTCGTGCCGGAGGGGGCGCTCCGGGGGTGCGGCTTGACGCCCTGCAGCACCGCCGCGGTCTCCTTCGCCGAGGCGATGCTGCGCTCCGGCTTCTTGATCTTCTTGAACTTCGAGCGCGCCATCAGGCCCAGCAGACCGGCCAGCACCAGGTACGCCGCGCCGACGATGAGGAACGACCAGGCGAGGCCGAGCCCCAGGTTGTGGATGCCGTACGCCGCCGCGAAGCTGAGCACCGGCAGCGAGAAGAGGGCCAGGATGCCGGCGGCGCCCACCGCGCCGCCGCCGATGCCGGCGCGCTTCATGTCCTGCCGCAGCTCGGCCTTGGCGAGGGCGATCTCCTCGTGGACCAGTTCGGACAGGTCCGCCGTCGCCGAGGCGAAGAGATGGCCGAGGCTGCGGCTTCCGTTCGGGCTCACGGTCACCCCCACGTTCACGGGCTCGTCCGCTGGGCTCATCGGGTCCTCCGTCGTCGTCATGGTGCGTCAGTCGTCATACGGGGCATTCGGGTTACCCCCTGATCATGCCGGACTCATCCTCGCCGGTGTCCCCGGAGCGCGCCACTTCCGCGAGCCTGCGGTGCTCGGCGGCCTTCGCCTCGTGGATCGCGGCCATGCGCAGGTGGAACTCGGGGTCCGCCCACTCGTAGACGTCCGGTACGCCGTCCCGGTCCTCGTCGCGCTCCTCGTCCTGGCAGATGCGGCGGTACTTGTCGTTGCGGAGCTTGAGCAGCACCGCGGCGAGCACCGCCGAGGTGAACGAGCCGATCAGGACGGCCGCCTTGACCTCCTCGGTCAGCACCTGGTCGCCCTCGAAGGCCAGCTCGCCGATGAGCAGGGAGACCGTGAAGCCGATCCCGGCGAGCGTGGCGACGGCCAGGACGTCGGCCCAGGCCAGGTCGGGGTTGAGCTCCGCGCGGGTGAAGCGCGCCGCCAGCCATGTGCCGCCGAACACCCCGACCGCCTTGCCGACGACCAGTCCCAGCACCACGCCCAGCGTCTCGGGGCGGCCGAACACCTCGGCGAGCGTGCCGCCGGCGATCGGCACCCCGGCGGAGAAGAGCGCGAAGAGCGGCACCGCGATCCCGGCCGAGAGCGGCCGCACGAGGTGCTCGATCCGCTCTCCTGGGGACTGCTCCTCGCCCTCGCGCCGGTGGCAGCGCAGCATCAGGCCCATCGCGACACCCGCGATCGTGGCGTGCACCCCGCTGGCGTGCATCAGCGCCCAGTTGACCAGGGCGAGCGGCACGTACACGTACCAACCGCGCACCTCGCAGCGCAGCAGCACCCGGAACAGCACGAGCCCGGCGAGGGCCAGGGCCAGCGCGACGAGGTTGATGCCCGAGGTGAAGAAGACCGCGATGACCAGGATCGCGAAGAGGTCGTCGACGACCGCCAGCGTCAGCAGGAACGCGCGCAGTGCGGACGGCAGCGCGGTGCCGAGCACCGCCAGCACCGCCAGGGCGAACGCGATGTCGGTCGCCATCGGCACCGCCCAGCCCTGCAGGGAGCCGCCACCCGTGGCGTTGACCACCGCGTACACGACCGCGGGCACGGCCATGCCGCAGATCGCGGCGACGACGGGGAGCGCCGCCGCCGACGGACGGCGCAGTTCGCCCGTGACCAGTTCCCGTTTGAGTTCGATGCCGGCGACGAAGAAGAAGACCGTCAGCAGTCCGTCCGCGGCCCAGTGCCCCACCGACAGGTCCAGGTGCAGCGCCCCGGGCCCGAAGCTGAAGGCGACGGTGGACCGGTACGAGGCGCTCAGCGGGGTGTTCGCCCAGACCAGCGCGACGACGGCGGCCAGCAGCAGGATCACGCCGCCCACGGTCTCCGTCCGCAGCGCGTCGGCGACGTACTTCCGTTCGGGGAGGGACATCCGGCCCAGGAAGACCGAACGGCGGCGGTTGGTCGCGGTCACGGGGGGTGGACCTCCGGTCGGGCTCGGCATGGCTGATCACCTTGCCGACCAGACTTCCCGGCACGCCCCGATCCACTGTCGCGTTTCTTACGCGCCCGGCAGCTTATCGGGTCGGCGCCGGGGCCTCCGGCGTTTTTCACATTACGGACAATCGCCGGGCGTCGCAGGGGCCCCGCACCCCCGGGGAACGGCGAAGAGGCCCCCGGAGGGGCCTCTTCGGTGCGGTGACGGGGACCGGTCAGTCCTCGCTCGCGGCGCTCGGGAGCTTCGTCTGGATGAGGTCCATGACCGTGGAGTCCGTCAGGGTGGTGACGTCCCCCAGCTCCCGGTTCTCGGCGACGTCGCGCAGCAGACGCCGCATGATCTTGCCGGAACGGGTCTTCGGCAGCTCGGCCACCGTCAGGATCCGCTTCGGCTTGGCGATCGGGCCGAGCGTCTTGGCGACGTGGTCGCGCAGCTCGGCGATCAGCTCGTCGCCGTCCTCCGCCGCGGCGGTGCCGCGCAGGATCACGAAGGCGACGATGGCCTGGCCGGTGGTGGCGTCGGTGGCGCCGACCACGGCCGCCTCGGCGACCTTCGGGTGCGAGACGAGGGCCGACTCGACCTCGGTGGTCGAGATGTTGTGGCCCGAGACGAGCATGACGTCGTCGACCCGGCCGAGCAGCCAGATGTCGCCGTCCTCGTCCTTCTTGGCGCCGTCGCCGGCGAAGTAGCGGCCCTCGAAGCGGGACCAGTAGGTGTCGAGGTAGCGCTGGTCGTCTCCCCAGATGGTGCGGAGCATCGACGGCCACGGCTCGGTGAGGACGAGGTAGCCGCCGGAGCCGTTGGGCACCTCGTTGGCCTCGTCGTCCACGACGGTGGCGGAGATGCCGGGCAGCGCACGCTGCGCGGAGCCGGGCTTGGTCTCCGTCACGCCGGGCAGCGGGGAGATCATCATGGCGCCGGTCTCGGTCTGCCACCAGGTGTCCACGATCGGGCAGCGGCCGCCGCCGATGTGTTCGCGGTACCAGATCCACGCCTCGGGGTTGATCGGTTCGCCGACGCTGCCCAGGACGCGCAGCGAGGACAGGTCGAACTTGGCGGGGATGTCGTCGCCCCACTTCATGAAGGTGCGGATCGCCGTGGGGGCGGTGTAGAGGATCGTGACCCCGTACTTCTGGACGATCTCCCAGAAGCGGCCCTGGTGCGGGGTGTCCGGGGTGCCCTCGTACAGCACCTGGGTGGCGCCGTTGGCCAGCGGGCCGTAGACGATGTACGAGTGGCCGGTGACCCAGCCGACGTCGGCGGTGCACCAGTAGACGTCGGTCTGCGGCTTCAGGTCGAAGACCGCGTGGTGGGTGTAGGCGGCCTGCGTCAGGTAGCCGCCCGAGGTGTGCAGGATGCCCTTGGGCTTACCGGTGGTGCCGGAGGTGTAGAGGATGAAGAGCGGGTGCTCGGCCTCGAAGGCCTCCGGGGTGTGCTCCGCGGACTGCCGCTCGACGATCTCGTGCCACCACACGTCGCGGCCCTCGGTCCAGGCGACCTCCTGGCCGGTGCGGCGCACGACGAGCACCTTCCCCACGTCGGCGGAGCGGGCGACCGCGTCGTCCACGGCGGGCTTCAGCGCGGACGGCTTGCCGCGGCGGTAGCCGCCGTCGGCGGTGATGACCAGCTTGGCGTCGGCGTCGGCGATGCGGGCGGCCAGCGCGTCGGCCGAGAAGCCGCCGAAGACCACCGAGTGCGCGGCGCCGACGCGGGCGCAGGCCAGCATCGCCACGACGGTCTCGGGGATCATGGGCATGTAGATCGCGACCCGGTCGCCGGCCGTCACGCCCAGCTCGGTCAGGGCGTTCGCGGCGCGGCTCACCTCGTCCTTGAGCTCGGCGTAGGTGATGGCCCGGCCGTCACCGGGCTCGCCCTCGAAATGGAGCGCCACCCGGTCGCCGTTGCCGGCCTCGACGTGCCGGTCGACGCAGTTGTAGGCGACGTTCAGGGTGCCGTCGGCGAACCACTTCGCGAACGGCGGGTTGGACCAGTCCAGGGTCTCGGTCGGCTCCTTCGCCCAGGTCAGCCGGCGGGCCTGCGCCGCCCAGAAGCCCAGTCGGTCGTCACCGGCCTGCTGGTAGGCCTCCGCGGTCACATTGGCACCGGCCGCCAGCTCAGCGGGCGGAGCGAACCGGCGCTCCTCCTTCAAAAGGTTGGCCAGGCTCTCGTTGCTCACGCCGTGCTCCTTCGCAGGGTGTCCTTTTGTGTCCCAGGCCATAGCTCACCAGCCGGAGGGGCGGGATGACAAGGGCTCGCGACAAAAATTGGTTTAGACCTGTCGTGGTGGAGCACCCGCACACGGGTCCGGCCCGCCGGCAGGTGCGCGGCGGGCCGGGACGCGCGGGCCGCCCGGTGCGGGCGGCCCGCTCATACGGTGTCGAGCACCTCCGGCCGTACGGCGGCGAACGTGCCGGTCCCGGCGTCGAGGACGTAGGCCTGGGCCTCGGCGACGTGGAAGTACATGCCGTGCAGCTGGAGCGATCCCTCCGCCACCCGGCGGGCGACGCAGGCATGGGCCATCAGGTGGTCCAGCTGCTGCACCACGTTGACGAGGCAGAGCCGTTCGAGGTCGTCGGCCACCGGGCGGTCGGCGAGGGCGACCTCGCCGCGTCCGGGCCGGCCGGTCCGCTCCATCCGGGCGAGGCTCGGGCGGCCGTGCCGGAGCCAGCGGGCCAGCGGGGTCTGCGCCCCCGGCTCGTGGCCCGCCCCGCCCAGCAGCGCCTGCATGGCGCCGCACCCGGAGTGCCCGCACACGGTGATGCTGCCGACCTTCAGCACCTCCACCGCGTACTCGATGGCGGCGCCCACCGAGTCGCAGGAGGCGTCGCCGCCGGGCGGCGGCATCAGGTTGCCCACGTTGCGTACGGTGAACAGGTCACCGGGCCCGCTCGAGGTGATCATGCTGGTGACCAGGCGCGAGTCGGCGCAGGTGAGGAAGAGCTGGGTGGGCCGCTGCCCCTCGCGGGCGAGCCGCGCCAGCTCGTCCCTGACCAGTGGCGCCGTGTTGCGCTGGAAGGCGCTGAGCCCGCCCACCAGCTGCCCGGCGGCACCCGCCTCCGTACCCGGTTTGGTGCAGTGGTGGTTGCGCCACGGCGTCCAGGGGCGGCAGGCGTGCGCGCTCGACGGGACCGTGATCGGCGTCCCCGACCGGCCGGTGAGGGTCGCCCAGCCGCCACGCGCCCGGTGACCCTCGCACCAGTGCTGCAGCGACTCGTACGCCGCGTGGTCCATGAAGGAGCCGTCCAGGGTGATCACGGCGCTGGCGCCGTCCGGCACCTCCGCCAGTGCCCGGGTCAGCCGCGGCACCGCGAGGAAGGTCAACTGCCCGCGTACGTGCACCTGGTGGACGCCGGATTCCTCCGCCACCGTGATCCGGGTGTGCGTCAGCCGGCGCAGCGACAGGAAGACGGCCACGGCGATGCCGGTCAGGACCCCCTCCAGCACGCCGAGCAGCAGCACCGCGCCGAGCGTCGCCGCGTAGACCGGGAACTCCCGGTGCCGCTGCACGTGCTTGATGTGCGCGAAGCTCAGCATCTTCAGCCCGACCACCATGACCAGGGCGGCGAGGGCGGCGAGCGGGATGTGCTCCAGCAGCCCGGCCAGCAGCCCGGCGCACAGCAGCACCCACACCCCGTGCAGCGCCGTGGCCCGGCGCGTCCGTGCGCCCGCGGCCACGTTCGCCGAGCCGCGGATCGCGCCGCCGGCCACCGGCAGTCCGCCGAGCAGGCCCGAGACGACGTTGGACGCGCCCTGCCCGAGCAGCTCACGGTTGAGGCGGGCCGGGACGGTGTCCCCGGGCTTCCCGCGCCCGGAGCGCAGCTTGTCGATCGCCACCGCCGACAGCAGCGACTCCATGCTCGCGACCAGGGTGACGGTCAGGACGGCGGCGGCGATGCCGAGCACCGGCCCGTGCGGCAGCCCGGGGAGGGCCACCGCGTGCCAGGCGGGCAGGTCGACCCGCGGCACCACGATGGGCACGCCGACGGCGGTCGCCGCTGCGATGGCGGCGAGCGGCGCGGGGACCGTGCGCAGCGCCTTGCCGGCCCGCCCGGGCAGGCGCGGCCAGCCGACCAGCACGGTCACCGTCACCGCCGCGATCAGCAGCGCACCCGGATGCGGGGACGACAACTGCTGCGGCAGGGCGGCCAGGTTGGTGAGCGCCGAGCTGTCCGGGTGTGCGCCGAGCACGACATGGAACTGGGCGAGCGCGATGGCGGCGCCGATGCCCGCCAGCATGCCGTGCACGATCGCCGGGCTGACGGCGAGTGCCGCCCGGGCCACCCGCAGGGCGCCCAGGGCGAGTTGGGCGAGCCCGGCCAGCACCGTGATGGCGCACGTCGTGCGCCAGCCGTAGCGCTGGACGAGTTCGGCGGTGACCACCACCAGGCTGGTGGCGGCACCGCTGACCTGGAGCGGCGCACCGCCCATCAGTCCCGCGACGATGCCGCCGACCGCGGCGGCGATCAGCCCCGACTGCAGCGGGGCGCCGGTGGCCAGGGCGATGCCCAGCGACAGCGGGACGGCGATCAGGAAGACGGTGATCGAGGCCGACAGATCGTGCCGCCAGGCGGCGGTCCCGTCGTCGGCGCGGGGCGGTGGCGGTGGCAGGTCCTGCGGTGGGACCTGCGACTGCTGCATCTGTGGTTCGGGCGTGGGCTGCATGTTCCCGTCTCCTCCGGGGCGGCGCGGCTGCGTCCGGCTGGTGCGCGTACGCGGTCGTGGTCACGGCTGGTGCGGCGGGTGCTCTCGGCCTTGAAAGTCACGGAATGTGATTGCTTGATTACTCTCAAGAGTCGGTAAATGGAGAGTAATGCAGACAAAGGGCCCGTGGATGAGGATTCGCCCGAACGGGCGAACGATTACCCGGTGAGGGTGAACCGTTCGCCCAGGACGAAGCCCGGATCGACCTGGGAGGCGAGGTCCGCGCCCGTCCGCGCGTTGCCCCAGCTCTCCGCGTTCTTGAGGTGGAAGTGGACCATCTGGCGGGTGTAGCGCTCCCAGTCCCGCCGCTCGTACGTGGCGTCCACCGCGTCGCGCATCGACCGCAACGCGGCGCGGTTGGACTCCTCCAGCTCCCCGAAGCGCGGCGGGCGGCCCTTCTCCATGGCGCGGACCCAGTCCGAGTGCCGGGCGGTGACCAGCAGGTCGTCGCCCACCTGCGAGCGCAGGAAGTCCACGTCGTCCGGGCCCTGCACCTTGTTGCCGACGACGTGCAGGGCGACCCCGAAGTCCCGGGCGTACTCCTTGTACTGGCGGTAGACCGCCACGCCCTTCCGGGTCGGCTCGGCGACCAGGAAGGTCATGTCGAAGCGGGTGAACATGCCGGAGGCGAAGGAGTCGCTGCCGGCCGTCATGTCGACGACGACGTACTCGCCGCGGCCGTCGACCAGATGGTTGAGGAACAGCTCCACCGCCCCGACCTTCGAGTGGTAGCAGGCCACCCCCAGGTCGGACTCGGCGAAGGGGCCGGTGACCATCAGCCGCGCCTCGCCGCCGTCGAGGGCGACGGGCCGGGCGCAGGCGGCGTAGACCGGGTTGTCCTCGCCGATCCGCAGCAGGCGCGAGCCCTCGCCGGGCGGTGTGGTCTTGATCATCGTCTCGGCGGACGCGATCCGCGGGTTGGCGCCGCGCAGGTACTCCTTGATCTCCGGGAGGTGGGCGCCCATCGCCGGAAGGGCGGCGGCCTCCTCCTCCTCGAGGCCGAGCGCCGGGCCGAGGTGCTGGTTGATGTCGGCGTCGACGGCGACGACGGGGACGCGGGCGGCGGCCAGGTGGCGGATGAAGAGGGAGGACAGCGTGGTCTTGCCGCTGCCGCCCTTTCCGACGAAAGCGATCTTCATGTTCGTTAAGCGTAGTGACGGGACGTGTCTCCCGCGGTTTCCGCCGCGGGAGTTCACCCGTCGGTGGAGATCCGGGTCCCGTCCGGCCCCTCCGTCCGGCACGGCGCGGGGGTGCCGGCCCGCGTGACGATGCCCACTCGCCCACCGGGGCGCCGCCGGGGGTGCGTAGGGTCGTGGCTATGGGTACGACAGCTGATCCGCTCGCCGTCCTCGGTTCGCTCCCCGGTGTCGCCGAGTCGGTGGACTCCGTACGGAAGGCCGTGGACCAGGTCTACGGCCACCGGGTGATGCGCCGCCGCTCCGACGAGGTGTCCTCGGAGGCGGCGCTGCGTGGCGCCCGCGGTTCCGCGGCGCTCGCCGGTGCCGACTGGGCGCTGGAAGAGGTGCGCAGGCGCAGCGACTTCTCCTCCGACGACGAGTCGCGCGCGGTGGGCGCCGCGCTGCGGCTCACCGCCGAGTCCGGCCAGTTGCTCTCCGTCTGGCGGCAGTCGCCGCTGCAGGCGCTGGCAAGGCTGCACCTGGTCGCGGCCGGTGGCACCTCACCGGACGAGACGGTCGGCCGGCCGCGGCAGGCCGGCGAGAAGGTCGAGGAGCCGCTCCTGGACGTCGCCGAGTTCCCGCTGCCCGAACCCGCGGAGGTCGTCGCGCGGCTCGACGGACTCGCCGACCTCCTGCTGTCCGGCAGCGAGGCGCCGGCGCTGGTCGTCGCCGCGGTCGTGCACGGAGAGCTGCTGTGCCTGCGGCCGTTCGGCTCGTACAACGGCATCGTGGCGCGGGCCGCGCAGCGCGTCGTCCTCGTCGGGAGCGGTCTGGACCCCAAGTCCATCTGCCCGGCCGAGGTCGGGCACGCCGAACTCGGGCGCGCGGAGTACCTGAAGGCGCTGCGGGGCTACGTCTCCGGCACGCCCGAGGGCATGGCGGCCTGGATCTCGCACTGCGGGAAGGCCGTGGGCCTGGGCGTACGGGAGAGCGTGGCGGTCTGCGAGGCCCTGCAGCGCGGCGCCGCGTAGGGACCGCCCGGGGCGCGGGCCACGAGGTCCACGCGTACGAGGTCCACGCGCACGAGGTTGCGGCGGCACCGCAGGGTGCCGCCGCTGGCACGACCGTCGGGTTACCAGGCGTGCACGATATTTGCCCATCAGGTCGGGAGCTTTGCCCGTCACCTGGTGCGGCCGGCCCGGTCAGCGGGTCTGCGTCGCGTGGGTTCCCAGCTGTCGTGCTCGGTCCGTGGGGCCTGATTCGACGGGGTTCCTCGCGGAAGTCCGTGGTCACGCGGGCCGTATAACCTTTCTACTGCACCTTCGGGAGAACTGGAACCCCTCGCCGCAGTTCTTTGCATACGGGGTCTGATCAGCAGGATCTCCCCGAAGGGCGCGCACAGGTGCGTATCAGGACAGTGCGGGCCTGCGCCGGCGGGCCGCGTACCAGACGAGTCCCGCCGTGGCGGCGGCCGCGCCGACCGCGGCCAGTGCGAGGACGGGCCCCGAGGGCATCGTCAGCGCGGGCACGCGCTGGTGCAGCCGGACCGGACGGCTGAAGGTGAGCACCGGCCATTCGCGTGACGCCGCCTCCCGGCGCAGCCCGCGGTCGGGGTTGACCGCGTACGGGTGGCCGACCGACTCGAGCATCGGGACGTCGGTCACCGAGTCGCTGTAGGCGTAGGAGCGCTTGAGGTCGTAGCCCTCGACGGCGGCGAGCTCGGTGATGGCCCGCGCCTTGGCCGGTCCGTAGACGTAGTGCTCGATCCGGCCGGTGTAGCAGCCGTCCCGGACCGCCATCCGGGTGGCGATGACGTGGTCGGCGCCGAGCATCCCGCCGATGGGCTCCACGACCTCGGCGCCCGAGGCGCTGACGATGACGACGTCGCGGCCGGCCAGGTGGTGCTCCTCGATGAGGGAGGCGGCCTCGTCGTAGATGATCGGGTCGATGAGGTCGTGGAGGGTCTCGGCCACGATCTCCCGCACCTGCTGCACATTCCAGCCACGGCACATGTCGGAGAGGTACTTTCGCATCCCCTCCATCTGGTCGTGGTCGGCGCCGCCGAGCAGATACACGAACTGGGCGTACGCGGTCCGCAGCACGGCGCGGCGGTTGATGAGGCCGCCTTGGTAGAACGGCCTGCTGAACGCCAAGGTGCTCGACTTGGCGATCACCGTCTTGTCGAGATCGAAGAACGCGGCGGTGCGCGGCGGCAGGTGGTTTTCCACGAGGATGAGCATAGGGACCCACCATTCGGCGTAAGCTCCTGCGCGTGGGTTTGCCTGAGAAGGCCTTCGGGTACACCATGGAAGTCACGGATCGTTCGCGACCGTGCTAACCCGGTCTGGCTCCTCCCCCCCCGAGTCGGACCGTGGGGACGACCCCCGCTCTCCCCCCCGGCGGGGGTCGTCGCATGTCCGGGGGCATATTCAGGCCATGAGTCCGGACGCGCCCGGCATGTGATCGGCCCCCCGCGGCTTCCGCGGGGGGCCGGTCTTTTTCTTCGTCTGGCTACGGTGAGTGACGGATCGCATTCGTTGTGCTGCTCGGGGGAAGCCACTCGCGCGGGTGGTGGAGATATCCACAACGGACTGGTTATCCACCGATTACCACCAAGATCATCAGGTTTCGGCGACTCGCGAGACTCTGGCGGCAAATGCCGCGCCGGAGATGTGTGCGGTGCATGTGCCCGATACCGACGGGACGGGCCGGAGCGAGCGAGGGGGACGCCGAGGTGGCCGAATCATTCAACGGTGAAACAAAAGGAGCGCGTGACGGGCGGGTGCCCGGGCGGGCATCCGCATGGTCGCGCGGAAAGGACGATCCTGGCGGCGGCCCGCTCATCGTCACCGAGGACGGGGCCCTCCTGGACGACCTGCTGCGCCTGTGCGCCGCGGCGGGTGCGGAGCCGGAGGTCGCCTTCGGGGTCCCGCCGGCGCCGGGCAGCTGGGAGGGGGCGCCGCTGGTGCTGGTCGGCGCCGCGGACACCCGCCGCGTGCCCGGCACGGCGCGCCGCCGCCGGGGCGTGCTCCTGGTCGGACGGGATCTGGACGATCCGGACGTGTGGCGCCGCGCCGTGGATGTCGGCGCCGAGCACGTCGCCTTCCTGCCCGACGCCGAGACCTGGCTGGTCGACCGGATCGCCGACGTGGCGGAGGGCGCAGGCGACCCGGCCCTGACGATCGGCGTCGTGGGCGGCCGCGGCGGCGCGGGGGCCAGCACCCTGGCATGTGCGATGGCCGTCACGGCCGCCCGCTCCGGGCGCCGCACGCTGCTCGTCGACGCCGATCCGCTCGGCGGCGGCCTGGACGTACTGCTCGGGGCCGAACGGGTGGGCGGGCTGCGCTGGCCCGACCTCGCCGAGTCGCGGGGCCGGGTCAACAGCGGGGCGCTGGAGGAGTCGCTGCCCCGCACGCACGCCCTGAGCGTCCTCAGCTGGGACCGTGGCGACACCGTCGTCATCCCGCCGCAGGCCATGCGGTCGGTGATGGGCGCCGCCCGGCGGCGCGGCGGGGTGGTGGTCGTCGACCTGCCGCGCCGCATGGACGAGGCGGTGGCCGAGGCGCTCGCCCAGATCGACGTCGGGCTGCTGGTCGTCCCCGCCGAGCTGCGCGCGGTCGCGGCCGCCGGCCGGGTCGCGTCCCGGATGGCCATGGTGCTGCGGGACCTGCGCGTCGTCGCCCGCGGCCCCTTCGGCTCGGGGCTCACCGACGAGGCGCTCGCCGAACTGGTCGGGCTCCCGCTCGCCGGCGAGCTGCCGACGGAGCCCGGCCTGCCCGCCGCCCTGGACGGCGGCGAGGCGCCGGGCGGCAGCGGGCGGGGCCCACTGGCCGTGTTCTGCTCGGCCTTCCTCACGGCGGCGCTGCCCGGCGGGAGCGTGGCCGCATGAGCGCCGACGTCATGACGCCCGCCCTGCTCGACGCCGTGCGGCTGCGGCTGGCCGCCTCCGGTGACGAGCCCACCCCGGCCGGCGTGGCCGCCGCGCTGCGGGCACAGGGCCGGCTGCTGGGCGACACCGAAGTGCTCGACGTGGTGGCCGCGCTGCGCTCGGAGATGGTCGGCGCCGGGCCCCTGGAGGGGCTGCTCGCCGAACCGGACGTCACCGATGTCCTGGTGAACGGGCCGGACGAGGTGTGGGCGGACCGGGGCGCCGGACTGGAGCGCACGGAGGTGCGGTTCGCGGACGCGGCGGCCGTACGCAGGCTCGCCCAGCGGCTCGCCTCCGCGGCCGGGCGACGGCTGGACGACGCCCGGCCCTGGGTCGACGCCCGGCTGCCGGACGGCACCCGGCTGCACGCGGTGCTGCCACCGGTGGTGGTCGGCGCCCCGTGCCTGTCCCTGCGGGTCGTCCGCACCCGGGCCTTCACCCTGGACGAACTGGTGGCCGCGGGCAGCATGGACGGCGGCACGGCCGCCCTCCTGCGGGCGGTGCTGGACGCCCGCCTGTCGTACGTGGTCTCCGGCGGCACGGGCTCCGGCAAGACCACGCTGCTGAGCTGCCTGCTCGGCCTCGTCCCGCCGGGCGAGCGCATCGTCCTCGCCGAGGACTCCGCCGAGCTGCGGCCGCGCCATCCGCATGTCGTCCGGCTGGAGACCCGGCCCGCCAACCAGGAGGGCGCCGGGCTGGTCACCCTGCGGGACCTCGTACGGCAGGCGCTGCGCATGCGGCCGGACCGGCTGGTGGTCGGCGAGGTGCGCGGGCCTGAGGTCCTGGATCTGCTGGGCGCCCTCAACACCGGCCACGAGGGCGGGTGCGGGACGGTCCACGCCAATGCCGCGGGCGATGTGCCCGCCCGGCTGGAGGCTCTGGGCGCAGTTGCGGGCCTGGACCGGGCCGCGCTGCACAGCCAGTTGGCGGCCGCCCTGTCGGTGGTGGTGCATCTGGTGCGGGACCGCTCGGGGCGGCGCCGGGTCGCCGAGATCCACGTCCTGGAGCGCGGGCCGGACGGGATCGTCGGCACGGTGCCGGCCCTGTGCGGTGGCGAACGCGGCCCGGGATGGGACCGGTTGGCCGCGCTCTGCGCAAGGGGGCGGTCATGAGCGCCGCGGTGCTCCTCGCCACCCTGTGCGCGGGCACCGCCGCCTGGGTGGCATGCGCGGGGGATGAAGTCCTGCGTAGGGCAAGGACGTTGCTCAGTGGCGTCTCTGGGGCCCGCGGGGTGGCCGGTGGGCTCCTGGGGCCGGGCGGCCTCGAAACCCGCCTCAGCGGGCTGCTGGAGCCGTTCCGGGTGCGGTACGGCTGGCGCCTCGGCCGCGAAGTGCTGTTCCTGCCGGGCGGGTTGGTCGCGGGGCTGGCCGCCCGGTCGGTGCTGCCGGTCCTGCTCGGGGCGGCCGCGGTGCCGCTCGCCGGGCGGTGGCTGCGCGGGCGGGAGCGGCGCGCCGAAGCGGAACGGCGGGCCCTGGCGGTGGGCGCGCTGTGCGCGGCGGTCGCCGGCGATCTGCGGGCAGGACTGGCACCGCCCGCCGCGCTGGCCGGTGCGCTGGGCCGCGAGGGCTGGCCGGAGCACCCCGGCCTGTCGGACGCGGCGCTGCCGTTGCTGGCGGCCGCCCGTTTCGGCGGTGACGTGCCCGCGGCGTTGCGGTCGGCCGCCCGGCTGGAGGGCGCCGAGGGGCTCTCCGGTGTCGCCGCCTGCTGGCAGGTGGCGGTGGACGGCGGCGCGGGGCTCGCCGACGGCCTGGACCGGATCGCGGCCGCCCTGCGTGCCGAACGCGACCAGCGGGAGGACCTGAGGGCCCAACTGGCGGCACCCCGCTCCACCGTCGCGCTGCTGGCCCTGCTGCCCGTCTTCGGGCTGGTCCTGGGCACCGGGCTGGGCGCCGATCCGCTGGGCATCTTGCTGCGCACACCCGCGGGGCTGGGCTGCCTGGCCGCCGGCGGGCTTCTGGAGTGGGCCGGGCTCGCCTGGACCGCGCGCATCGTCCGGACCGCGGAGGGAGGGTCATGAGCGGCGACGCCGTCCACAGGCTGGGGATCGTCGTGGCCGTCGCCGCCACCGCCCTATGCGTCGCGGGCGCCCTCGCCGCCACCCGGAGGGAGCGCGCCGCGCGGCGCAGGCTGCGGCTGCTCATGGGCACAGCGCCACCGGCCCGGCGCGGCCGCAGATGGCCGGGCACGGCCTCCGCCCGGGAATGGGCGCCGGTCGCCGGGGTCGCCCTGGGTGCGTTCGCCCTGGTCGGCGGAGTCCCCGGCGCGGCGGCCGGGCTCGGCGCCGCGTACGCGCTGCGCCGACGGCAGCGGCGGCCCCGGCCCGCCGGGCCCGCGGACCAGGCCCGGGCCGCGCGGCAGCTGCCGCTGGCGGCCGATCTGATGGCCGCCTGTGTCGCGGCCGGAGCCGGGCCCCGCGAGGCAGCCGAGGCCGTCGGGCCGTCCCTGGGAGGGCCGCTCGGCGAGGCGCTCACCCGCGCCGCCGCCGAGCTCCGCCTGGGCGGCGACCCCGCGCAGTGCTGGGGCCGGCTGGACCGGCTCGGCTGCCGGGAGCTCGCCCGGTGCATGGAGCGCGCCACCACGACGGGAGTGCCGCCGGTCGAGGAGATCGCGCGGCTCGCCGCCGGCTGCCGCGCCGAGCACGCCCGTTTCGGCGCGGCGCGGGCCCGCCGCGCCGGAGTGCTGATCACCGCCCCGCTGGGGCTGTGCTTCCTGCCGGCCTTCCTCCTCGTGGGGGTCGCGCCGGTGGTGATGGGGCTGGCGGGGGCGATCCTCGCCGGCACGACGATCTGAAGGGGGATCCCATGCGAGTCATGCGTTGTCTGAGGAAGCTGAGCCGCCGGTGCCGAACCGGCGAGGGCGGGATGACCACGGCCGAGTACGCCGTGGGCACGCTGGCTGCCTGCGGTTTCGCGGCCGTGCTCTACAAGGTGGTCACCTCGGGCGTGGTCAGCTCCGCGCTCAGCGGGCTCATCAAGCGGGCCCTCGATGTGGCGTTCTGAGCGCCGCCGTGACGCCGGCTACGTCACGGCGGAGGCGGCGGTGGTCATCCCGTCGCTGGTGTTCCTCACGGCGCTGCTGCTGTGGGGGCTGGCCGCGGCGGCCGCGCAGATCCGCTGCGTCGACGCCGCACGGGCCGGAGCCCGTGCGGCGGCCCGCGAGGAGCCGGACGGCGCGGTGCTGCGGGCGGCCCGCACGGCGGCTCCCGCCGGGGCCGCCGTCTCGGTCCGCCGGGGCGGCGACCTGGTCCGGGTCACGGTCGAGGCCCGTTCCCTGTCCCTCACCCTCCACGGTGAGGCGGTCGCCGCCGTGGAGGGAACGGGGGAGGAGCCGTGAGCCGCCGGCGAGGGGGCGACCGGGGCTCCGCGACGGTCTGGACGGCCCTGCTGGGAGCGCTGCTGGCGATGGCCGCCTGCGCCGTGCTGACCTTCGGCGCCGCCGTCGCGGCACGGCATCGCGCGGGGGCCGCCGCGGACCTCGCGGCGCTCGCCGCCGCAGACCACGCACTGCGGGGCGGCGTGGAGGCCTGCGCCGTGGCCGGACGGGTGGCCGCCGCCCAGCACGCCCGGCTGGTCCGCTGTGCCGTCAGCGGTGAGATCGCCGACGTCACGGCCGCGGTCGGGCCCGCCCGGGTCCGCTCCCGGGCAGGGCCTCAGGACTCCGGATCCGGGGCGGGCGCGGGTACGGCGGGGGCGGGCTCCGACGGGCCCTCCGTCGCGAGGAGCACGTCGAGCAGGCGTACCGCGGCCTGCTTGTCCAGCGGGTCGTTGCCGTTGCCGCACTTGGGCGACTGCACGCAGGAGGGGCAGCCGAACTCGCACTCGCAGGAGGCGATCGCCTCGCGGGTGGCGGTGAGCCAGCCGCGGGCGGTGCGGAAGGCCCGCTCCGCGAAGCCGGCGCCACCGGGATGGCCGTCGTACACGAAGACGGTCGGCAGCCCGGTGTCCTGGTGGAGCGGCACGGAGACCCCGCCGATGTCCCAGCGGTCGCAGGTGGCGAAGAGCGGGAGGAGGCCGATGGAGGCGTGCTCGGCGGCGTGGAGGGCGCCGGGCAGTTCCTCGGGGTGGATGCGCGCCGCGTCGAGCTGATCGTCGGTGACCGTCCACCACACGGCACGGGTGCGCAGGGTGCGGGGCGGCAGGTCCAGCTTGGTCTCGCCCATCACCTCGTTGGTGATCAGCCGTCGACGGAGGAAGGAGACGACCTGATGGGTGACCTCGACGGAGCCGAAGTGGAGGCGGGCCTCGCCCCACTCCTCCACCAGGTCCTCGTCGAGCACGGAGATCGCCGTGGTGTCGCGGGCCATCGTCGAGTACGGCGGGTCGGCCTGCTCCACCAGCGCGACGGAGTCCTCCAGGTCCAGGTGCCGGACGAGATAGGTGCGGCCCTGGTGCAGGTGGACCGCGCCCTCGTGGACGGTGGTGTGCGCGGCGCCCGCGTCGACGGTGCCGAGCAGGCGCCCGGTCCCGGCTTCGACGACCTGGACGGGCTTGCCGCCCTCGCCGCGGATGTCGGTGAGGTCGGCGGCCCGCTCCCGCCGCGTCCAGTACCACCCGCCGGTGCGGCGCCGCAGCAGTCCGCGGCGCTCCAGCTGGGGCAGCAGCGCGGCGGTCTCGGGCCCGAAGAGCTCCAGGTCCTCCTCGCCCAGCGGCAGCTCGGCCGCGGCGGCGCACAGGTGCGGGGCGAGGACGTACGGGTTGTCCGGGTCCAGCACGGTCGACTCGACCGGGCGGCGGAAGAGCGCGTCCGGGTGGTGCACGAGGTAGGTGTCCAGCGGGTCGTCGCGGGCGATCAGCACCGCCAGCGCCCCCTGGCCCGAGCGTCCCGCACGGCCCGCCTGCTGCCACAGGGAGGCCCTCGTGCCCGGGTACCCGGCCAGGAGCACGGCGTCGAGCCCGGAGACGTCCACACCCAGCTCCAGGGCCGTCGTGGAGGCCAGTCCGAGGAGCCGCCCGGTGTGCAGGTCCCGTTCGATGGCCCGGCGCTCCTGGGGCAGGTAGCCGCCCCGGTAGGCGGCGACCCGGCGGGTCAGCCGGCGGTCGATCTCGGCGAGGCGTTCCTGGGCGATGACGGCGATCAGCTCGGCGGCCCGCCGGGAGCGCACGAAGGCGACCGTGCGGGTGCCGTCGAGCACCAGGTCCGTCAGCAGGTCGGCGGCCTCGGCGGTGGCCGTGCGGCGCACCGGGGCGCCGTGCTCCCCGCTCAGCTCGGTGAGCGGGGGCTCCCACAGGGCGAAGGCGACCTCGCCGCGCGGCGAGGCGTCCTCGGTGACCTCGGCGACGGGCACGCCCGTCAGCCGGGTGGCCGTGGCGCCGGGGTCGGCGGCGGTCGCGGAGGCGAGGAGGAAGACGGGATCCGCCCCGTAGCGGGCGCAGACACGCCGCAGCCTGCGTATGACCTGGGCGACGTGCGAGCCGAAGACGCCCCGGTAGGTGTGGCACTCGTCGATCACGACGTAGCGCAGCTGCCGGAGGAAGGAGGACCACCGGGAATGGCCCGGGAGGACACCCAGATGGAGCATGTCGGGGTTGGTGAGCACGTAGGTCGCGTACTGGCGGACCCACTCGCGCTCCTCGAAGGGCGTGTCGCCGTCGTAGACCGCCGCGCGCACCGCCTTGCCCAGCGGGGCGGCGAGTTCGGCCACGGCACGCCGCTGGTCGGCCGCCAGGGCCTTGGTGGGCGCCAGGTAGAGCGCGGTGGCGCCCCGGCCGTTCGGCGCCTCGGAGCCCTCCACGAGGGCGCTGAGGACCGGCACGAGGTACGCCAGGGACTTGCCGGAGGCCGTTCCCGTGGCGACCACCGCGGAGGTGCCGGCGAGGGCGTGGGCGGCCACCTGTGCCTGGTGCTCCCACGGCCGCTCGATGCCGGACGCGCGGACCGCGTCGATCACCTCCGGGCGGATCTGATCAGGCCAATCGGCATGGCGACCCGCCCGTGGGGGCAAGTGCTCCGTATGGGTGATGCGCGCGGCCCTGCCCGCCCCCGTGGCAAGCCGCTCCAGGAGGGCGACGGGGGAGGTGCGGCCGTGCGCCGACTGCGGAAGATGATCCTGAGCCATCGGCACTCAGTGTGTCACTGGCATGACGGACAATCGCCGTAAGGCGTCGTGCATGCCCGCTGGTAAGTGATTGAATGCCATCGCGGCTGCCGATCCATGGGGGGCGACCGCTCGATGCAAGGTGCTGGAGGATCCGTGGACCTGTCCCTGTCGACTCGAACCGTCGGCGACCGTACGGTCGTCGAGGTCGGCGGCGAGATTGATGTGTACACCGCACCCAAGCTGCGCGAGCAGCTGGTGGAACTCGTGAACGACGGTAGCTACCACCTGGTCGTGGACATGGAAGGCGTGGACTTCCTGGACTCGACGGGGCTGGGCGTGCTGGTCGGCGGGCTCAAGCGGGTTCGCGCGCATGAAGGCTCGCTGCGCCTGGTGTGCAACCAGGAGCGCATTCTCAAGATTTTCCGTATCACCGGCCTGACCAAGGTGTTCCCCATCCACACCTCGGTCGACGAGGCCGTCGCGGCGACCGACTGACGTCGGCGCCGGACCGAGGGGCTCCGGGCGACGCCGACGCCCGGGCCCCTGTGTTGCCCGCCCACAGGCACGAGGGGGAGGCCATGCCCACCGTAGAACTGCTCTTCAGCGCACTGCCGGAGCACGTCCGCACCGCACGACTGGTGGCGGCTGCGGTAGCCCGCAGGGCAGGGGTGGACGAGGCCGTCCTCGACGAGGTCCGGCTCGCCGTCGGTGAGGCATGCAGCCGGGCCGTCGGGCTGTACCGCAGCAGTGGTGCGGACCGTCCGGTGCGGGTGGTGCTGACCGAGGAGGAGAAGAAGTTCTCCATCGAGGTCGGCGACAAGTCCCCCGAGGCGGACGAACGCCCCGCCGACGCCGCCAGTGTGCCCTCGGCGCGTGGTGACAGCCCCGCCGAGCAATCCGAGCCGCTTCCCGACGGCTCACCCTCCTCGTCCGACTCCTCCGAGGCGGAGGACGAGGGCCAGATGGGTCTGGCCGTCATCAGCGGCCTCGTCGACGACGTCGAGGTCTTCTCGGGAGAGTACGGCGATGTCATCCGGATGAGCTGGCCGCTGAACCCGGCCGCGCTCTCCTAGCCGCCCAGCCCCCCTTCACGCACTCCTGCCGAGCTGCCTGCGCGCTTCTGCCGCAGGTCAGCTCGGCGTGTGCGGATTCACCCGGTGGTTGATCCACTTACACGGTGACTGTTCACCTTTTCCGGTGATATCTGCGGGCGATCTCCTTTGCTATATCCCCGGCCGCGGCGAATTTCGTTTCCTGCGCCCTGTTTTGATCTAGTTCGGCTCCCTACAATCCGTCCATCTTTGCTCAGCTCACAAGCCTGAGCGTCGTGGCTGCTAAGTCGCCGGAGCCGCGCGCCCACGTGCCAAACGTCAAGGAGGACGAATGGCGGGGCCACTTACCCCTCACCTGCAGGACATCGCCCAACCGCTTGCCGCATCACCCGTACTGACCGACGGCAACCGCAATCTCGTGCTCGTCATCGTGGTGGTGGCACTGGCCGCCCTGGTGCTCGCCGTGGTGCTGGTACGTCAAGTGCTCAGTGCCGACGAGGGCACCGACAGCATGAAGAAGATCGCGGCTGCCGTGCAGGAAGGTGCAAACGCCTACCTCGCACGGCAGTTCCGCACTCTGGGAGTTTTCGCGGTCGTCGCGTTCTTCCTGCTCATGCTGCTGCCCGCGGACACCACGGCGCAGCGCATCGGCCGAAGCGTGTTCTTCCTGGTGGGCGCCGGCTTCTCGGCGGTCACCGGCTACATCGGCATGTGGCTGGCGGTGCGCAGCAACGTCCGCGTGGCCGCAGCCGCACGAGCCGCGACCCCGGCGCCGGGTGAGCCCTCGGCGGACCTGACGACCGTCTCGCACCACGCGATGAAGATCGCCTTCCGCACCGGCGGCGTGGTCGGCATGTTCACCGTGGGCCTGGGGCTGCTGGGCGCCTCCGTCGTCGTGCTGGTCTACAAGGCCGACGCGCCCAAGGTGCTGGAGGGCTTCGGCTTCGGCGCCGCGCTGCTCGCCATGTTCATGCGTGTCGGCGGCGGCATCTTCACCAAGGCCGCGGACGTCGGCGCCGACCTGGTCGGCAAGGTCGAGCAGGGCATCCCGGAGGACGACCCGCGCAACGCCGCCACCATCGCGGACAACGTCGGCGACAACGTCGGCGACTGCGCCGGCATGGCCGCCGACCTGTTCGAGTCGTACGCCGTCACCCTGGTGGCCGCGCTCATCCTCGGCAAGGTCGCCTTCGGCGACTCCGGCCTGGCCTTCCCGCTGCTGATCCCGGCGATCGGCGTGCTCACCGCCATGGTCGGCATCTTCGCGGTGGCCCCCCGCCGCAAGGACCGCAGCGGCATGACCGCCATCAACCGCGGCTTCTTCATCTCCGCGGTGATCTCGCTGGCGATGGTGGCCGTCGCGGCGTTCGCGTACCTGCCCTCGACGTACGCGGAGCTGGCCAACGTGCCCGGCGACATCGCCTCGCACGGCGGTGACCCGCGCATCCTCGCGCTGGTCGCGGTCGCCATCGGCATCGTGCTGGCGGCGCTCATCCAGCAGCTCACCGGCTACTTCACCGAGACCAGCCGGCGCCCGGTGCGGGACATCGGCAAGACGTCGCTGACCGGGCCCGCCACCGTCATCCTGTCCGGCATCTCCGTCGGCCTGGAGTCCGCGGTGTACTCGGCCGTCCTCATCGGCCTCTCGGTGTACGGCGCCTTCCTGCTGGGCGGTGCCTCGATCTGGCTCGCCCTGTTCGCGGTGGCGCTGGCCGGCACCGGTCTGCTCACCACCGTCGGCGTGATCGTGGCCATGGACACCTTCGGCCCGGTCTCCGACAACGCCCAGGGCATCGCCGAGATGTCCGGCGACGTCCACGGCGAGGGCGCCCAGGTGCTCACCGACCTCGACGCGGTCGGCAACACCACCAAGGCGATCACCAAGGGCATCGCCATCGCGACCGCCGTGCTCGCGGCGACCGCGCTGTTCGGGTCCTTCAAGGAGGCCGTCGACACCGCGGTGCGGGAGGCGAACATCTCCGCCGCCGACCTCAGGTGGCTGGACCTGGACATCTCCCAGCCGAACAACCTGTTCGGCCTGCTGCTCGGCGCGGCCGTCGTCTTCCTCTTCTCCGGACTGGCCATCAACGCCGTGTCCCGGTCGGCGGGTGCGGTGGTCTTCGAGGTGCGCCGGCAGTTCCGCGAGCACCCCGGGATCATGGACTACACCGAGAAGCCCGAGTACGGGCGCGTCGTGGACATCTGCACCAAGGACGCGCTGCGCGAACTGGCCACCCCCGGTCTGCTCGCCGTACTCGCCCCCATCGCCGTCGGCTTCTCCCTCGGCATCGGAGCGCTGGGCTCCTACCTCGCCGGAGCCATCGGCGCGGGCACGCTCATGGCGGTCTTCCTCGCCAACTCCGGCGGTGCCTGGGACAACGCCAAGAAGCTCGTCGAGGACGGCCACCACGGCGGCAAGGGCAGCGAGGCCCACGCCGCGACCGTCATCGGCGACACCGTGGGCGACCCGTTCAAGGACACCGCGGGCCCGGCCATCAACCCGCTGCTGAAGGTCATGAACCTGGTGGCGCTGCTGGTCGCCCCGGCGGTGGTCCAGTTCTCCTATGGCGACCAGGCCAACCTCGGCGTGCGGATCGGCGTCGCCGCGGTGTCCCTGGTGGTCATCGTGGGTGCCGTCTACATCTCCAAGCGTCGCGGCATCGCGGTCGGGGACGACGAGGGCGCCGACGCCGGCCACGACGACACCGAGACCACGAAGCGATCAGCCGACCCGAATGCGACGGCCACGGTCTGACGTAGTGTGAGCTCATCTTGATACGGCGGCGGGCGTCATCCTCCGGGGTGGCGCCCGCCGCGTGCGGGCACGTCAGATGCATCACCCTCTTCTTGGTTCATAAGGGGCAATAGTGGGCGCATCGAGTGGAAGCGATGTGGCCCGCGGACAGGAGCCGTGTAGGTTCCGGGGCCGTGAACACCAAACTCGCGGCTGCGCTGTCCGTCACGGCTGTGATCCTCGCGACGGGGTCGCTGTCGGGATGCGGCGACGGCGGTAACGAAAAGCTCGACGCCTGGGCGAAGACGGTCTGCGACCAGGCCTCCGCCCAGGTCAAGAAGATCAACGACGCGAACACCCACATCAGCAACACCCCGAGCAACGCCAAGCCGCAGGACGTCCGGAGTGCCGACTCCACGGCGTTCGGGCAGATCTCGGAGGCCTACAAGGCGCTCGCCGGGATCGTCGGCAAGGCCGGCGACCCGCCGGTCGACGACGGCACGAAGCTCAAGCAGGACGCGGTCAACGACCTCAATTCGCTGTCCACCGCCTACGCGAACCTGCGCAAGCAGGTCGACGCGCTGCCCGTCTCCGACCAGGCGAAGTTCGCCGACGGGCTGAAGGGCGTCTCCGACAACCTGGCCAAGGTGAGCAAGAGCGGCGAGCAGGCGCTCGACACGCTGCGCCAGGGCGAGGTCGGCCAGGCCATGGCGAAGCAGCCCGGCTGCCAGGACTCCGGCCCGAAGCCCTCGAAGTCCTGACCGTCCGAGGGCGGGTGGGGCCCGCCGGGCGCCCCGTCGCGGGTGACAATGGCAGCGTGAGTACGCAGCCGCCCCCGCAGCCCCTGCCCGCCCCCGACCGCGCCGACCGCCTCCGCGACGCGCTGCGCGCCGCGGCCTTCACGGCCGACGGCTGTCTCGACCTGCTCGGGGCGACCGCCTACGCCGCGCTCTCGCGGGCGGAGACCGTACCCGCCCTGCGTGCCACCCGCGGCGGCAGCCCTCTGGAGAGCCTGGTGCGGCTCTTCCTGCTGCAGCAGCCGGTCCCGTACGCCCGGCTGCGCGACGTGCTGCCCCTCGACGCGGCCCTCGAGGACGGCTGGCTCGTCCGGGACGGCGACGAGGTGCGCGCCACGGTGGACGTCCGCCCCTACGGGGGCGACGGCGGCGAGGACTGGTACATCGTGTCCGACCTCGGCTGCGCGGTGGGCGGCGCCAACGGCATCCGTACGACGCCCGGCGTGGACCGCGCGGACCTGGTGCTCGGCGTCGGCGGCGCGTCGACCACGCTCGCCGGGATCACCGTCCGCACGCCCGTGGCCCGGGCGCTGGACCTCGGCACCGGTTCCGGCATCCAGGCGCTGCACGCCTCCCGGCACGCCACCCGGGTCACCGCGACCGACCTCAACCCCCGCGCCCTGCACTTCACGCGGCTCACCCTCGCCCTGTCGGGCGCGCCCGAGCCGGACGTCCGGCAGGGCAGCCTCTTCGAGCCGGTCGGCGACGAGCGCTACGACCTGATCGTGTCCAACCCGCCGTTCGTCATCTCCCCGGGCAGCCGCTTCACCTACCGCGACGGCGGCATGGCCGGCGACGACCTGTGCCGGACCGTCGTCCGGCAGGCCGCCGACCACCTCACCGAGGGCGGGCACCTCCAATTGCTCGCCAACTGGGAGCACACCGAGGGCGAGGACTGGCGGGACCGCGTCTCCGCCTGGGTGCCCGCCGGCTGCGACGCGTGGATCGTGCAGCGCGAGGTGCAGGACGTCACGCAGTACGCGGAGCTGTGGCTGCGCGACGGCGGTGACCACCTGGCGGGGCCCGAGGCGTACGCCGCCCGCTACGACGCGTGGCTGGACGCCTTCGAACAGCGCAAGACCAAGGCCGTGGGCTTCGGCTGGATCACCGTGCGCAGGACCGGCTCGGACCGTCACGCCGTCACCGCCGAGGAGTGGCCGCACCCCGTCGAGCAGCCGCTCGGGCCGCACATCGCGGCCTGGTTCGGCCGCCAGGACTTCCTGCGCGCCCACGACGACGCGGCGCTGCTCGACGAGCGCTTCAGGCTGGCGGACGAGGTGGTGCAGGAGCAGGTGGGACTGCCCGGCGCCGAGGACCCGGAGCACGTCGTCCTGCGGGCGAACCGCGGCATGCGGCGCGCGACGAGGGTGGACACGGTCGGCGCGGGCTTCGCGGGCGTCTGCGACGGGACGCTGACGGCCGGTCGGATCCTGGACGCCATCGCCCAGTTGCTGGGCGAGGACCCGGTGGTGCTGCGGGACCGTACGCCGGAGGCGATCCGGCTGCTGGTGGAGCAGGGCTTCATCGAGCCGGTGTGAGCGGGAGCGCGGCGGCCCGCCTCCGCAGCGGAGAGCGGAGGCGGGCCGTCGGGGTGCGTCGCGGGGATCAGCCCTGCAGGACGCGGCCCTTGGAGTCCGTGCGGTCCTTGCTGGTGAAGAAGAGGATCGCGTCGATCAGGGCCCAGAAGCCGAGGCCGCCGCAGGTCAGGAGCTGGGCGATGGCCATGCCGGTGTGGCCGGTGTAGAAGCGCCCGATGCCCAGGCCGCCCAGGAAGAGCTGCAGAAGACCAGCGGTGATCTTCGACTTGTCGGACAGCGGACGGCCGGCCGCGTCGTAGCCGTGCGGGGCGTCAGTGGTGGGCGTGGCCATGAAGGTCGCTCCTTGCGCAAATGGGGACGATCAGGCAGGAGCGCACGTTTCCTCAGGATCCGGCCCCCCGCCTCGGATGGCCACATACTTACATCAGAAAATTGACATCCGTCCCGATGATGAACAGCCGTCACGGAACCGTGATCACCGCGTTGTCAAACCGCGTTGCGTACGACGGCCCAGGCCACGGCGATCCCCAGGACCGCCAGTTGCGCACGGCGTCCGAGCGTGGGGCGGTAGGAACGGCCGCGCAGCCCCTCCGTCACCCACCGCGCGTACAGATAGAGGGGAAAGGGGCTCGCCAGGAGCAGCAGCGCGTTGTCGTGGAAGGCGGCCGACAGGTCGCCGTGCATCAGGTCGTAGACCATGCGGGTCGCGCCGCAGGCGGGACAGAGCAGCCCCGTCAGGAAGTTGAAGGGGCATCGGGGCAGCCAGTGCCCCTCCTGGTGCGGGTCGGTGCCCCACAGGTAGGCGGCGCCCGCCGCGCCCGCGACGAGCGACGCCACGGGGGCCGTGGCCGGTCGTCCGGCCACGGCCCTGAGGCGGTTCCAGGTCAGGGAGGTCATCGTCCTCAGCTGCGCAGGATCCGGCCCTGCGAGTCGGTGCGGTCGTTGCTCGTCAGGAAGAGGATGCCGTCGATCAGCGCCCAGATGCCGAAGCCGCCGCAGGTGAGGAGCTGCGCGACGCCGATGCCGATGTCGCCCACGTAGAAGCGCCCGATGCCCAGGCCGCCCACCAGCAGCTGCAGCACGCCGGCCACGACCTTGGACTTGTCCGACAGCGGGCGGCCGTACATGTCGTAGCCGTACGGGGCGTTGGGGTCGCCGGTGTAGGCGCCCTGCGGGTATCCCTGCTGGGGGTAACCCTGCTGCGGGTAGCCGTAGCCGGGCTGCTGGCCGTAGCCGCCGGGGCCGGCCGGGGGCTGCTGCGGGTAGCCGTAACCATCCGGCTCGGGCTGGCCGTACGGGTTGTTCGGGTCGGACATCGTGGGACTCCCCCTGAGAGAACGTTCGGTGTATCCGGACATCTTGTCAGGCGAGTCAAGGCGGTCAGGGGCGAGGAGGGCGGCCAGGGGGAAGGGGGGACGGCGAGCGGGGAGGGGCCGCGGCCGGGCCCGGTGGAACCGGGCGGGAGCGAAAGGATCCGGCCACGCCCTTTCGGGCGGAGTTCACCGTGGGTTCTTCCGGTTGTCGCCCCGGCGTGCCACTCTCCGTGGCTGCGGGGGCGTCGGTCGTGGAGCACGAGAGGGACCTGGGGGACATGTACATGGAAACCGCGCCAGGGATCTTCGCCGGGACGGTGTTCGCGGTATTCGGGGCAGCCCTCCTGGCCTGGACCGTCACCCGGTCGCTGCGGCACCTGCCGGTGGTCCAGGGAGGGGGCCCGGCGTCCGCCGCCGTGGCAGGTTTCTTCGGGGTTGTTTCGCTTCTTGTCGGGGTCTGGCTGTTCCTGATCCTCTGACCTGGGCAAATCGGACATGGACGGCAGTCCGTGCGGCAGACAGGACGCTTGTCGGGTTACCGTTCGAGTGGCGTTGCGGACTTTTCCCGTTTGACACGGGACCGGGATGTACGGTCACACTCCGCAGCGAGACCACCTTCGACCCGGAGAGAAGAGCGAAGTTGTCCCCGACCCGCGAGACCGCACAGGGCAGCGGCCGCCGACTCGTGATCGTCGAGTCGCCTGCCAAGGCGAAGACGATCAAGGGCTACCTCGGCCCCGGCTATGTCGTCGAGGCCAGCGTCGGGCACATCCGCGACCTCCCGAACGGGGCCGCCGAAGTGCCGGCGGAGTACAAGGGCCAGCCGTGGGCGCGGCTCGGCGTCAACGTCGACAGCGAGTTCCAGCCGATCTACGTCGTCAACGCGGACAAGAAGGCCCAGGTCAAGAAGCTGAAGGACCTGCTCAAGGAGTCCGACGAGCTCCTGCTCGCCACCGATGAGGACCGCGAGGGCGAGGCCATCGCCTGGCACCTGCAGGAGGTCCTCAAGCCCAAGGTCCCGGTCCGCCGGATGGTCTTCCACGAGATCACCAAGGACGCCATCCAGGAAGCCGTCCGCAACCCGCGCGAGCTGAACCAGCCCCTCGTCGACGCCCAGGAGACCCGCCGCATCCTCGACCGCCTCTACGGCTACGAGGTCTCGCCGGTCCTGTGGAAGAAGGTCATGCCGCGCCTGTCGGCCGGCCGTGTCCAGTCCGTCGCCACCCGGCTCGTCGTCCAGCGCGAGCGCGAGCGCATCGCCTTCCGCTCCGCCGAGTACTGGGACCTGTCCGGGACCTTCGCCACCGGCCGGGCCGGTGACGCCACCGACCCGGGCACCTTCGGCGCCAAGCTCAGCGCGGTCGACGGCAAGCGCGTCGCGCAGGGTCGTGACTTCGGCGCGAACGGCCGGCTCAAGGACGGTGCCAACGTCCTCCACCTGGACGAGGCCGCCGCCCGCGCGCTCGCCGCCGCCCTGGAGGGCGCCGCCTTCTCCGTCCGCTCGGTCGAGTCCAAGCCGTACCGCCGCTCGCCGTACGCGCCCTTCCGCACCACGACCCTGCAGCAGGAGGCCAGCCGCAAGCTCGGCTTCGGCGCCAAGGCCACCATGCAGGTCGCCCAGAAGCTGTACGAGAACGGCTTCATCACCTACATGCGTACGGACTCCACCACGCTGTCGGAGACCGCGATCACCGCCGCCCGGGCCCAGGTCACCCAGCTCTACGGCGCCGACTACCTGCCGGACAAGCCCCGCGTCTACGCGGGCAAGGTCAAGAACGCCCAGGAGGCGCACGAGGCGATCCGCCCCTCGGGTGATCGTTTCCGCACCCCGGCCGAGACCGGCCTGACCGGCGACCAGTACCGCCTGTACGAGCTGATCTGGATGCGCACCGTCGCCTCCCAGATGAAGGACGCGGTCGGTCAGTCCGTCACCGTCAAGGTCGGCGGTCGCGCGGCCGACGGCCGGGACGCCGAGTTCTCCGCCTCCGGCAAGATCATCACCTTCCACGGCTTCATGAAGGCCTACGTCGAGGGCGCCGACGACCCCAACGCCGAGCTCGACAGCAGCGAGCGCCGGCTGCCCGCCGTCACCGAGGGCGACGCCCTCACCGCGCGGGACGTCACCGCCGACGGCCACGCCACCAAGCCGCCCGCCCGCTACACCGAGGCCTCGCTGGTCAAGGAGCTGGAAGAGCGCGAGATCGGACGTCCGTCGACGTACGCCTCGATCATCGGCACCATCCTCGACCGCGGCTACGTCTTCAAGAAGGGCACGGCCCTGGTGCCGTCCTTCCTCTCCTTCGCCGTCGTCGGCCTGCTGGAGAAGCACTTCGGCCGGCTCGTCGACTACGACTTCACCGCGCGGATGGAGGACGACCTCGACCGCATCGCCCGCGGTGAGGCCCAGGCGGTGCCGTGGCTGCGCCGCTTCTACTTCGGCGAGGGCGACACCCCCGTCGGCGGTGCCGCGGACGCGGGCAACGGCGACGGCGACCACCTCGGCGGCCTGAAGGAACTCGTCGAGGACCTCGGCGCCATCGACGCCCGCGAGGTCTCCTCGTTCCCCGTGGGCAACGGCATCGTGCTGCGCGTCGGCCGCTACGGCCCGTACGTGGAGAAGGCCGCCGAGACCGAGGGCGAGACCGGGCAGCGCGCCGACGTCCCCGACGACATGCCGCCGGACGAGCTGACCGTCGAGCTCGCCGAGGAGCTGCTGGCCAAGCCCAGCGGCGACTTCGAGCTGGGCGCCGACCCGGAGACCGGCCGCCAGATCGTGGCCAAGGACGGCCGCTACGGCCCGTACGTCACCGAGATCCTGCCCGAGGGCACCCCGAAGACCGGCAAGAACGCGGTCAAGCCGCGCACCGCCTCCCTCTTCAAGTCGATGTCCCTCGACACGGTGACGCTGGAGGACGCGCTCAAGCTGATGTCGCTGCCGCGCGTCGTCGGCGCCGACGCCGAGGGCGTCGAGATCACCGCCCAGAACGGCCGCTACGGCCCGTACCTGAAGAAGGGCACCGACTCGCGCTCCCTGGAGACCGAGGACCAGCTCTTCACGATCACCCTCGACCAGGCCCTGGCGATCTACGCCCAGCCGAAGGTGCGCGGCCGCGCCGCGGCCAAGCCCCCGCTGAAGGAACTGGGCACCGACCCGGTCAGCGAGCGCCCCGTCGTCGTCAAGGACGGCCGCTTCGGTCCGTACGTCACCGACGGCGAGACCAACGCCACACTGCGCCGTGACGACGACGTCGAGACGATCACGCCCGAGCGCGGCTACGAGCTGCTCGCCGAGAAGCGGGCCAAGGCCCCCGCCAAGAAGACGGCGAAGAAGACGGCGGCCAAGAAGGCCCCGGCCAAGAAGGCGACCGCGACCAAGACGGCGGCGAAGAAGACGGCCGCCAAGACCACCGCGGCGAAGAAGACCGCGGCGGCCAAGACGACCGCCAAGAAGACCGTCGCCAAGGCCACGACCACGGCGAAGAAGGCCGCTTCCGCGGCCGCCGAGCCCGCCGAGTAGTTCCCGCGGGGGCCGCACGGCAGGTGCGGTCCCGGCAGGCGCCCTCCGGGACGGCACCGTGTCCCGATAGGCTGGCGGAATGACGCGATCCGAGCAGCCAACGGACACGTTCGCCGACGAACTCGAGGCCGACTCGCGGCAACGCGCCGTGGGTGCCCTGCTGAAGATCCCTCCCCTGCGCAAGCTGTGGGGCGCTCAGCTGACCGGCACCGTCGGCGACCGGCTCGCCCTGCTGGTCCTGGTCGTCCTGACGGCGCAGGCCGCCGTCGGCGCCCAGGCCTTCGGCGGGGGGTACCGCGGCGCGGCCTTCGCGGTCGCGGCCGTCTTGGGCGCGCGCGTCCTCGCCGCCCTGCTCTTCGGGGCCGTGCTGCTCGGCCCGCTGGGCTCCCTCACCGGGCCCGGCGGCGTGCTGGACCGCCGGTGGACGATGATCGGCTCCGACGTCGTACGCCTCGCGCTGCTGATCGTCGCCCCGCTGTGGATCGACTGGGTGCCGGCCGACGCCGTCGCCTGGCTGCTGGTCACCGTCTTCGTCACCGGGGTGGCCGAGCGGCTGTGGACCGTGGCCAAGGACGGCGCCGCCCCCGGGCTGCTGCCCCCGCCCGCGCCGGGCGCAGGAACGGTACGTCCGCTGCCCGACCGCCTCGACGCGCTGCGCCGCCTCGACCAGCGCACCGGCTTCGTCGCCTTCCCGATCGCCGCCGCGGGCCTCGTCGTCGTGACGCTCGTCGGCAACCTGATCGGCCTCGGCGTCGACTGGTTCGGCCTGCACCAGGCCGCGCTCGCCTCCTACGTCGCCGCCGGGCTGTTCGCCGCCTCCGGCGCCGTCCTCTACCTGCTGGAACTGCCGGGCGACCAGGCGCCCCCGCTCCGCTCCCCGCTGCAGGGCCTGCGCAGCAACGACCGCGGGCGCACCGGCGCCGTACCGCTGCTCGTGCTCGGCACCACCACCGTCGCCGGCGCCATCGCCGCCGCCGTGGCGCTCGCCGTGCTGCACGCCGCCGACCTCGGCGGGGGCCCGGTCGGCTACGGGCTCCTGGTGCTGGCGCTCACCGCGGGCCCCGTGCTCGGCATCCGGATCGCCCCGCACACCTTCCCGGGACTGTCCCGGCGCCGCCTGCTCGCCATCGCCATCGCCGTCACCGGTCTGGCCCTGCTGCTGACCGGCATCGTGCCCGACCCGACGACGGTGCTGCTGCTGGCGCTGCTCGCCGGCACCGCGGCCGGGATCACCGCCAACACCGGGCACGTCCTCATCGACCAGGAGACCGAGGAGTCCCGCAGGGCCCGCGCCACCGACCACCTGCACGCGGTCACGCACCTGCTCATGGCGGTCGGCGCCGTCGGCGCCCCCCTGCTGGCCGGGGGCATCGGCCCGCACCGCGTCGTCAACGGGCACTTCACCTTCGACCACGGCGGCGCCGCCTACGCCCTCATGCTGATCGGCGCCCTGCTGCTGCCCGTCGCCGCGCTCGTCCTCGGCAAGACCGACGACCGCCAGGGCGTGCCCCTGCGCCGCGACCTGCGCGAGGCGCTGCGCGGCGGCGACCCCGAGCAGGCGCCCGCCCCCACCGGCTTCTTCATCGCCGTCGAGGGCGGCGACGGGGCCGGCAAGTCCACCCAGGTCGAGGCCCTCGCCGAGTGGATCCGCGGCAAGGGCCACGAGGTCGTCGTCACCCGCGAGCCGGGCGCCACGGCGGTCGGCAAGCGGCTCCGCTCGATCCTGCTCGACGTCTCCAGCGGCGGGCTCTCCCACCGCGCCGAGGCCCTGCTGTACGCCGCCGACCGCGCCGAGCACGTCGACACCGTCGTACGCCCCGCGCTGGAGCGCGGCGCGGTCGTCATCTCCGACCGCTACATCGACTCCTCCGTCGCCTACCAGGGCGCCGGGCGCGACCTCGCGCCGACCGAGATCGCCCGCATCTCGCGCTGGGCGACGGACGGTCTCGTCCCGCACCTGACCGTCCTGCTCGACGTCACCCCCGAGGCCGCCCGCGAGCGCTTCACCGAGGCGCCCGACCGGCTCGAGTCCGAGCCCGCGGAGTTCCACGACCGCGTGCGCTCCGGCTTCCTCACGCTCGCCGCGGCCGACCCCGCGCGCTACCTGGTCGTCGACGCGGCCCAGGAGCCGGAGGCCGTCACGACGGTGATACGGCACCGTCTCGACGAGATCCTCCCCCTGTCGGAGAAGGAGGTCGAGGCCCGCGAGGAGGCCCGCCGCCAGGCCGAGGAGGACGCCCGCAGGCGCGCCGAGGAGGAGGCGGCCTGCAAGGCAGAGGAGGAGCGGCTCGAACGCGAGCGCCAGGCCCAGCTGGAGAAGCTCCGCGCGGAGGAGGAGGAACGCCGCCGCCTCGCCGAGGAGGCCGCCCGCCTCGCGGCCGAGGAGGCCGCCGCGGAGGAGGCCCGGCGCCGTGCCGAGGAGACCCGCAGGCAGGCGGAGGAGGAGCGCGCCCGCCGCGAGGCCGAGGAGCGCGTCCGCCGCGAGGAACAGGAACGGCTGCGCCGCCAGGCCGAGGAGGAGGCCCGTCTCCGCGCCGAGGCCGAGGAACGCCGCCTGGAGCGCCAGCGCAAGGCCGAGGAGGCCCTGATGCGGGCCGAGCAGGCCCGCGTCGAGGCGGAGGACACGACGAGGACCGTGGAGACCCCGCGGCCGCCGACCCCCTCGACCGGGGCGGCCGGGGACGCGGAGACCGCCGTGCTGCGCGCGGTGCCCGTCGACGACGCGACGGCGGTCCTGCCGCCGGTCAAGCCGGCCTTCCCGGACTTCACGAAGACCGCCGAGACGCCGCGGCCGCCGCGGCCCGCGACGCCCACCGACGCGGAGGAGACGGCCGTTCTGCCCGCGGTCACCCCCGGCGCGGCGGACGACACGGCCGTCCTGCCGCCCGTCCCCTCCGCCGACCGTGTGCCGCCCGGCATCTTCCGGCCCGAGGCGCCGGCCGCGGCGCCGCGTGACCCGGAGAACGAGCGCACGCGCGAGATGCCGTCCGTCCCCGCGGAGGGGCGCCGCCCCCGCCCCCGCCCCTCGTGGGCCGAGGAGACCCCCCTCGACGACCTCCCCTCCCTCGCGGACGAGCTCCTCGGCCCGCGCGACGAGGACGACGACCGGGACTAGCCCCTCCGGGGGCACCGTTCCGCATGCGGTGCCCCTTGCGGCCGTTTGTTGTGTGCGGGTTGTTCGCGCCTGCGGGCGGCTGCGCCGGGCTGCCCGGTGGGTGTGTGCGGGTTTGTTTGCGCCTGCGGCGGGCTGTCCCCCGCCCGCCCTCCCGATTGCCCGGCGCGGTTGGTGCGGGCCTCGCGCGGTGGGTGGTGGGCCGGGGGCGGGGCCTCCGGGGCTGGGCATTCCGGACCGCATATTTATGTGCATGACGGGCGGCACTTGTTGTGCCGCCCGTGCCGCACAACAAATACACGTCAGCGTCCAGAACGCCCACCCTCCCCCAGCCTTCGGCCGGGGGTGCCCCCAACTCCCCCGCCCCCTCCCTATCGTGCGGCGACCAACGGCCGGTGAGGGCTCAGAGAGCGGTCCGGGGTTGCCGCAGGTGCCTACTCACCCCCCACCGGCCGTCATGCGCCCCGACAACGGGAGGGGATGTGGCGGGGTGCGCCGATGGGGGTCCCCCCGGCCGAAGGCTGGGGGAGGGAGGGCGGGTGGGGGATGCCCGCCGCAGGCGCAACGCACCCGCACACGAACGACGGGCCGCACTCCGAACCCCGGTCCGCGAAGCGCAACGCACCCGCACAGGGAAACGGCTTCGCCTCGCAGAGCCCGCACCGTAAGAATGGCCCCGTGCGGTACCTGATCCTCGGCGCCACGGAGGCGCGCAGCCCCACCGGCGCGCCCGTGCCCCTGGGCAGCGGCAAGCGGCTGCGGGCCCTGCTCGCCGCACTCGCGCTGCACGCCCCGCACGCGGTGTCCACGGACGCCCTGATCGCCGAGGTGTGGGGTGGCGAGGGCGACGAGCCGCCCCAGGACGCCTCCGGCGCACTGCAGGCGCTCGTGTCGAGGCTGCGCCGCGCCCTCGGGTCCCAGGACAACACGATCGCCTCGGGCCCCGCCGGCTACCGCCTGGTCACGGCCACCCCGGACGACGTCGACCTGCACCTCTTCGAGCGCCTGGTACGCGAAGGCAGTGCCGCCCTCGACGCCGGTGACCCCGACGCCGCCGCGGAGACCTTGGAGGCCGCGCTCGCGCTGTGGCGCGGTCCCGCGCTGGCGGACCTGCCCGACCGGGGTTCCGCCGCCGCCCGGGCGGAGGACCTGCGGCTGACCGCGACGTACCGCCGCATCGAGGCGTGCCTGGCGCTCGGCCGCGGCGGCGAACTGCTGCCGCAGTTGCGTGGGCTGGTCGCCGAGCACCCGCTGCACGAGCCGTTCCGGGCGCAGTTGATACGGGCGCTGCATGCGACGGGTCGCTCCGCCGACGCCCTGGCGGCGTACGAGGACACCCGCCTGGCCCTCGCCGATCGCCTCGGCACCGACCCGGGCGTCGAACTCAAGTCCCTGCACGCCCAGTTGCTCGCCGCCGAACCGCAACCGCCGACCCCGACAGCCGCCCCTACCGGCCCGCCCAGCACGGGAAACCTGCGGGCCCGCCTCACCAGCTTCGTCGGCCGCGAGGCCGAACTGGACGTGCTGCGCGCGAGCCTGACCGACGGCAGGCACCGCCTGGTGACGCTGACCGGCCCCGGGGGTTCCGGCAAGACGCGGCTGTCGCAGGAGGCCGCGGCCGCGGTGGCCGGGGCCTCCGCGTACCCGGACGGGGTGTGGCTGGCGGAGTTCGCCCCGCTGGACCGCCCCGCCGCCGTGCCGGACGCCGTGCTGAGCGCGATCGGACGCCGTGACACGGCCGTGCTGGCCGCCGCCCGCGAGGTGCGCAGCGCGGGCCAGGAGGCCGACCCGGCAGCCCGGCTCCTGGAGCACTGCGCGCAGCGCCGCATGCTGCTGGTGCTCGACAACTGCGAGCACGTCATCGACGCCGCGGCCGCCCTCACCGACCAGTTGCTCGCCGCCTGCCCCGGTGTGACCGTGCTCGCCACGAGCCGCGAGCCGCTGGGTCTGCAGGGCGAGACGGTGCGCCCGGTCGAGCCGCTGCCGTTGCCGACCGCGCACCGGCTGTTCGTGGAGCGGGCGGCGGCCGTGCGCCCCGGGTTCGACGCGGACCACGACCACGCGGCGGCGGTGGACGAGATCTGCCGCCGCCTGGACGGGCTGCCGCTGGCCATCGAGCTGGCCGCCGCGCGGCTGCGGGTGCTCACCCCGCGCCAGATCGCGGCCCGCCTCGACGACCGCTTCCGGCTGCTGACCGGCGGCAGCCGCACCGCGCTGCCCCGCCAGCAGACGCTGCGCGCGGTCGTCGACTGGAGCTGGGACCTGCTCGACGAGGCGGAACGCACGACGCTGCGCCGGCTGAGCGTCTTCGCCGGCGGCTGCACGCTGCAGGCGGCGGAGGCCGTGTGCGGGGAGGAGGCGCTGGAGCTGGTCGGCCAGCTCGTGGACAAGTCCCTGATCGTGGTCGACCACGGCACGGAGGAGGTGCGCTACCGGCTGCTGGAGACGATCCACGAGTACGCCGCCGAGCGCGCAGCCGGTGATCCCGCCGACCGGGCGGAGGCGGCCCGCCGGCACACCGCGTACTTCGCGGACTTCGCCCGCACCGCAGACTCCGGCCTGCGCGCCCCCGAGCAGTTGGTCTGGGCGGCCCGTGTGGAGGCGGACCTGGACAACGTACGAGCCGTGCTGCGCCGGACGATCGACGCGGGGGACGAGGCCGAGGGGATCGAACTGGCCCTGGCCATGGGCTGGTTCTGGTGGCTGCGCAACTTCCGCGACGAAGCGCGGGAGTGGCTCGCCCGGCTCATCGGGCTCGCCGAACTCCCCGACGATCCCGGCGCCCCGGGCTTCTGGCCGCGCATGAACCTGCGGCTGCTCCACCTCTTCGTGGTCAGCGACACCATGCCCCGCGAGGAGATGCAGAGCCAGGAGATGCTGGCGCTGGCCTCGCGGATCGTCGAGGTGTACAGCGTGCCGGGCCCGCACTCGGCGCGCTTCCCCGGCATGCTGTGGCCGTTCTGCGACTACGTCGTGGGCCGCCACGAGGCGATCCGGGAGCACGCGGACACGATGGTGGCCACCTGCCGCGCGTACGGCGGCACATGGGAACTGGCGGCGGCACTGATGTTCCGTACGCACATCACGATCGACCTCCCCGGCGGGCTCCCCCGGGCCGACGCGGACTGGCCGGAGCTGCTGGAACTCAGCGAACGGCTCGGCGACCGCTGGATGCGCGCCCAGGTCTGCGAGGCGGGGGCCGAGATGGCGCTGGCGTACGGCGACTACGCGGCGGCGCGGGCGGACCTGGAGGAGGCCCTGCGGCTCGGCGGTGAACTGGGCGCGCACGTGGAGGGCATCTTCGTCCGTTCCCGCATGGGTGAGGTGGCCCACCGGGAGGGCGACGACGCCCGCGCCGAGAAGCTGCTGCGCCAGGCCGCCGAGGAGGCCGAGCAGTACGGGGTGTGGGACGCCCGCGCCTACATCCGTGCGCTGCTGGCGACGATCGTGCTGCGCCGGGGCGAGCTCCGGGAGGCCCGGGAGCTGGTCGACCTCGCGCACGGCGAGGGCCGTATGGGCACGCCCCCACCGGACTTCGAGCTGCTCGTGGCGAGCCTGTCGGCCCGGGTGGCCGCCGCCGAGGGCGACACGGCGGGTGCCCTGGCCGGGCTCGCGGAGGCACTGCGCGCGGGACTCGACGGCTTCTG
Organism: Streptomyces sp. NBC_00510; assembly: GCA_036013505.1. NCBI lineage: Bacteria > Bacillati > Actinomycetota > Actinomycetes > Kitasatosporales > Streptomycetaceae > Streptomyces > Streptomyces sp. NBC_00510. The sequence continues at coordinate 4,808,139 of CP107851.1, read as the reverse complement.
CGCCGAACCGCGTCTGGCGGCGGTGGCCGAGTACGCCGCCGAGGTGCTGGTGACCCTCGGCGATCCCGTACGGGCCGCCGGGCTGCACGGTGCGGCCGACGGCCTGCGCGCGGGCCTGCCGCGCCCCGTCCCGGAGGAGGAGGTGGTGCGCGCGGCGGGGGCGGCGGCCCGCGCGGCCCTGGGGGACGGGCCGTACGAGCGGGCCCGCACCGCGGGCCACGGGCTGGGCGGCGAGGGCGCCTACGCGCTGCTGGCCGAGGCGATCGCCTAGGGGAATGGCCGGGGACGGGCTCTTCGTTGCAGGCTTGAGGATTCAACTGACTGTTTCGGTGACGGAGAGAGCATGAAGGTCGAGATCTACAGCGACATCGCCTGTCCCTGGTGCTACGTCGGCAAGCGCCGCTTCGAGCGGGCGCTGGCCGCCTTCCCGCAGGCCGACCAGGTCGAGGTGGTCTACCGCCCCTTCCAGCTCGCCCCCGACAAGTCGGACACCCCCGAGCCCCACCGCGCCTACCTCGACGAGCGCTACGGCCCGCAGTCCGCGGCGATGGACGCCCGGGTGGCGGAGCTCGGCCGTGCCGAGGGCCTGGCCTTCGACTTCGACCGCGCCATCGAGAACAACACCCTGCTCGCCCACCGCCTGCTCTGGCACGCCCTGAACGCGTACGGCGCCAGGGAGCAGGCCGCGCTCAAGGACCGGCTGCTCGTGGCGCACTTCGCCGAGGGCGCCGACGTCGGCGACCGCGACACCCTGGCCGCCCTCGCCGCCGAGGCCGGGCTGGACCGCGACCGCGCGGCCGCCTTCCTCGGCTCCGACGAGGGCCTCGCGGAGGTGCTCGCCGAGATCGACGACGCCCGCAGCATCGGTGTGAACGCCGTCCCGACCTTCGTCTTCGAGGGCAAGTGGGCCGTCCAGGGCGGCCAGGAGACCTCGACCTTCCTGCGTGTGCTGGAGCAGGTCGCCCAGGAGACCGGCGCCGTACCCGCCGCCCCAGCGGCGGACGCCTGCGCCGACGGCGCGTGCGAGGTCCCCGCCGGCTGAACCGGCGGGGACCGGCGGCACGCCTCAGTCGCAGGTGATCCGCGACACCGCCCAGTCCGCGACGTTCACCAGGTGGAACCTGCGCGTCGGCTCGACCGTCAGCCGGATGCCGGCGTTGCCGGCGATCGGCACGTGCACCGGCACCCCCAGGTCACCGCCGCGCAGCACCTCGGAGCGCCACAGCCGCCCGTGGTCGCCGTAGACCGAGAAGCGCGCCGCGCCGAAGCCCAGTGCGACGTCGTCGATGCCGACGACGGCGTCGAAGGCGGTGCAGGAGCGGTTGAGGTCGATGGTGACGGTGGACGGCGCGCCGACCGTGACGCCGTCGGGGTAGCGCGTGCCGTCGATGCCGAGGCCCCAGCGCTGCCAGACCCAGTCGCCGAGGCGGATCGTGGGCCGGTCCGACCGGCCGAGGACGCCGTGCTCGAGCGCGCTCAGCCGGTAGACCGCCGGCTCGGGCGCCTGGGTCGGCGTCGGTGTGGGCGTGGGCGTGGGCGTGGGCTCGGGGGTACGGCTGGGGGACGGCGCCGGCGGCTCGCTGGGTGTGGGCGCCGGCTCCTCGGCGGGGCGCGCCGGAGGCGTCGGGGTCGGGGTGACGGCCCGCACGGGAGCCCGGACGGACGGCGTCGGGCTCGGCGCCGGGGAGCGCCGTGACGGCGAAGGGGTCGGTGTGGGGGCCGGCGCCGGGACGACCGGCGCGGCCGAGGGCTTGCTCTCCGCCTGCGGCGGGGGTGTGCTGTCGTTCCCGGTCAGGGCGATCGCCACCACGGCACCGGCCGCCGCGAGCGCCAGCCCCGCGGCAACGGTGATCTTCACCGGTGCGGCGGCCCCTTCGGCGGCCGCCGCACCACCGGCACCCGCCGCCGCGCCACCGCCCGAAGCGCCGCCCGACGCTGCGGCGGCCGCGCCGGCACCGGCCACCGCACCGCCCGCGGCGATGCCCGCCGCCTTCGCCGCGTACGCCGCGCCGAACCAGCCGACGACCGCGACCGGCAGCAGCCCCTTGAGCGCCGCGTTCACGTCCGCCAGCTCCGCCGCCGCAAGGCGGCACTTGGCGCATTCCTCCAGGTGCTTGCGCAGCTCCCGGTCGGCCCGTATCCGCAGACCGCCGCGGGCGTGCGCGCCGAGCCGGTCCGCGTAGCGGGCACAGGCCCCCTCGGCGGTCAGCGAGGACGAGACGTGCGCCTGCAAATAGGCCTGGCGCAGTCCCTCGCGGGCGCGGTGCGCGAGGACGGCCGTCGCGTTGGCCGTCAGGCCGAGCAACGGAGCGACCTTGCTGGGTGACTCCTCCTCGACCGCGGTGTGCCACAGCACCGCCTGCCAGCGCTCGGGGAGCGTACGGAAGGCCTGGATGGCCAGCGACCGTTCGGCCTCGTGCATGGCGCGCACGTCCGCACCCAGCTCCTGGGCGCCCTCGCCCGCCGCGGCACCGGCCGACGTGACCGCGAACACGGCGAAGTCGTCGACCAGTTGCTCCCGTTTGGCGGTGCTGCCCCACGACGCGGCCACCCGCCGCACCGTGGTGAGCAGGTAGGCCCGCACCGCGGCGTCCGGGCCGCTGCCGCCGCGGATCGCCTGCAGCGTGCGGGCGAAGACCTCGCCGGTCAGGTCCTCCGCGGTGTGCCGGTCACGGCAGCAGCCCCGTGCGTAGCGCCGCACGGCCGCCACGTGCCGCCGGTACAGCTCCTCGTACGCGCTGTCGTCGCCGCCGCGCACACGGGCGACCAGGTCGGCGTCGGACAACTGCGCCCCGGGGGTGTCCGCGGCCTCGGGGAGGCGCTCCGCGAGCGGATCCCGCTGCCCGGGTACGCGGCCGGACGGCGGGTCCCCACCGGAGTCCGCCCCCGCCTCCGCGGGCGGACCGGACTCCCCGTTTCCTTCATCCACGGGCGTAAGAGTGGCACACCCGTACCGTCCGACGAGCTGTCAAGCACCAGAACCACCCGTCCGGGGAGTTTCACCCCCCGGACGCGGGTCATCACCTGAACGGGCCAGCCTCACGCTCCCGGCCGGGACCGCAGCCCCTCCAGCAGGATGTCCAGCAACCGGCCCGAGGCGGCTGCCTGTTGGGCGGGGTCCGGCAGTGACGGCGCCGAGGTGGCGATGACCAGCAGCACATCGGCCACCGACACGTCCGCGCGCAGTTCACCGGCCGCCCGCGCCCGCTCCACCAGCTGCCCGACGACGTCCAGCAGCGTGGCGACACCGGTGCCCGAGGCGACGTCCTCCCCCGCCCCGCGCTGCTGCGGCACGCGCGCCCCGTCCGAGGCGCCGGCCGGCTGCACGTGGAGCACCTGCGGCGGCAGCAGCCGCCCGGCGCCGGAGGCCACCGACGTCCGCAGGAAGCGGGACAGTGCCGACCAGGCCTCCTCCTCCTGGCCCAGGGCCGCGCGCGCCTGCTCCGTCAGGCGTGCCGTCTCCTCCTCGGCTATGCGCCGCACCAGCACGTCCTTGCTGGGGAAGCGCCGGTAGACGGTGCCGACGCCCACCCGGGCCCGCCGTGCCACGTCCTCCATCGGCGCGCCGTACCCCAGCTCGCCGAAGACCTCGCGGGCGGCGCGCAGGACGTGCTCGAGGTTGCGCTGCGCGTCCACGCGCAGCGGCGACGTACGACTCCCGCCGACACTCCGTACGACCGTGTCCGGATGACCGCTGACGGTCGCGGTCATCGCCCATTGAGGGTCCTGGATATGCATATGTGTATCCCCCGGTTAATCGCGTCTCCCCCCGGAGACTCCCCACCCCATGATCGCCGGGAGACGGCGGACGACGCCGCACGGGCACCCCGGCCGGATACGAACATAGTTGAGCCCCGGTCAAGAATGAAGGGGGAGTCCACCCACGATCGGAGTACCGGGGTCGCCGATTCTCCGTTCCGGCACTTCACACCGGTCGGGAACCCGCCCGTGACCTGCCGGAGAACAGGATTCGGCCATTCATTGCCGTACGCCCTGTGGACAAACCCCGATGGCCCATTGCCTCATGGGACGATGGCAGCACTCAAGGGGCCGTCCGGTGCGGCAGAAGAATCCGGGATCCCACGCATCCTGGTCGTCGGCGGCGGTTATGTGGGCATGTACACCGCTTTGCGGCTGCAGCGCAGGCTGAAGGCCGACGAAGCGGAAATCGTCGTGGTCGAACCGCAGCCTTATATGACCTATCAGCCCTTCCTGCCCGAGGCGGCGGCCGGCTCCATCTCGCCGCGCCACGTCGTGGTGCCCCTGCGCCGGGTCCTGGACCGCTGCACGCTGGTCATCGGCGAGGCTCGGCGCATCGACCACGGCAAACGGGTCGCCACCCTCACCACCCTCGCCACCGAGGAGGAGGGCTCCGCCGCGCTGGAGCTGCCGTACGACCACCTGGTGCTGGCACCCGGCTCGGTCTCCCGCACCCTGCCGATCCCCGGCCTCGCCGAGCACGGCATCGGCTTCAAGACCGTCGAGGAGGCCATCGGGCTGCGCAACCACGTCCTGGAGCAGCTCGACATCGCCTCCTCCACCCGGGACGTCGAGGTCCGCGAGGCCGCCCTGACCTTCGTCTTCGTCGGCGCCGGCTACGCCGGCGTGGAGGCCCTCGGCGAGCTGGAGGACATGGCCCGCTACGCGGTGCGCTACTACCACAACGTCGAGGCCGACGACCTGAGGTGGATCCTGGTGGAGGCCACCGACCGCATCCTCCCCGAGGTCGGCGAGGAGATGGGCCGGTACGCCGTCCGCGAGCTGCGCGGCCGCAACATCGACATCCGCCTGAACACCCGGCTGGAGTCCTGCGAGAACCGCATCGCCGCCCTCGACGACGGTTCCCGCCTCCCCACCCGCACCCTGGTGTGGACGGCCGGGGTCAAGCCGCACCCCGTGCTCTCCCGCACCGACCTGCCGCTCAACGGGCGTGGCCGGATCAAGTGCACCGCGGCCCTGCGGATCGCCGGCACCGAGGGCGCCTGGGCCGCGGGCGACGCCGCCGCCGTCCCGGACGTCACCTCCGACGACCCCGAGGCGCTCTGCGCGCCCAACGCCCAGCACGCCCTGCGTCAGGCCCGCGTCCTGGCCGACAACATCGTCGCGACCCTGCGCGGCGAGCCCCTGACCGACTACCGTCACGAGTACGCGGGCTCGGTCGCCTCACTCGGCCTCCACAAGGGCGTGGCACAGGTCTACGGGCGCAAACTCAAGGGCTACCCCGCCTGGTTCATGCACCGCGCGTACCACCTCAGCCGGATGCCCACCTTCAACCGCAAGGCGCGCATCCTGGCCGAATGGGTCCTGTCCGGGCTCTTCAAACGGGAGATCGTCTCGCTCGGCTCGCTGGAGAACCCCCGCGCCGAGTTCGAGCTCGCCGCGGAGACCGGCCGCAAGCCCGACGCGCCCTGACCGCCAGTGCGGATGCGGTGGCCGATTCCCCCGGAGCGGTGGGTCGGCCACACTGGACCCGTGACCAAGCGTGCGCCAGCACCTGCAAAGAGTGACAAATACGAGGAATCGGACGTTTGAACCTCACGCGTTGGAGCGCCCGGCTCCCCGGAACACAACGACGCAATGCCCAGGCGGCGGCCGCCGGTGCCGAACCCCCGTCCGGCGGAGCGGTCCCCGCGGCGCGCGGCGAAGCCGCCGAGCACCCCGACACGCCGGCGCACACCCTCGACGCGCTCCCCGTACGCGAGGTGCTGGGCCGGCTGCCCGCCCTCATCGCGGTCACGCACGGACCCACGCACCACCTCGGGTACGTCAACGAGGCCTGGACCGAGGTCTTCGGCCCCCGCACCGCAGGGGAGCCCGCCCGCGAGTCCCTCCCCGAGCTCGCCGAGCTCGGTCTGCTCCCCCTGATGGACCAGGTCTTCCGCAGCGGCAAGCCCCGCACCGTCAAGGCCCGCAAGGTCGCCACCACCACCCGGCAGGGCTACTTCACCCTCACCTGCAGCCCCGTCCCGGTGAAGGACGGCGGCGACACCGGCGGCGTCCTGGTCTTCGCCACCGACGTCACCGACCAGGTCCAGGCCGCCGAACGCCTCCGCGAGAGCGAGCGCCGCCTGCACGCGACCGCCGTCACCCTCCAGCGCAGCCTGCTCCCCCAGGAGCTCGAACAGCCCGACGACCTGCGCGTCGCCGCCACCTACCAGCCCGGCGGCACCGACGCCGCCGTCGGAGGCGACTGGTACGACGTCATCACCCTCGGCGCCGGCCGCACCGCCCTCGTCATCGGCGACGTCATGGGCCGCGGCGTGCGCGCCGCCGCCGTCATGGGGCAGCTGCGCACCGCCGTCCGCGCCTACGCCCGCCTCGACCTGCCCCCGCACGAGGTCATCCAGCTCCTCGACGGCCTCGCCGCCGAGATCGACGCCACCCAGATCGCCACCTGCGTCTACGCCGTCCACGACCCCAGCGAGGGACGGCTGTCGTACGCCTCCGCCGGCCACCTGCCGATCGTCGTCCGCGACGCCGACGGAACCGTCCGCCGCGCCGACGAACCCACCGGCCCGCCGCTGGGCACCGGCGGCTGGGTCCACACCTCCGGCTCCGTCCCCCTCGGGCCCGGTGCCACGGCCGTGCTCTACACCGACGGCCTCATCGAGCGCCGCGGCGAGGACATCGACGAGGGCGTCTCCGCCCTGATGAACGCCCTCGCCGGCGCCACCGGCAGCCCCCAGGTCATCTGCGACCGCCTGCTGCGCGCCCTCGGGGTCACCTCCGAGCACGCCGACGACGTCGCCGTGCTCGTCATGCAGTACCCGCAGCACGAGGGCAACGACTCCGAACTGTTCCGCAACGCCTCCCTGGAACTGCTGGGCGGCATCGAGGCGGCCCCCCGTGCCCGCGCCTTCGCCCAGGGCGTGCTGACCTCGTGGCGCTTCCCCGTCGAACTCGTCGACCTCGGCGTCCTCGCCGCCAGCGAACTGGTCGCCAACTCGCTCCAGCACGGCGTCCCGCCCATGCGGCTACGGCTGCGGCGCACCGACCGGCGCCTGATCATCGAGGTCACCGACGGCGACGACCACCTGCCGCGCCGCCGCCGCGCCGAACCGGCCGACGAAGCCGGCCGGGGCATCTCCATCATCGCCACCATCGCCTCCGCCTGGGGATCCCGGCGGACCCCCGGCGGCGGCAAGGCGGTGTGGTGCGAGTTCGCGCTCCCCAACTGAGGGAGGATCACGCCGCCAGCACGGGCTCGCGCAGCGGCGCGTCCTGCCCGACCGTGAGACGCCGGCCCAGCCGCACCGAGAGCACGCTGACCGCCAGCGAGCACGCGACCAGCATCACGATGTACTCGGCGTACATCCCGCCGCCCGCCATGAGCCCGCCGACCGCCGGCCCCACGGCCAGCGCCAACTGCTTCACCAGCGCGAACGCCGAGTTGTACTGGCCGACCATCCGCTCCGGCGCCATGTCCGCCACCAGCGGCGCGACCGTCGGCGACAGCATCGCCTCGCCGAGCCCGAACAGCGCGTACGTGCCGATCAGCATGGCCGTCGCGATCCCGTGCGCGGAGCCCGTGAGCCCCGCGAGTCCGGCGACCACCCACGCCAGGGCCCACAGCAGACCGACCGCCGCGATCACCCGGCTGCGTCGCCGCCGCTCCACCGGGCGCAGGACGAGGAACTGCGCCACCACGATCGCCGCGGTGTTCGCCGCGAGGGCGACGCCCAACGTCGCCGGCGACACCTTGGTCACCTCGACCGCGTACGCCGACAACCCCGACTCGAACTGCCCGTAGCAGGCGAAGAACAGCACGCCGCCCAGCACGCACAGCTGCACCATCGCCCGGTCGGCGAACAGAGCCCGCCAACCGCCGGCCGTCTTGTCCGTCGGCGCCGCCTCCATGCGCGCCGCCTTGGGCAGTCGCACGGAGGCCGCGACGACACCGAGGACCACGAACATCGCGGCCTCGATCGAGAACAGCAGCGTGAAGGAGCCCGGCCGCGAGGTGTCGACCAGCAGCCCGCCCAGCAGGCCGCCGACACCCAGCCCGAGGTTGTTCAGGAAGAACTGCGTCGCGAAGGCCCGCGACCGCGTCTTCGGCGTGGAGCACCACACGATGAGCGTGGCCAGCGCCGGCTGCATCACGGCGATGCCCGCGCCCATCACCGCGGACGCGGCGATCAC